>DATKHY010000003.1:0-300000 GCA_035544215.1 Candidatus Binatia bacterium | reverse complement strand
ATATTATTCATCGTGCCTCCTATAACCGGAATGAGTAATACGCGAAACTCTATCATGCACTAAAGTGGCTTGTCAAATCGAAAAAATTCGATGCGAGCAGGGCCCGCGCGCCGGAATTCGAAGTCTGGGCCGTTCCCGCGCGCTACGGATTAAGGGCGGTTAGCTCAGTGGGAGAGCGCTTCCTTGACACGGAAGAGGTCACATGTTCAATCCATGTACCGCCCAAGTTTGAAAAAGGCCCGTCAAATAAGGCGATGTGGGCCTTTTTTCTTATGCTGGGAGGCGTCGATTTTGCGCCCGGGTAGCAACGCAGGTAGCAACGCGCAGTCGGTGCGAAAGGTATCACGTGCCTGGCTAAGGCAGCACCCGAACCGACAGTGAGGCGATGGCAACGTGGGCATGGATTTCGTAGAGAACCTTCGCGAACGACTTCAGAAAGAGGCTGGCGGCGCTGAAGCTATGGTCAACGAGCTTGAGCAGAACGCTAGGAATCCGAATCTTGGAAAGCAGCAAGGTTTGAGGGAAGCTACCGTCATTGGTCAATATGAGGCGACGGCACAGCAGCTACTAACGACGGCGCCCAATAATGCCGTTGCTTTAGCCGCCTTAGACCACGTCGCCAAGCTCCGTCAGCGTGTCCGGGATGCTTTGGGAGCCTAGCGCACAGGCATTTGGTTAGCTAGGAGATGACATCAGCTTCTC
This sequence comes from Candidatus Binatia bacterium, assembly GCA_035544215.1. GTDB lineage: Bacteria > Vulcanimicrobiota > Vulcanimicrobiia > Vulcanimicrobiales > Vulcanimicrobiaceae > Cybelea. The sequence goes on along the minus strand of DATKHY010000003.1, from coordinate 299,298 downwards.
ATAGGCAGTTAGAAGCTGCTCAGCCATCTGCGTTGCCGTGCTCGACCGCCAATGGAAGTGAACATCGGTCCGTGGATGCGTCGAGCTGTTCAGTCTGAGGAGGTTCCATACCATCATGCCGCGCTCGCCTTCTGCACCGTAGACCATCGCAGGATGAAACTGCGCGTTACCAAAGCGGTCGCTGTTGTCACCGTCTGAACCTAGTCGCTCCGCCAGAATCCCGCGAACCTTGTTGATTCGCCCCTCATAATCCATCGCGACGCCGAGCCGTTTGAGTTCGCTCGCCACTTGTTCTGCCGCCTGAACGGGCGATGTCTCGCGTGAAAACGGCCATCCGCCATTGGGCCCGTTGCTTCCCGCGCGCGGTCCGAGGTGAATATGGAGCGGCTCATCCTCTTTGTCGTCGCGCGCAATGCTATTTCGGAGCAATACGAGGTAGTAGTCCTCGTAATCGCGAGCGACATATGGATTACTAATCGGGTCGAACGTCCCCATGCGCTCAGCAAGGAGTGTCCAAAATGAACGCTGCCACCACTCTCTTGTTGGCGCCCTTCGGTCCAGTCTGTATCGGGCAAGCATTATCGCTATCTCCTTTGGCGAGTGTTCAAATAGCTTCTTGAGGGCAACGTCCGCCAGCGACGAGGGCGTGGCGTCGATGGTCCGGGCCACCTCCCTTAGGCGCTCCCCCACCTCATTCGACAGGCTGAGACTGTGCTTCACGGACGCTACTCTAGCATCAGAAACCACTTGGTGTCAAATTCCTACCGAGCTTGACCAATTTGCTACTCCGGACGAGGGTGCCTAGGCAACCGAGCGTTCGTAAAAGAACGCGGCTGACATTATGGATATACGCTTGTGGGTTCTCCTGGGGTTGTTGTCCGCGGCGATACTCTGCTGGCTCCCTTCCCACTTCTTCGCGACGGGAAAGTCCGCTGATTGGATTGCGGCGTACGGTACTTGGGTCAGTGCGGCAATCGTCGCGGCAGTGGGTCTGTTCGCGATTCCGCAACTCGCCACGACCAAGAAATCCGTAGATGCTGAGGTGTTCCTAAAAGTCTGCGAAAAGATAGATGACCCAGCGTTCGGACGTAACTACGAACTTTGTCGCAGGGATAGAAAGCGGTTCGAGGGGGTTTCTATCGGCGCCGACAAGCGATTGACTCTTGCTGGCCCTGATTGGCCCGAGCTTCGCGACGCTGCAATCGACGTGCTCTATACTCTTGAGGACATTGGCATCATTTTCCAGCACTCGGCGCTGAACAGAGAAATGATTGCCGAATATGTGGGCGACGTTGCCCTCAACTCATATCGAGCTCTGCGTCCAGTCATCGAAGTCTACCAAGGTTTTGACGAGTCCGTGTTTGAGCGGGTCGTTCAGTTACGAAACTACTGCATCCGCAACGGTTGGGACGAGGATGTTGCGGAAATGATGCCTTTCACACGGATTTGAGACACGTGCGACTAAGGGACGCTGCCCCACACGCCATCGCAGTTGAAATCGGCTTAGGTATTGTCGTTGGGATGAGGAGCGGCAACGCGGGCCGCACCCCAGGCGCCCGCTCTACTACCGGGACCGAGCGGCCTCCTGCTGCCTAGCCGCCCCGACTGCGGTCAGGGTTTGTGCGCGAAACGCGTTTCGCAGAACGAAGCCAAACTAGCGTTGAGGTATCGCGGCAATGGTAAGCCGCTCCTCGGCCGCGGCGGTTCCCCGGCGCCAACGTCGGCGCCTATCCTGAAGGTCTGCTAGGTCGCGCAGGGTGTTCGTGAGGTCTTTACGCAGGCGAGGTTCGTAGCGGTCGACTAGGCCAACAGCACCGAGCTGTAGCAATAGCGCGTCCGTAATGCGCCTGTCGAACCCGCGAATCGCTTCTCCATCAAAGCGACTCCAAAGCCGCTCCGTGCCCAGGTAGTAGCTGTAGACCGTCGCGATGAGGTTCGGCTGTGGTTTCTCAAGGGGCGACACTGGACTCCCCAGGGCGACCGGCCCTAAAGCCTGGAGGCGCTCCTCGGCGGCCCGCAAGAATCGAAGAACGTCGCCGACCGTAACGCGCGCGCCTGGCTCTCTCACAGCCGATAGCCAACCGTGTTCCGTTTCGCGAAACACTCGCCGCTGGGCCTCGCTTTGGCAGTCTCTAAACGCCTCGAAGATGGTTCCGACCGTCTCCGGCTCAAGCTCGGACGCCTCAGGCAAAAAAAGGTGGCCCAAGGCCGAACAGAACCGTTCGCGCAGTGCTCCATCTTTGACGGTCTCCTCAAGGGTTACGCACGAGCTTGCGGCTTCACAACTTTGCTGCGACAAACGCTCGGTTTCAAAACGCAGCACGCGTTGAAGGCGCCAGAATAGCTGCGCCACTCTTTCGACGAGCAACGTTTCGACGGCACCTACCGGCCGTAGGTCCGCAATGACATCCGCTACCAGCGCCTCATAGTCGGTTTCATTCTCCACGCCTCGAATAACCACGACGCTCGTCGCTGAGAGTCCGTGCCGCGTTGCATTCGTCGATGACGCGCGGCTACCGGCGATTGTTCGCGGACCGCTGCTCCGCAGTGAGTTTGCTCGATTAGCTGCAAGTTTCGCTGCACTCAACATGCGCGAAGATTTACGGAGCGCCGCATCAGCGGAACTCCTTGACAAATTGGGGCTCAGAAGGGCGCAAAGTCGAGGCGACTCGAACGCCGCAAGCCTCCGGGCTGGGAACGTCCCCGCGCCGTCGAACCTTTCTGACGGAGGCACTAACAATGACTGTTCGCCTCGGCCGCATGCCAATGGAGAGGTCACGTGTTCAAGAGGAAGCAAAACGCCGCTGCCATGTCTTTCCAAATGGACGGCGCTACTCTTAATCGCGGAAAAAGGTCGTTCTGAGCCAATAACCCAAATGGCGGATTGTATATATGCTAAACGCAGGTTGGCTGACGTTTGCAACAAGTTTGCTCCTGGCAAATAACGTCGGCGTTGTCACACAGTCGGGCCTACTCGTTACATCAACGGCGAATCCCGCCATTGCCCTACAGGTGGCTGATGGATACGTTCCGCAGCCGCCGATTAGACTTTCGCTGGAATCAACGGACGTAGACCGTCGAGTCTTCGTGCAGGCCGATGCCTCGAATCATATCCAACACCTAGTTATTATCCAGTTTGAGCATGTGAGGCTCGGCGAGACTTTCAAGTTCGTTTATCCGTCTAAGCCTCCGTTCAAATTCGGCGCCGACGTATATCGCCTGGGCACATACGTATACGACGACGACGCCGAGTCAAAAGCGTTTCCGACTCGCGAAGCCGGTGTTACTAGAGCCGCGCTGACGAGGAGCGGTTACGTAGTGCCGCGTCTTTTTAGGACCGCGCGTTTAGCGCGTGTCTCGGATAGAAACGGTGCAGGCGAAATAATTATTTTCTACATCGAGAACGCCGATGCGCAATATCCAACCGGGGTTCTCCCGGGAGCAGACCAAGACGGGGACCTAGTGTTAACCGGGCAAACCGCCAAGGCGGTGCTCAGCGGCATGGCGTCCGCCATTTCGCAGGTTCCGGCCCGCTAACATGCGGGCCGAACACCCGTCCCCTCGGTCAGGCCGCCGGGGTACGGTTACGAGGACGACAACCCTATGGCGACCCCGGCGGCGCTCAAGGCGATGGTCAAGCGACTTGGGCCCGAGGACAGGGCCCATCTGACGGCCTCGCTCGCGTTGTACTACGACGACCGTGGCATGATGTTCTCGCCTCAAATCACGCGCAGGCGCAAGCGCGTCACCATTGACGAAGTGGCCCTACTGGCTGGTGAAGATTCCAACGCGGTGACCGCTGACTAAGCGTCGGGCGCGGGTAACAACCCGGTAGCAACGGCACCGCACACTATGCTCAGAATGCACACTATGCGCGCTCGTTCCACGCACCGCCGCACGAATGGGACTCCTTGACACGGAAGAGGTCACATGTTCAATCCATGTACCGCCCAAGTTTGAAAAGGCCCGTCACATAAAGCGATGCGGGCCTTTTTTTGTTTCTTGCGGAAGAGGTCGATTTTCGCGCTGGTAGCAACGCGGCGATGAGCGCGGGGCCGGTGCTTGTGCGCCGGAGACCCGATAGGCGGAACGATTGCGCCTCTCGGACGCCGACCGAGAAGTTGTCGCCTCGTATCTACCGCTTGTAAACGATGCCCGTCGCGCCGACATGGCATACATTCGGCTCACGAAGGGCACCGGCAACTGCTGGCCGCGCACACTGAGTTGAAGGCTTTTCCTTGAGGATAAAGGCGGACGAAAGCCGAATCATCGCACCAGGCAATGAATAGCTTTCTCGGAGCCATTAGAAACGGCCATCTTGTCTTAATGCTAGTCTCGGCCGCGGTCTTGCTTTTTGCCTTGTCGCCGAATGAAGTTGCTTCGCTAAGACAAGCGCTAACCGAAGCGACGGCGCTGCGCAGCGTAGACTATGCTGGCCTCCCCACCAGCTACATCCAAGTAGTAGGAAAAGTATTACTTCATAATTTGGTACCTGGCCCGACGGATTCGCTTCGCACCGGCTTTGCTAAGAACCGGTGGCAGTCAAAGTCAATGAGGGTCGATTTCCCGCTTCTTATCTATGTACCGGATGATAGGACCGCCACACTACAAGAGATTTATGAGTTTTTTTCTGACGCGTCATCTACTGGAATGGGAGTCGAGCCTGCTCTGCTAAAGCAAAAGTTAGAGTGGGACCCTTGGAAGACTGTCGCAAGAACCGCGATTGACGGCGCGTGCGTTGACGACCAGCACAGATGGGCACCCTGTCGAAGGATTCCCTCTTCTGCGGCCGTCGCCGCCGTGGTTCTCTCCGTGACACTCGCTAGGAACGAAAAAGAGGTGATACCCCTAGCTCCGCTCCCATCGGTTGTCGAGGACGCGTTTAGCCCCGATGAAAACGTGACGGTATTTTTGCACCACAACGATGTAAAGGACGGCCTGTTGCACGTCTACTGGTTCGATGGCCCTAGGACGTGGTCATTCGTAGAGCGCGTTCCGTTAACGGTTTTCTACGCGTCCAGCGCGTCCATGACGAGTCCTGCAACGCCGCAGCAATGGCTAAGGAAGTTTGAACCGGATAACGAGCGCATTGTGTTTGGCAACTCGAAAGAAAAGGCACTGCTTTCGGAACTGCGACTATTTTGGAATGACGTGTCACTAAAGACGCCGGCGCAAGCAGTAGCCTATCTTCAGGATAGAATTGATAACTCGCGGCAGTCAATAAGTTTGTTCGGGCTGACAGTCGACCAACGTGTCGTGCTACTTGTGGGCCCGATAGCGATTCTTATAGCCGCACTCTATTTGCTATCCCTCCTTCAGATGTTCGTTATAAGTCTCAAGATGTCCGAGTTGCCAAATTCCTCAATAGAATCATATCCCTGGGTCGGCCTCTTTAGTAATCCTTTTTCGATTGTGGCAAGCACCATCGCGATTTTGATACTCCCGCCGGTAGCCTCTTCTCTTTTAGTTATCGAGTATTGGGGAGGCATTGGCGCCGCCTCAGTAACCGCAACAGCCGTAACTGTGGTGTTAGTCGTCGTGTCGTTGCTAACGGGACGGACGTTGACTGAGCTAAGGCCGCGATTTGCCTCGGCTACATTATCTGTTAGTTCGGGCGATAGCGACTAAAGAGCGCAAAACAACTACGCTCAGCGTTTCGGCGTGCCATAGGTACGTACCTGTGAAACCTTGGCTCGCCCTATCCGCTTTTATGAGCTTTGATGACAGTCACTGAAAGAGGTTCCCAAAGCGCGTAAGCACCCATATGGCCAGGAGGTAAACGCTTAGGAGAGACTGCGCCCCGGACACTACGCGAACCCATCCAACTGGCCGCAAGGTGTATTCCGTCAGCTGAAGGCGGCGAATCCACTCTCCAGGCGTAAACTGCTCGAAACCGATGTTTACCGACGATAGCAGCGAAAAATAGGCCGCCCACCAAAATGCATGCCACCCCGTCGCGCGGAGCCGTTTATGTGCGCCATCGTCTTTCGTTCGCGACTCGTTCTTTGCATCGGGTTCACTGACCGGCAAGTCCTTATAGATTCCAGCTAAGCTGCTGGTTTCGGAACTGGTCGTGATAATTGCTCGCATATAAACTGGCACAAGTAAGCTGCCGAGTATAAAAATGAGTTTCAGGGCGCGCTCCGGGGATAGTCCGTAGGCTGTCGTTATGTCGAATGCAATGAACCGCCCCAACGCGGAAAGACTACCCCACGAAAACGACGAACCTTGATAGTAGGCCGTAGTGTTTCGTTGGATGGCCGAGCTTATAGCGCGAACGTCCTGCACGAATCCCGCATCAGCAAGCAGCTTCCGTAGCTGAACCATTCCCGTCACGTCCCTATCGTGAGCTGTTTTTAGAGTTTCAAGGCCGAAAATATGCACGACGGTAGCACTAGGAGGCTCCGCTGCGGGCTCGTAATCCGCATAACTGAGGTCAGTATGTGTAAAAGTAGCGTTTGCTAGGTTCGTGCCTAGCAGGTCAGCATTGTCCAATGCAGCGTACGAAAGAGTTGCCCGCGAAAGATTTGCAAAGTCAACGTTGGCGCCTACTAGGTTGGCAGCCGTAAGATTAGCCCCTGTCAGATTTGCGTACGATAGATTGGCGCCAGCGAGGTTCGCATACGAAAGATTGAGATGCGAAAAAGCGAGATGCGAAAAATCGCGATGCGAAAGATCAGCGTAACATAGCGTCGCGGGTCGGGCCCGTCCCGAAGACATAGATCGCACCGGCGGGTAACGAAATCCGAGGTATACCGACGTAGGAATGTCTGCGTTACTAACCTGGTGCCGGTTTGCGAGCGCCCACCGCCGATTGTCGGTTAGGGCGCTCCTTAGTTTCGCATTGTTCGGCCGCAAGCCGGGCCGAAGGGTACACGCCTGCCCGAACTTCGCTAAGGGAGATGTGTCACTGTGAGGAGTACAAGCGACGCACAGCGTCGCAATAGTCGAAGCGCATAGAAGGAACCGTAGTCTGATGATTTTCATGCTGGGTAAAGGAGGTTTACGCCGTCTTAGTAGTGAGCCGAGCGACGACATATCGTCGGCCGTAGAAAAACCGTGAAAACGATTCAAGGAATTGCCTTCCCTTGTGCCAGTTTGAGCGGCGGAGTTGGTTTCCCCCTGCTGGGGTCCGTCGGGAAAGACGTTTGTGGCGAATTTCGCCGTAGCGGGACTGCCCCGTCCGTCTTTCACCTGATTAGCACTAAGGCTTCAAAGGCCAACTAGGAGGCGCAATCACCGCAAAACGTGAGGCTCTGGGTCTAACGTGAGCGCCAAGGGCTTCCGACCTTGCCAGGTAGCAACCCGGTAGCAACGGTACCGCACACTATGCTCAAAATGCGTACTATGCACGCCCGATTTGTGCAGCGCCGCACGAATGGGTCTCCTTGACACGGAAGAGGTCACATGTTCAATCCATGTACCGCCCACCATTAAAACGCCGTATACTAACGCAAGCGCCCTTCCCGCAGAACACACAAGCCGACTCATTCAGTCGATCATTACCTCAGTCGATCATTACCTTCAGGGTCGCGAGGTCCTTACGAAATCGGCTTTTCAAGGCGTTGTGGAACTCTAACGCACGTTCGATGTCTCGGCGGTCAAATAGCTTCCTGCCATGTTGGGCCGATATCGCCTCGACGTCTCTTTCTTGTAACAGCATGTCGGCTGATCTGAGTGTCTGATCTACATGATTGATTCTGGTGCGGATTACGCTCGGACGAGTGCCAGGAGCGACGCCCCAGAAGTGGCCAGCGTACCGAAAGTATTTGGGATGCTCTGGATTCTGAAGCCACTCCCGAAAGACCGGGTGGGAGATTATAACCACGGAATGTAAAAGCTGCCTCAGCGCTCTGGAGATTAAGCCACCATATGTCAGGCGTTGCCACACGCGGCGGCAAACGCACGCCAACGTATTCCCCTGGAAGGAGCGCTAGGGCAAGCCGTTAGGCCCTACGAATACGAGGTCGCCACGCGACATCACGTTCCGATTCGATGAAGCTAAACGCAACAACGGCCTCGCTCATACGAAGCCGTGTATTAGGGCACGGCGGCCAACGCCGATGCTGCACTCAAATGATCGGCTAATCTACGACGAGCGGTTGCACGTCCCCTGAAAGACCGGCTTCGTGCTAGTTACCGTGGGATAGCCGGTAAAGGTGAAGCTGTTCTGGTCAGTGCGGACGGTTTGACTGTGGCCTAATTTGCCGTCGCCTGACGACTGATCCGTCCATTGCTCGGTATTCCCAGTCCATGGCTGCGCAGTCGAAACCGTCCAGTTGGCCCCGTTGTCAAGAAACGTTTCGACGTAGCGACCGTTCTTCGCGTCGTAAGTGGTTGAAATGCTGAGAGCGTAGGGGCTCGTCATCTTGCCCTGCGCTGGTACGGCGACCCATTCCCGCATGACGCCGGAGTCAATAGTAAAGGTTGCCGTCGCTTTGCTGGGCGGACTTCCGATCGGCCCGGCCATACATGACCAGGTGCCGACGTAATACTGCAGGGCCGCCATGCCTGTCATCGGCTGCGCACTAACCGGTGCGGCGAGTCCAACGACCAAAGCGAGTAGAATCAGAGCGTTTCTCACGAGAAACCCAACCTTTCGCGCGGGCCGCAACGGCCCGCAGCTTGTCCACTTTCTAAGGCGACCGAGGTTTCGACAGCGCGTTGTAGCTTCCCGCCGGGATGAAGGCGGCGCATGAGGCCGCTGCGCGGCTCTTTAACTAGGAGAACATAACCATGGCCTTCGGTGAATCCTGGCTCATCAGCGTAATGATGCGCTTCACGAGCAACGGTGCGCGCGTCTTGAACGAAATGGCGACGGCGGCGCAAACCGCTGAGACGCGCGTCCACCGCGTAACCGCGGCGATGACACGCCTGCAGCACCGGCTCGAGCGACATTCCCCAAAACGAACATGTTCGCCAGGTACGCGGGTCTTCTTCGGCCCACGTCTCCATGAATTCGGAGGTGCTCAGCCCAGGGAAAGCAACGCGCGCAGTAGCCCCGATCTCGCCGAGTGCGCTCAGAGCTACCGCAGTTCACGCACGCCGGACCTCTAACGTTCCAAACTCCGCGCCAGCGACGCCTACGCGGAGCGCTGCCATGCGTCACGTCCTAAGAATTCGCATCGGGACACGGACGAGCCAATACTCGTCACCGTCTTGCGCGATCCGTCGCCTCTTGATTGTGCCGTAGCGCTGGCCCCCATCGTCGTAATGCGTGCAAAGCCATGCGAGCACACGAGCCCGCTGCTGCGGACCTAGTTGCTTCAGCACGGTTTCGATTGTGAGCTTCGTCGACGTCGGGATCGTCCAGCTTCCGTTCGTATTGCGGCGGTCTGGCCATGAGGCGAACGGGCGTTCGCTCCGGTTCACGCCGGGTCCCGGTGGGCGGAATGGCCTGGGACCCCTTCCTCCCCGAACCGTTGTATAATCCAAACACGCTGCGACAAGTCGGAGAGGACAAGCGGAATGATTATTTCACCTTTCGGCCGCTACGCTTTCGGTGTTCTTGCAACCGTGGCGGTGCTATCAGGCTGCGGCGGAGCGCAGCCGCCGCTTGGCGCGCCGGGCGCGATGCACGCCGATCACAACGGTTCGCGGATGCGTCCGAACCTGTCGGGGCAGGATCTTCTTTATGTTACCGATGGCGAGATCGTGAAGATCTATACCTACCCACGAGGCAAGTTTGTGGCTCCCTTGGGAAACTTTGGCAGCGTTTATGGGATGTGCAGCGACGCCGCGGGCGATGTCTTCATCCCCGAATATTTTCAGAATGAAATCCTAGAATACGCGCACGGCGGCTCTTCTCCGATTGCCACAATCAATACGATCTATGACTTTCCATCTGGTTGTTCGATCGATCCGACTACGGGAAACCTCGCAACCGCCACCTACAGCAAACTTGAAGTGTTTAGGCCCAGCCCTAGCGGCTGGAGCCTCCCGACGACCTACACCGATTCGGACCTTGGTCTCATAAATTTTTGCGCCTACGACGGATCGGGCAATCTCTTTGTTGACGGCAACGACGGCAGCTATCAGCTTGCTGAACTTCCTGCCGGAAGCAGCACGTTCACAAACATTACGCTGGGTAAGTCCATCAATAAGCCTTCCGACCTCATGTGGGACGGCCACGATATCGCAATCGCGTCGGGCCGGTTCACCGGAAAATTTCCTGCGCCGATTTACCAGTTCAGCATATCGGGTAGCTACGGAGACTTGGTCCACCTCACATTATTGTTTCGCGCGGGGGGCCAATTGCATCAGTTTTGGATCCAAGGCGACAAAATTATCGGTACGCACGACGGCGGCGAGGCGATTTGGAACTATCCCAAAGGCGAACTTGCCACCAAACTCATGCGGGGCGTTGGAGGTGCGGTGACCGTCAGCGTCGCGTCGAGCCACTGACTCGAGATTTTAGACTGATGCGAACTTGCGAGGCTTTACGCACGCAAGCGCCGGCGCTACGGCCTTCAGGTAGTTGAAGTGGCGGCGGACTCTGAACCTATGGTGGTCCAGGCTGAACATCCGTCCAAAACAAATAACGGCCTTCCACCGGTTTGCAGTCGACCACCTTCGGACTGTAGGTCGATGCACGAGCGGCTTTAATAACCGCAGCGTCAACAGCGGAGTACCCACTAGGGTGCGAGATCGTGGCGTTTTCCACCGACCCGTCAGGGCCGACCAAGACTGTCGCCGCTACGCGAAATGGCCCTGCTGGATTCAGCGACTTCGGGAGTTCCGGCATAACAGGCATGACGATAGCGACTTCGTGCTGGCAAGGCCCAGTCGGAAGCGGCGACGGCGACGGCGTCGCCTGCGCCAATAACAATCCGTGCATGATGGCTAGCAGCATGATCGTTTAGTACGCCCAGAACCTAACCATTCCCACTGCCATGGCTACGGCGCAGCGGTAAGCGCCCCGGCGGGGTTCAGCAGCCGTTCTTCGCGCCGAACGTCAGGTCACCGGCGTCGAAGCTGGACCCGCCTCTATCGTCTTCGAAGACGCCCGTACCGATGTGGCCACGGCTGGCGGGAGCGATGAAAAACAAGGAGCCGTTCTGACCATACAGTGGCTCTGTGATGTTCACCACGAGGATGCCGTTGAGAACAAGGAATGAGCCGTAAGGATATTTTGTGCGGCCGGTGACCAGTGACGCAGAACCACCATTACCCGAACCGTTCAACGTCAGGCAATCCGTGCCGTTGTCGAATTGCGAATGAGATATGGTCACTGGCCAGTTACCGCTGTAGCCGCGCGCCAGTGGGAACATCATATTTGCGGGACTACCGTAGTAACTGTGAGCCGTAGCGACTCCGGCTGAGCCAACCATCGCGATTATGGCAACGGCGACGATTCGAATCAGTTGCAAAAACTGCATGCGCGGTTCTCCTTGTGAGGCAGAGAGACTCAATGCGGCAGAGCCTAAGCAAGGTTGATGAAAAAAGTCTGAAGCCCGAGTCCTCAGATGCGAGCAGCGACAAAGGCACTTTGTTGCGCCATCGCGGAGAACATCAAAACTTCTTGCAGGTGTCGCGATCCCGAGGCTGTTTGGCAGCCGCAACTACGTCCTTTTCCTGGAGGGTACGACGCTGCAACGCCGCCCTAGCGCACTCCTTGTGGGAGCGCCGCGTTTCGCGTCGAAGCGTCCCCGTAGGAGGTACGTTTTGATGATGCTTTTGGGGGTTGGCCGTCGCTACTTGACGGCCGGGCTCGTGATTCTGTTGGCCGCGTGCGCCGGGCAGACGCTCACGCAGGGGCCACCTGTCGTTTCTTCCGGCGCGGGAACGAGCGCGCTCGGTTTGGGCAACGACACATCCGAGCAGAACCTGCTCTACGTTTCGAGCCTGCAGAACTCGAATCCCAACGTCCTCATCTATACGTATCCCAAGGGACGGTTTAAGACCAAGGTCGACAAATCCGCGCTGACGTTTCCGCACGGCGAATGTGCCGATCGCAGGGGACACGTGTTCGTCACGAACGGCACGTCCAACCCGTCGAGCTCGGGTATCCTCGAATATGCTCACGCGGGCAAGACGCCGATCAAGACGCTCAGCGTGAAGGGTTCTGCCGACCAATGTGCGGTCGACCCGACGACGGGGAACCTCGCGGTAGTGTCGACGCAGCTGGCGATCTTTCGTCGCGCGCACGGCACGCCGACGTACTATTCCTTCCCGAATGGCTTCGACCGCGTCGCGTGCGATTTCGATAACAAAGGCAACCTGTTCGTCGACGGCGTGACCAAACTGAACCAGTCGCGCGCCGCATTGATCGAGCTGCCCGCCGGCGCCGGCGGTTTCGAAAGGATCAAGATGCCGCCGGTTTCCGAGACGGCCACGCCCGGGGGCGTTCGCTGGGACGGCAAGAATCTGGCGATCAGCAACGGCGCAAGCACGATCTTCCTCTTGAAGATCAGCGGAACCAATGCTAAGAACGTCGGTGCGGCGGAGTTTTACGGCTCGGCCGGGATGGCGTCGTTTTGGATCGCGGGCGGCGACATCGTCGGTGCGAACTCGCTCAAGCCGACCGTCATGGTCTGGGCCTATCCCGCCGGCGGTCAGCCCTTCAAAGTATTGCATCGAACGGGACGCGGCGACGGCGTTGCCGTGTCGATCTCTCCGCAGTAGGCAAGCGAGCGCGACGAGCGCGATTCTAACTCAACGTCGAGTTGCGTTAACGCCTTCGCGCGCTGCGGCAGCTCGATGGCGCGGGTCATCACTCACTGAGACGATCCGAGCTCTAGATACGTTCCTTACTCTGCCGCCGATAACGCGGTCATAGGGAGAAGGGCTCCGGTCTACATCCTTTTTGGGCGATGGACCGGAGCTTTTCCAAACCGCTAGGTAGCGCCGCCTTTGACTCCGCGTTCGAACTGCTCGAGGAATACGCGGCTGAAGTGATCGTGTCCGATCACGGCGCGTAAGCGTCCCTCTTGGTGATGGGCAAAATAGAACAGCGGCTTGTCCTTGAAGTCTTCGCACGTCGATCTGCCGCCATCTTGCGTGCCGACGACCGAACCCTCAATGGTCTTCGTGCGCGCTTTTATCTTGAACTGTTCCTGAAACTGCCATTCGAAGGGGCCGACCTTCCAGGAACCGTACGCCAGGAACGTCCCCTTGATCGGTCCGATCGCGCGACCGTATGCGACGAACTCGAACCTCGAGTGCGCGCAGGCCCCGCTGTACGAGCCCGACAGGATCTCATCTTGCAGGCTGAAGCTCGTCTTCAGCGACGACGCCGGCCGGATATCGGACTGCCGCACCGACGTGAGTCCCATCGGCGTGGCCGGCGTCCCAAACTGGGCGCTGCACCCCGTCAATAACAAAGTGCTCAAGCCCACGTTCAATACGTGGTCTAAACGTAGGGTAATCATATTGCTCCCCGCTCTTTAAGAGCGAACTCTCTCTCCGGCGCTGACTGTTCGACCGAGCGGTGCCCATCTCAGCCAGCTTGGCTGCTATTTAAAGGGGGAAGGCGGGCCCGCTTAACCGAGCTCGCCATCCCTATGACGGAGTCCGCTATGGCTTCGCGATAAGCAGCCCCGTCGGGAGCGTTACGCCGTTGGTGAGCTTGGCGTATGGCGTGTACTGCCCCACCTTGTACGCGTCGACGGGATACGGGCCGGTCTCGTAGAGATCCGACTGGACCACCGTCCCATGCGGTCTACCAACGTTCTCGATGCTGACCGCGTACGGGTCCGAGAACCCGGTGATCGTCTGAAATGGCGTGGTCGAGCCGAGCTTATAGACTTCGACCTTCTTACCGGCACCGTCCGTGACCCACATGACCTGGGTCTTAATGTCGATAGCGACGCCCAACGGCTCGCTGAGATCTTGGAGGCCGAGGTCCTGAAGGGTCGTCGAGCCAGCGGGCAATTCGAACACCTTCGTAGCTCCGAAGTCCGCAATGTACAAGTTGCCGCTGGCATCGAGCGCGAGCCCGAACGGATCGGACATGCAGCTGCACGTAATCGTCTTCGAAGGTGTCGTGCTGCCCGCGGGATACTCGGTGATCGTTGCGGGGTAGTTGCTGACGTAGAGCGTTCCGCTCGCATCGATGGCCAGGCCGAGCGGATTGCTGACTCCCGTCGTGATCTTAGTCTTCAACGTGGTCGAACCTTTGGCGTACTCCTCCACGTCGTTGCCGCCGCAATTGTCGGCGACGAACAGCGTACCGCTCTTGTCCTGCGCCATTCCGTAGGGACAACCGGCCGAGACGTGAATCGTCGCGATCGGCGCGGGATTGCTCGGAAGCCTGATGGTCCGATAGATGTTGACGGCGGCTTCGCTTTGGTCGCCTTCGAACACGAGCGACCTTAACGTCGAATACGTCGCGTGAATCGAATTCGGCGTGACAATGTGATGAACGGCGGGTGCGAACGGCATCCCGCGATGCACGATTTGAGAATACGGCGACTGGGATTGAACAGCGGGTGACGTTGATCCGGTCCCCGCGGCACATCCGGCGATAGCAAAGAGCGCGGACGCCGCGAGCGCCCAGCGCGAAGCTTTCTGGTACATGGGGCCTCCGTTGTAGTCGAGCGAGAGGCCGGATTTCTTTGCGGGCCTGCTTCTTCTACCCTGCGGGAGAAGCGACGCGTTCGAGGGCCGCATACTCCTGGTCCGTCAACGTCAAGCTGGCGGCCGCGACGTTCTCAGCTAGGTGCTCGAGCGAGGACGTACCCGGAATCGGCAGCGTGGCCGGCGAGTGGCGCAGCAGCCACGCCAGCGCCACTTGGAAGATCGTCGCGCCGTGAGCCGCCGCTACCCGTTCGAGAGCGTCGATCTCACCGATGTCGCCTGCGTCGAGCGGGAAATACGGGATGAACGTAATCTCGTTCTCCTGACAATGCTCGAGGACCGGCTCGCTCGAGCGGTTGCCGAGGTTGTAGTTGTTTTGGACGGATGCGATCTCTACGACGCGCTCGGCGTGGCGCAGCTGCTCGAGGTTGACGTTGGACAAGCCAACGCACCGAATCTTGCCGGCATCGCGAAGCCCGCGCAACGCGCCGACTTGCTCCTCGAGCGGGACCCTCGGATCCACGGCGTGGAGCTGATACAGGTCGATGCAATCCAGCCGCAGCCTCCGCAGGCTGCCCTCGCAGGCCTCGATCAAGTGCTCGGGCCGGCCGTCGCGCCTCCACTCGGTCGGGCCTGGACGAGTCGAGCCGCCCTTGGTCGCGATCACCAAACTCGGTGGGTACGGGTAGAGCGCCTGCGCGATCTGCTCTTCGTTCAGATGCGGACCGTACGCGTCGGCGGTGTCGATGAAGTTCACGCCGAGGTCCACGGCGCGCCGCAGGATGCGCAGCGCGTTCTCACGGTCTTCGGGCCAGCCCCAGACATGTTTGCCGCACAGTCGCATCGCTCCGAAGCCCATGCGGTTGAGGGTAAGCGTGCCTCCGATAGTCATCGTGCGCGCGACGCTCATGGCGCCGTGCTTCTTGGCGGCATGAAAAAGACCGCTCGCGTTATGCGAGCGGTCCGGATCCCACAGGTTGTTGCGAGTTTACTTGCCGACGGGGCGGTTGGGCGTCGCGGCCTTGAAGTTCGCCTCGGCCTGCTTCTGGGTGTCGACCACCATCTCGGCGATCTTCAGCGTGAAGGCCTTACGCAGCTCGAGCAGCTGGCTGGCGAAGCCGAACGAGAGCTCGACGAGCTGGGTCGGCGTCGGGATGTTCTCGAGGGCGGGCATGCTGCCCGGCTTTTCGGTCATCTCCTTGGTGAACTCGCGGAACGACTTGATGGCGTTGAGGCTGGCATCTTGCGTCTGCTTGATCGCGGCGAGCCCCTCTTCCTGAAACTTGGTCATGTACTCGGATACGTTGACGGACATGGTGAAACGATTTCTCCTCTCGGTTGCGGTGCGTGTGCTAAGTATACCAAGCACGTGCTGTGCCTGTCAACCCCGCGCCTCCCGCAGCTGGCAGGGGAGCCATCGCTTACTCGCGGCCGATGAAGCTCCGGTAGATCCGAATGATCGTTTCTTTTTGGTCGACGGTGAGCTGCGGGTCGAGCTTCACCGCGTGCTCGACGCCATGGTGGCTCTCGTCCCGGTCGGGCGAGTCGTCGAGCAGGCCGGCCTGCGCGTACATGGTCTCGGCCGACATGTGCAGTGCGTTGGCGATGTTTTTCAGCACGTCCGCCGACGGTTTGTAGAGGCCCCGCTCGACCTGGCTCAGGTACGGATTGGAGATTTTCGCGATCTCGGCGAGCTGGCGCATCGAGAGGTTGGCTAGCTCTCGCTGGCTGCGGATGAAGTCCCCGAGGCTGCGCCAGGCTGCGCCCGTGCCGCCCTTCTCCTCGTCGCTCATGACCGAGCTATGCTTCGACTCCCCTGCGCGCAAGCACTATCGAACGGCTCTCCGGACTCATTGCGCACGTAGCGGCCCGGTGCGGGCTCGCCCTGCGGCAGCGGGTACGGCGCCCGCAGCCGTCCGCCGTGGGCCTCGGCCCACTCGGCCCAGTCGATCCACCACGATCCGTTGTGACGGTCGGCGGTCTCCAGCCACTCGTCGGCGCTCTCTCCCCGCGGCGCGCGCGGCTTCGTATAGTGCCACGTCTTCTTGCCGCCGGGCGGATTGACGATTCCCGCGATGTGCCCGGAGTTGGTGAGCACGTACTTCGACTCGCCGCCGACGTGTTGCGTCGTCAGGTAGGTCGCGCGCCACGGCGCGATGTGGTCGTTCTCGGCTCCCAGCACGTAGAGCGGCGTCAGAATTTTTCCGAGATCGATCGGCGTTTCGTCGATCGAGAACGCGTTGGGCTTCACGATCGCGTTATGAAGGTAGCACGCCCGCAGGTATTGCGAGTGCATGGCGACCGGCATGCGCGTCGGGTCGTTGTTCCATGCCAAGATGTCGAACGCCGGCGGCTGCTTGCCCTTGAACCAATTGTTGACGACGTAGCTCCAGATCAGATCGCTCGAGCGCATCCAGTCGAACGTGCGCGCCATCTCGGCGGGGTCGAGATATCCGCGCTCGCGCATGCGCTGCTCGAGCCGCGCGATCGTCTCTTCGTCGGTGAAGACGCCCAGGTCGCCCGGGATGCTGAAGTCGACGAGCGTGTTGGTCAGTGTCGCAGATGCGATCCGGTCGCCCTGCCCGTGTGCTGCGAGGTACGCTAACGCGATCAGCGCCAGCGTACCGCCCAGGCACAGCGCCGCGACGTTCACGCGCGGGGCACCCGTGATCTCCTGGACGACGTCGAGCGCGGGGAGCACACCCTCGCGCAGGTAATCGTCCATCGTGTACCGTGCCATGGCCTCGTCCGGATTGCGGTACGAGATCATGAACGTCTGGTGGCCGTGCTGAACGGCCCACTCGACAAACGACCGCCCCGGCGCTAAGTCCATGATGTAGAACTTGTTGATCCACGGCGGGCTGCACAGCAGAGGAAGCTCGTGCACCTGCGGCGTCTGCGGCTCGTAGGCGATCAGCTCGATGAGCGCGTTGCGGAACACGACTCGCCCGGGCGTCGCGCCGATGTTGACGCCCAGCTCGAAGCCCGAGCGGTCCACCTGGCGCGGATATCCGCCGTTGTTGGCGACGTCATCGAGGAAGTTTTGCAGTCCCCTAACGAGGCTGAGGCCGCCCGACTCGGTCGCCTCTTTGACGACGCCCGGATTGAGCCACGGCACGTTGCTCGGCGCGAAAGCGTCGCACATGAGCTGCATCGCGAAGCGCGCCTTGCGCCGCGTCGCCTCGGGCAGGCGTGTCGCGTCGACGAGCTGCAGCGCCGCCTTCGTGCGCGCCTGATAATCTTCGACGAGGCCGGCTAAGAGTGGGTTGTCGCGCCATTCGGGTTCGGCGAAGCGCTTGTCTATCGGAGCGGATGCGCTCGCGTCGTCGGGCTGTCCACCCAAGCGGCGCAGCATGTTCATCGCGACGTTCTGCTCCGCGAGCGCAAGGCCGGTGAGCCACGTCCCCATCCGCAAGGGATCCATCATCACGTCGGTGACCACGGCGCGCAAGGCGTCGCTCAGCGACGCCGGATCCAGGCCGGTGACGTCGATGCCGTAACGGAGTTCTTCCGGTGCGATGTTCACTTACATGTACCAGCCGCCGTTGATGTTGTAGACGGCGCCCGTGATGTAGCCTGCCTTCTCGTCGAGCAGAAAGCGCACCAGCCGGGCGACCTCCTCGGGTTGGCCGAGACGGCGCTTGGGCGTCTGCGCGATCGCATTCTCGATCGCCTCGGACGGCATCGCCTTGGTCATGTCGGTGTCGATGAAGCCCGGAGCGACCGCGTTGACGGTGATGCCCTTCTTGGCAACCTCGAGGGCGACCGTCTTGGTGAGGCCGATCAGGCCGGCCTTGGCCGCCGCGTAGTTCGCCTGGCCGAAGTTGCCGCTCTCGCCCACGACGGAGCTGATGTTGACGATCCGCCCGAAGCCGCGCTCGAGCATCGCGTCAAGCACGGCCTTGATCATAAAAAACGGCCCCGAAAGATTCACTTGCAGGACCGCTTCCCATTCGTCGACCGTCATCTTGCGGACGGTGTGATCGCGGGTAATCCCCGCGTTGTTGACGAGATAATCGATGCGTCCGTGCCTCGCGAGCACGGCGGCGACCGCCTCGCGGCAGCGGTCGTAAACACTGACGTCGGTCTCGTGGAATTCGAGCCGCGCGGCGGCTCCGTTGAGGTGCGCGGCGAGGCGTTGCGTCCTGGCTTCGTCTTCGGGAAGGCCCAGCACCGCGACGCTCGCGCCGTCCTCAGCCAGCACCGTGCTGACCGCGCCGCCGATGCCGCGCGAGCCCCCCGTCACGATGCCGACGCGTCCTTTGAGAGATAAACTATTCACGCGCTAGATTTACCCAGCGGTCCGCCCTCTCCCTTGTGCCCCACTCGCGCCCTACATGTCCAGGCCGCCGTTGATCGAGTAGACCGCGCCGGTGATGTAGTTCGACTCGTCTTCGAGCAGGAACCGGACGACGCGGGCCACTTCTTCCGGGCGCCCCAAACGGCGCTGCGGAATCTTTCCGACGACCTTGGAGAGCGCGGCCTCGGGGATCGCGGCTACCATCTCGGTCTCGATGAATCCCGGTGCGACGCAGTTCACCGTGATCCCGCGCTGCGCCATCTCAAGCGCCAAGCTCTTGGTGAATCCGAATAGACCGGCCTTCGACGCCGCGTAGTTCGCCTGGCCGATGTTGCCCGTCTCGCCGATCACCGAGCTGATGTTCACGATCCGGCCGGAGCCGCGCTCGATCATGTGTTCCAGCACCGCCTTAGTCATTTGAAACGCGCCAGAGAGATTGACGTTGAGCACCTGATGCCAGTCGTCGACCGTCATCTTCCGCACCGTCTTGTCGACCGTGATGCCCGCGTTGTTCACGAGGTAGTCGATGCGCCCGAAGCGATCGAGCACTTCTTTCGCGACGCGGTTGCAGTCGTCGGCGTCGTCGACCCGCCCCTGATGTATCGACACCTGCGCGCCTTTGCCGGTCATTTGCTGCGCGAACTTCTCGGCGCTTTCCTTTCCGCGATTGTAGCCGGCGGCGACCGCCGCGCCGCTGGCGGCCAGCATCTCCGTGATGGCCGCGCCGATTCCTCGCGTACCGCCAGTCACCAAAGCCACTCGACCCTGAAACACGACAGCCTCCTCCGTTCACGACCGCGCCGTTAGCCTTCTCCGTCTTACGGTGCCCGCTAAGCGGCGCGTAGCCCGTCTTTACTCGCTGACTCCGATGGAGCCTTCGCACGTATCGCGGAATAGCAGTTGCGGCTCGACGATGAGCCCGCGAGCCGGTCGGCGAAAGCGGCGCGCATGCCGACCACGCGCGCGCAGCGCCTCGCGGCGGGCCGGGCGATCCGGACCTCGTGTCCACGCTCTCGCCAGGCCACGTGGCATCGAGCCGATTCGGTCGACGCACTCGCGCTGATCGAAGAGTCGAACGCGGGCCGTGTCCCAGGGCTCGTGCCCGTACGCTATGGCCGGATGGCGCGTTCGCCGTTCGCGTTCTTCCGCGGTTGCGCTATCGTTCAGGCGCGTGACCTCCTCACCTCGCCGTCGACCGGCGTAAAGGTTCAGCTGTGCGGCGACTGTCACATCATGAATTTCGGCGGCTTCGCCACGCCCGAGCGGAACCTGATCTTCGACATCAACGACTTCGACGAAACGTATCCCGGCCCGTGGGAATGGGACGTCAAGCGCCTCGCGGTCAGCCTCGTTCTGGCCAGCCGAGACCGCGGCTTCCCGCAGGACATCGCCCGCGATGCGGTCCGCGGCGCGGTTGCCTCGTACCGCGAGAAGCTTTTTGGATATACGCAGCTCTCCCCGCTCGACGTCTGGTACGCGCGGATCGGATTCGACGACCTGAGCGCCTTCTTTCGAAGGAACGCCGACGTGCTCGGCACCCTCGAGAGTGCCGAACGCTACGCCCAGAGCCGCACGTCCGAACGCATCTTTCCGAAGCTCACGGCGATCGCCGACGGTCACGCGACAATCCTGGACGAGCCGCCGCTGGTGTATCACTTTCATCAGTACGTCGACGAGTGGGACGCGATGGTCCGCGCGTTCTTCGAGCGCTATCGCCGGACGCTCATCGCCGACCGGCAGCGCCTGTTCGAGCACTACACCTTCCAAGACATCGCCGTGAAGGTGGTCGGCGTCGGAAGTGTGGGCACGCGCTGCGCGGTGGCGCTGTTCCTCGCCGACGAGACCGACCCGCTCTTCCTCCAGATCAAAGAAGCGCGCTCTTCGGTGGTCGAGCCGCCCGGCGGCCCGCCTCTCTTCGCACACCAGGGCGAGCGCGTCGTGACCGGGCAGCGCCTCATGCAGGCCGCCAGCGACATCTTTTTGGGCTGGGCCGAGGTTTCGGGATCGCAAGACTACTACGTCCGTCAGCTGCGCGACATGAAGGTATCCGTCGACGTCGACGCGTTTCGGCCGCGCACACTGATCGACTACGGCGCCGTCTGCGGCTGGGCTTTAGCCCGAGCGCACGCCAAGGCGGGCGACGCCGCGACGATCGCCGGCTACTTAGGCCGCGCGGATCGCTTCGATCGCGCCATCGCGCGATACGCGGCCTCCTATGCCGATCAGGTCGAACGAGACTTCGCCGAGTTCCAGGCCGCGATTCGATCCGGACGCTTCACGGTCGAAACAGGCGATTTCAAGGACGTCGACTTTCTCCCGTAATTATTTTCCGGCGAGACTAACGACGGCGCCGGCGGGAGTGCTGACGCCGGTGACCGTCCGCGTCGGCTTGCCGCCGGCCGGATAGTCGTAGAGCGCGACGGCGCCGCGGCTCGGCAGATACGTCGGATCGATGAGGACGCCGTCGTCGATGAAGAACTGATGAAGCCCCGGCCAGACCCGCAGGCGCGTTGCTCCGACCCTCTTCCCCTTGTAGCCGCTCACCGCGAATCGATAGATGTAAGAAGAACGGTCGTCGCCCACGGCGAGATCCTTGCCGTCCCACTGCACGCCGCCCGGAAACAGGATCGAATGATCCAGCGTGACTTCGGTCAGCGCCTTGCCGCCCTTGGGCAGCTCGGCTATGAGGAACGCGGAACCGGGCCCGATGCCATCGACGAAGAGATTGCCCGCATCGTCGTAGCCGCAGAACATCATATCGCTAAACGAAGTGTCGGCGTACAGCTTGGGCGTCCCTCGGGCGCCTTTATAGACCGCGAGCTTCCCGTGCGTCGTGCCGTTGCTGCGAACGCTAGCGACCGCGAGATCTCCGGTTGTCGGATCGATTGAGCAGGCGCTGGGCGATCCGCCCGGATCGGCGAATATCGCGATCGGACTCGTGCCGCCGTGGGCGTACTCATACGTCACATGCGAGAACGGGGACGCATCCGTGATGAACACGTCCTGCGCCGAGTCCACGCACTCACCGCCCGGTGCGGGCGGCTCGCTGAGAATTCCTACGAACTTCAGCGCCGGTAAGTACGAGTAGACCAAGACGCCGCCGCTGCCGGCGTCACCGATGTAGAGCAGATTCTCGCTGCGCGCTTCCGGCAGCATCCGCGACTGCCCGCGGGCGTTGAACGATGCGCCGAAGGCTCCGGTCGGCTGCATGGCATCCTGTGCCGGACTGCAGGCCGCCAGCAATGCTGCGGCCACCCAGACAATTGCCGCTCGTTTCACGGAGGACCGATTCGACCGCCGTACTGAATCTTCTTCCGGCGATGAGCATCCCGCCCTTCTCGCGCCTTGCGTTGCGCCTCTGCGCCGGCATCGTTCTGGCGGGCTGCTCGCTGGGCGCGCGATCACCCCTGCCGTACATGCAAAACGGCTCACCGCTGCAGGCTCTCGACTCGACCGGTGCGGGCAAAATCCAGCACATCGTCTACATCGTGCAGGAGAACCGCAGCTTCGATAATCTGTTCCAGGACTATCCGGGCGCCGACACACGCGCGTATGGCCGGAACTCGCGCGGCCAGGAGGTCAAGCTCGTGCCGTGGAGTCTAGCGAAGCAATATCAGCTCGACCACTCCGATTACGCGATGTTCACGGATTGCAACGGCACGGGGAGCATTCCGGGGACTGACTGCCGCATGAACGGCTTCAATAAGGAGTACGGCTACGGCGGCCCACCCAAATATCCGGAATACGCCTACGTGCCGCATGAGGAGTCGAAACCGTACTTCGACATGGCCCACGAATGGGTGTTGGCCGACCGGATGTTTCAGTCGCAGCTCGACGAGAGCTTCGTCGCGCATCAATACATCATCGCGGCGCAGGCCGCGTGGGCCGTCAACCTTCCGTTGAGCTGGTGGGGCTGTCGGGGCGGCCCCAGCGATACCGTTCCGACGATCGATCTACACCGCACGGCGGGCAAGTACGAACGGGTGTGCTTCGACTATCAGACGCTGGGCGACGAACTGGACAAGGCCAAGCTCCCGTGGCGCTTCTACGCGAGCGAGTACGGCAGCCGTTCGAGCGGTACCGGCGGGACGTGGTCGAGCTATCAGGCCGTCCGCCACATTTACTACGGACCCGATTGGAAGAAAGACGTCGTCTCGCCGAATTGGAAGTTCATCACGGCGGTGCGCGCGGGCAAACTCGCGGCCTTCACGTGGGTCACCCCGGTCTGCGACGATTCGGATCACGTCAACTGCCCCGGAGGGTACGGGCCGTCGTGGGTGGCCGCGCTCGTCAACACGGTCGGGAAGAGCAAGTTCTGGGACTCGACGGCGATCTTCGTCCAATGGGACGACTGGGGCGGCCTGTACGACCACGTCAAGCCTCCGTACCTGGGCCGTGACAGCCTCGGCTTTCGCGTTCCGCTACTGGTCATCTCTCCCTACGCGAAGAAAAATTTCGTCTCGCACGTGCAATACGAGACGGCCAGCGTGTTACGCTTCGCAGAGGATCTATGGGGCCTCGATAACCTGGCGGAGGCCGACCGCCGGGCGACTTCGCCGGCCGGCGACTGCTTCGACTTCTCCCAGCGGCCGCGGCGCTTCGTCGAGATCAAGGCGCCGCTCCCACCGAAGTTCTTCATGCGACCGCTGCCCGACGACTACTTCGCCCCCGATTACGAATAGACTAAACAGGAACCGAGGAGCAACGTCGTGATCGTTACAAGTTTCAGCCGCTGCGCGCTGAACGCGAGCGTAGCCGCCGGGCTCGGCGCGCTCGCGCTCTCCGCGCTGCTCGCCGCCTGCGCAAACGGCGCAAACACGCCGCTGCGATCGCCGGACGTCGTGGTCTCTCCGGCGGCGATCGCGCCACACCTGCCGCGAGCGCGCGGTTGGCTTTCCCCCGAGGTAAAGAAAAGAAGCAACCTGATCTACGTCGCGGCGGGGAGTGAGGTCCTCATCTTCCGCGAGGAGCGCAACTCGCCCCCGATCGGACGTATCACCGACGGTGCCGGCTCTCCCTATGGCCTCTACGTCGATCGGCACGGAAATCTCTACGTCGCAAATTGGATGGCGAACACGGTCACCGCCTACCGCCGCGGGTCCGTCACTCCGTTCGCCACCTACTCTCAAGAGTTGAGCCGCCCGCTCTACCCGATCGTCGACGCCAAGGGCAACCTCTTCGTGAGCAACGCGGACAGCGGCGGCGTGATCGAATATCGCCATGGTACGACGAGCGTGTATCGCATTTTACAGACCGGTGGCACCGAAGCCGACGGGATGGATTTCGACGCGAAGGGCAATCTCTACGTCGCGTACCGAAACGGCGGAATCGGCAGCATCGAGACGTTTGCGCCAGGCTCCACGCAGGGAAAGATGCTCGGTATGCAGTTGGATCAGCCGCAGGGGCTCATCGTCGCGAACTCGGGCATCGTTCTCGCAGTAGAGACGGGGGCGGCAAGCCGGATAGACGAGTTTTTGCCAGGCAACAGCACACCCCAGCTCGAGGTCCCGATTCCGCAGACTCCGGTCCAACTGGCCATCACGGAGTCAGAAAACAGGTTGTTCGTTTCGACGTTAAATGGCCCAGTCTATGTTACCGATTACCCACTCTACAAGCAGCGGCTCGTTGAGGAAGTCTTCGGCAGCAGCCAAGGTGTTGCATTAAGCAACGGGCAGTACTTCTAACACTCATCGTCATCTCGGAGGACAGTTCATGCTCGAAGCTCTATCACGCCGCGCACTCGTCGGAGTCGTGGCGCTCGTTTTCGTAGCCGGATGCTCCACCAGTCCGAGTTCCCTCACGCCCGGCTCGTCGTCTTCGCTTAGCTCGCAATCGGTCCGCGTTCCGCCGGGAATGCGCCTGTTGCCCGGACCGGCGGTCGCGGGGCCGATTCTCGTGCCCCTCTTCCCGCATCAGCGGAACCTCCCGCACGTATGGCCCGATAGGAGGAGGCATCACCATCCTGAGGTTTTGTTCTCCTCGGATGCGACCACCAACGAGGTCCTGATGTACAATCCGAATACTGTAAATCCGTCACCCAAGGGCTCCATCACGACAGGCATCAGCACTCCGTTCGGCCTCGCCGTTGACAAGAGCTCGACGCTGTACGTGGCCAATCTCGGCAACAGCACGATCACCATTTATCCGAAGGGCCATACGACGCCCAGCCTCACTATCAGCACCGGCATCGACGGCCCGTATGGGGTCGGCGTCGACTCCGCGGGCAACGTTTTCGTGTCGAACCTCAACAACAACACGATCACTGCGTACAAGGCAGGCCAGACTTCGCCCTATGAGACGATCAGTTTCAGCACCGAGGGACAGGCGGTCGGTCTCAACGTCGACGGCAATGACAACGTGTGGGTGGCGTGCGACACGTCGAGCGCCGTCTTCGAGATTCCCAAAGGCTCTTCGACGCCGAAGAACGCGGGGCTGAGTGGCCTCAACGGAACTATCGGCATCTCGTTCGGCCCCAGCGACCTGATGTACGTCTCAAACTTCGGCGGAAACAACGTTCAGGTCTACAAGTACGGCACGACATCGCCTGAGACCACGATTACCAGCGGGATAAACGGCCCGACCCAAAACGGGGTCACCCATTTGGGATATTTCTTCCAGTCGAATCAGAACGTCAACGTCGTGGGATACAAACCCGGTCAGACGTCGCCGTTCTCCACCCTCTCCGGCAACTCGGGTCCGACCGGCGTCGCCTCCATCCCGTTGGTCGCTAAGTAGTTCACCGCCTCAAAACGGCGAGAGCGCGCGGCAGAAACGTCGCGCGCTCTTTGTTTAGCCGCCTAGCCGAAGCGGCCCGTGATGTAGTCCTCGGTTCGGCGATCGCTCGGCGTCGTAAAGAGCTTGGCCGTGTCGTCGAACTCGATGAGCCGGCCGACGCCGGTTTCGTCGGCGAGCATGAACGCGGTCACATCCGACACGCGCGCCGCCTGCTGCATATTGTGCGTCACGGCGACGATGGTGAAGTGCTCGGCGAGCGACGCCATCAGCTCCTCGATCACGGCGCTCGCGATCGGATCGAGCGACGCGGTCGGCTCGTCCATCAGCAACACCTCGGGCTCGGCTGCCACGGCGCGCGCGATGCAGAGCCGCTGCTGCTGGCCGCCGGAGAGCCGCAAGGGGCTGCTCTTCAGCTTGTCCTTGACCTCGTCCCACAGCGCCGCCGAGCGCAGCGCTCGTTCCGCCGTATCGAAGCGCTGGCGGGCAGACAGCCCGCGGAGCCCGCACACGGTATTGTCCAAGATCGAGAGCGTCGGGAACGGATTCGGACGCTGAAACACCATCCCGATACGGCGGCGGATCGCCATCGGGTCGACGTCGCTCGCGTAGATGTCCTGGCGGCCGAGCAATACGCGCCCCTCCACGGCTGCGTCGAAAGTCAGCTCGTGAATGCGATTGAAACAGCGCAGCAGCGTCGTCTTGCCGCAGCCCGATGGCCCGATCAACGCCGTGACGGCCTTTCGCCGGAATGCGATCGAGACGTTGCCGACGGCCTTGCGTTCGCCGTAATAGGCGCTCAGGTCGTCGGCCGCGAGCAGCTCGTCGGCCATCGTCGAGGTCCCGAGCGGAGTCGAAGTGCTCATGCGTCGAGCCCGCGCATGGCGCGGCGCAGCATGAAGCGCGCGCCCAGGCTGAGCACGAAGACCGCGACGATCAGTACCAACGCGCCGCCCCAGGCTTGCTGCTGCCAGTTCGGGTACGGCGAGATGGCATACGTGAAGACCTGCAGCGACAGCACGGCCATCGGATTGCTTGGATTCATTTCCCAGAACTGGGTGCCGAAGGCGGTGAAGAGCAGCGGCGCCGTCTCCCCGGTCACGCGCGCGATCGCAAGGAGAAGCGCCGTGATGATCGCGGGCCGCGCCGTCGGCAGCACAATGCGCACCGTGGCGCGGAAGTTCGACATGCCGAGCGCCAGCGCTCCCTCGCGCACGGTAGCGGGCACGGAGCGAATCGCCTGTTCCGACGTGCGCACGAGCAGCGGCAACATCAACATCATGAACGCGAACGACGCGGAGAAGCCCGAGAAGTGTTTGAGCGGCGCGACCAAGACCGCATACGCGAAGAGCCCGATCGCGATGCTGGGCACGCCCGAGAGCACGTCCGAGAGAAACCGCAGGGCCTCGGGGATCGCCCCGCGACCGAACAGGGCGAGATAGATCCCCGTCAACAGTCCGAGCGGCACGGCCATCGCGGTCGCGAGGCCGATGACGATGACCATCCCGGCGATTCCGTTCCCGACGCCGCCGCCGGAAACGCCGATGGGGTGCGGCAGCTGCGTGAGAAACGCCCAGTTGATCGCCCCGATGCCTTGCACCATGACGTAGACGAGAATCGCGAGCAGCGCCGCCGCCGCCAGCGCCGCGCAGAATAGCGTCAGGGCGGTGCCGATCGACGCGAAGACCCGCCGGCGCCCCAGCCGCTGGTACCGCAGCGATAACTCGCTAGACGCCTGAACCACGAACGCTCCAGATCATGAGCCGCGCTAGCGCGTTGACGACGATGCTGACCAAGAACAAAATCAGCCCGAGCTCGATCAGCGCGCTGATGTAGACACTGGTCGTCGCCTCAGTGAACTCGTTAGCGATCACGCTGGCGAGCGTGTACGAAGGCGCAAACAGCGACGCGGAAATCTCCGGCCGGTTGCCGATCACCATGGTCACGGCGATCGTCTCGCCGAGAGCACGGCCCAGCGCGAGCACGCACGCGCCGAAGATGCCGACCCGCGCCGCCGGCAAAACCACGCGCGTCGCCGTTTCCCACTTCGTCGTGCCGAGCGAGGCCGACGCCTCGCGCAGATCGCCCGGTATCGCCACGATGACGTCGCGCGAGATCGCCGTGACCGTCGGAACGATCATCAGCGCCAGAATTATTCCGCCCGTCAGCAGACCGACGCCGTAGATCGGTCCCTGGAAGAGCGGCAGCCACCCGAGCACGTGCTGCAGCGCGGGTCCGATGGTGGTGCGCACGAACGGAGCGAGGACGAACAGGCCCCATAGCCCGTACACGACGCTGGGTACCGCGGCCAACAGCTCGATCAGAAACGACAGCGGCGTCGAGAGCCAGCGCGGCGCGAAGTCGGCCAAGAAGACGGCGGCCATGATGCCGACGAAGCCGGCGAGCGCTATCGCGATGAGCGACGTGACGACCGTCCCGTAGATCATCGGCAGCGCGCCGAACTTGCTCGTGTTCGGGTCCCATGCGCTGTGCCAAATGAACGACGGTCCGAACGCCCGGATCGACGGCCACGACCCGAGCACCAGCTCGACGAACAGGCCGACGATCAAGAGGGCAAAGAGAATGCTCCCGCCGTAAACGACCGCGGCAAAGCCGCGGTCGGCCGGACTTACGAAGCGCGCGAGTCGCCGAAATCGAGGCTCAGCCGTCATCCTTCCGCTGTTGCCCTGAGCGTACTTTGAAGGGTCAGTGCTGCATTTGTTTGAGCGTCCCCAACGCAGCCGCCTGCACGTTCTTCGGCAGAGGAACGTAGTCGACGGACTTTGCATTGGACTGGCCCGCGGGCCCAACGAGCCAAGTCAGCACGTCAAACAGCATCTTGGCTCGACCCGCATCAGAGGGCTTCTTGTAGATCACGACCCACGAGTAGCCCGAGATCGGATACGAGTTGGCGCCGGCGGTATCGACGATCGAGAAATTTGTCGAGCTCACTTCCGGCTTGGTAGCGGCCGCGGCGGCAACTGTGTCTTCGCCGCACGCGACCCACTTGCCGGCGCGATTTTGAATCAGCGCCGCCGGCATCTTGTTCTCGACGACGTACGCCAGCTCGACATAACCGATGGCTCCCGGCGTGCTGCGCACCTGGCCGGCTACGCCCTCGTTACCCTTCGCGCCGACGGCGCTCGGGGCCGGCCACGACACGCTCTTGCCGGTGCCGACCTTGCTCTTCCACTCCGGCGAGACGTGGCTCAGGAAGTCGGTAAAGATGTAGCTCGTCCCCGAGCCGTCGGAGCGATGCACGACGATGATAGCCGTGTCGGGCAGGTTCACGCCCTTGTTGAGCCGGGCGATCTGAGGGTCGTTCCACTTCAGGATCTTGCCGAGATAGATGTCGGCGATCACCTGGCGCGTGAGCCGAAGGGTTGCGTTCACACCCGGCAGGTTGTAGGCGATCGCCGCCCCGCCAAGCGTCACCGGAATCTGGAGGACGGGTTGCCCGGCGCGCGCGAGCTCGTCGGCGTTCATCGGAACGTCCGTTGCGCCGAAGTCGACGTTCTTTGCCGTGAACTGCTGAATACCGCCGCCGCTGCCGATCGACTGGTAATTGACCGTTACGTCGGGATTCTTCTGGCTGTAGATGTAGAAGGCTTTGGAAAAGAACGGATAGTCGAAGCTCGACCCGGCTCCGGTAAGCTGCGTTGCGGCTGCCGCCGGCGCGCATAAGGCCGTGGCCACGGCCAACGCCCCGAAACGGCGAATCCACGATCCTGTCACTGAAAAAGCTCCTTTGGCGAAGAGAAGGCGCCCTGAGTCATAAAATTCGAGGGGTGTCTTAGTTGTAATGCAGCTCGATTAACCCCATATTAAGGCCGGCGGGGCCGACGGTTACGCCGCCCTCCCCAGGCCCGTCCTAGGCTAGCTTGTCATTCTAAGGACAACTAAAGCCTCCGAGCTGCGAAGGATGACCGAGCTACTTACTCCGAAGCCGCGCCCGATGATCGCGGAAGGCAAATCGGACGACCGCGCGCCGTCGCTGGCCGAGCTGCGCCACACCGCGGCGCACGTGCTGGCCTATGCCGTGCAGGACCTCTTTCCCGAGGCCAAGCCCACGATCGGGCCGGCCATAGAAAACGGGTTCTACTACGATTTCGACCGGCGGACGCCGTTCACGCCGGAGGATCTCGAGCGGCTCGAGACCCGCATGAGCGAGATCGTAGCGGCCGACTATCCGATGACCGGCCGCGAGGTGACGCGCGACGAGGCCATCGCCGCGTTCGACGGCAACCCGTACAAGGCGGAGATCGCGGGCGAGATCCCTGCCGGTCAGCCCATCACCCTTTACACCATCGGCGAGTTCACGGACCTATGCCGTGGCGGCCACGCCGACTCCACCGGCCGGATCGGCGCGTTCAAGCTCACCAGCGTGGCCGGCGCCTATTGGCGCGGCGACGAGCACAACGCGATGCTCCAGCGCATCTACGGCACGGCGTGGCGCGACCGCGCGGAGCTCGACGACTATCTCGCGCGGGTCGAGGAAGCGCAACGCCGAGATCATCGCCGGCTGGGAGCCGAACTCGACCTCTTTTCGATTGAGGAGGAGGCCGGAGGCGGACTCGTCTTCTGGCATCCCAACGGCGCGATCGTCCGCAATATCATCGAGAACTTCATTCGCGAAGGATTACGCGAACGCGGCTATCAGCCGGTCGTGACGCCGCACATCGCGAGCGAACGGCTCTACGAGATCTCCGGGCACCTCGAGAACTTCGCGGAGAGCATGTTCGGCCCGATCGAGGTGGAGAACCAGCGCTTTCGCCTGAAGCCGATGAACTGTCCCGGTCACATCCTCATCTATCAGAGCCGCTTGCGCAGCTACCGCGATCTTCCGTTACGGTTCTCGGAATTCGGAACCGTGTACCGTTTCGAGCGCTCCGGTGTGTTGCACGGCCTCACGCGAGTCCGCGGATTCACGCAGGATGACGCGCATTTGTTCTGCACGCCGGAGCAGCTTCAGGGCGAATTCGAACAGACGCTCGA
Source organism: Candidatus Binatia bacterium (assembly GCA_035544215.1). Lineage (GTDB taxonomy): Bacteria > Vulcanimicrobiota > Vulcanimicrobiia > Vulcanimicrobiales > Vulcanimicrobiaceae > Cybelea. Next base: position 268,754 of record DATKHY010000003.1, on the reverse strand, counting down.
CGAAGCATTGCGCCTAATGCGCGCGTTCAGCTTCAGCTCGTTTGCGTACGTGCTGTCGCGACGCGCGGAGGCCGACCGCACCGAGACCGACGCGATCGCCGAGGCGGCCATCCGCAACGCGCTCGAGCGTTACGAGCTCCCGTTTGAGGTCGACGAGGGTGGCGGCGCATTCTACGGACCGAAACTCGACGTTAACGTACGCGACGCGCTCGGCCGGCCATGGCAGCTTGGCACCGTCCAAGTCGACTTCGTCCTGCCAGCCCGCTTCGGGCTCAAGTACCGCGCTGCCGACGGCCAAGACCACTGCCCGGTGATGATCCATCGGGCACTTGCCGGCTCGTTGGAACGTTTCTTTGGCATACTGATCGAGCACTATGGGGGCGCATTTCCGGTCTGGCTGGCTCCGATACAAGTCGTCGTGACGCCGATCTCCGAGCACCAAGCGAGCTACGGCCGCGAGGTCGCGGCGCGGCTGCGGGGAGCGGGCTTTCGGGTCGAGGTGGACGAAGCCAACGAGAAGCTCGGATACAAGATCCGGCACTGGAAAACCCAGAAGGTGCCGTACATCTTGGTCGCGGGCAAACAAGAGGCTGCAGACGGCACCGTGAACGTCAATCAGCGCGGAATCGATGAGAAACGCACGACGTCGGTTGAGTCCTTCGTCGAGGAGTTACATGCAATGGTCGAGGCGAAGGAATAAAATGATGAGGTGTGATGCTCGCGCCGTTTTTGCGGCGCTCGCGCTCGTGTTGGCTTCGTGCCAAGGAGGGTCGGGGTTCGACAGCGGCATGGGTGACATGGCGCCGCCCGTCACGCAACCCGGCTCGATCGGTGGTATGAACGGCGGCGGGCTCTCGAGCAGCATGAACGGCGGAACGCTGGCCGGCCCGACCGTCGGTCCGAACGGCCGCGAGGAGCTCGCCAACCCCGGCGCCACGATGGCGCCTAACGAAGCGCAGTATCCCATCGGTCAAGGTCCGAGCGGGATGAAGTGCCCCACGGTCCTGCAGTTCAACCAGCAGTACACGTGCACGGTGGCCTTCAACATACCGCCGGCCTCACCGTCGCCGTCTCCCAACGGCAAAAGCACTGCCAAGCCGACGGCGAGCCCGACGCCGACGCCTAAGCCCTCCGCCTCCTCCGACGACGACACCGCCGACGACAGCGGCGACGACTCGCCGACGCCTTCGCCGACGCCGGCTGGATTGATGACGCTCCAGTTGGAGCCGTTGCCGCGCGACGTGCCCAGCATGACCAATCCCAACCCGCTCTTCATGCGCATCACGCCGCTCGTGGCGATACGGCTGCAGAGCAACATGGATTTTGATCTGAACGGCTCCGCCAACGTGCAGTACACACTACCCGCGATCCAGTTCAACGGACGCGTCTTCGCGCTGCAGCTCTACAACGAGAGCGTGGTCCGCGGAAAGCGCATCGATCAGCTGCTCGCGAACTACTCGAAGTTCACGACACCGCAAAGCCAGACCGTCGGCTTCTCGTTCTCCGTGCCGAAGGTGACGGTGCGGCACACGCAGATCTGGCTGCTGGCGATGTACGGCGCGACGATCCCGCCCGGCACGACGCCGACCCCGTCTCCGTCACCCTCGCCGGCGACCTCCCCCAGCAGCTCGCCCTAGGCTTCTCCCGCCCGGACGCCCGGGAAGGAGATGCGCCGAATCCTCAAACACTCCGATTTCGTGTTCGACTACCCGCGCGGCCGCACGTTCCTGCATCCCAACAAGAATTGACCTCGGCCCACCGAGGAATTAACTACTCGGGATCGCCGTGCTGCAGCGATGCCCTGCGGCGCTCGAAGTAGCGCATTGGATACCGCGATCCGATCTGCTTGAACTGTCGCGCATGCTGCGTGTAGTCGAACACGTCGCCGATGCTGTTGGCGCGCACGTCCGTGGTGCCGAGGTTTCCGAGGCCGAAGTTGTCCTCCACGTATCGGAGGATGCTGCCGAACTCGTATCGCGTCGGCGAGATGTAGCCGCCTTGACTGGACTGGCCCGCTTTCGCGTACGGCGAGATGACCAGGCACGGAATTCGGAAGCCTAGCCCGCCGAGGTTGTCGCGGAACTGCTGCGGGGCCGCGTGGTCGTAGAAACCGCCCCAGTCGTCCCACACTACGAAGATCGCGGACGATCCCCAGTACGTGCTCCCTCCGATCGCGTCGACGACGCTGGCTACCCACGACGGACCCTTATCGACCTTCTCTCCGGGGTGGTCGTCCTCGTCGTCTTCGGGAATCACCCACGACACCGCGGGCAGCGCGCCGTTGCGGATGTCGCTGAAGATGTTGGTCGCGGGCATCGAGACGTTCGAGCTCCACTCGGGGCCGTACCGCACGGGAGCGATCAGGTCGAATGCGTTCAACGTATCGCCCGCGCACAGCGGGCATTTCTTGTCGGGCACGCATCCATCCGACGTGCTGAAGCACGGCGTGTAGTACTTCCACGGTACGCCCTTGGCGTCGAGCAGGTCGCGTAGCGTCGTGTAATACGATGACGACGGAAACTTGTTCGTGCACGGAAACGGCCCTTGGCCCTCGAGGTACTTGCCTGAGGCCGTGATCAGCGACGTCCTCGCGTTCGGCGGGGCGTCGCAGCCCCACGGCTGACCGTGCGGATCGTCGATCATGCTCTCGTACGAATTGATGCTGGTCGCGCCGCGGATCAGGTCCTGATGGGAGGTGAAGCTTCCGCTGCCCTGAGTCTGGAACATATGCTCCGCCAGCACCCACTGTTCGGCGATGTCCCAGTACGGCTGAATCTGGTCTTGCTCGACGTACTGATAGACAGCCGTGCCGACGACGTTGCCCGGACGCCGGCAGACGCCGTAGTGAACGAGATTGAACCCGTCCATCTTGCCCTTGTCGTACGAGGTCTCGAACGAGGCGTGACAGTGCTGGACGTCCGTCGGCATGACCAGCGGATGCGATTGCAGCGGCGTCCACTCGTCCACCCAGCGGCCCCCGCGCTTCACGCGCATCTTGCCCCGCGTCGCGCCGTCGGCACCGGGAAACAAGGCGAACAGGTTATCGAAGCTCCGATTTTCCTGGACGATGACAACGACGTGCTGGATCGGCGAGCTCCCCGAGCCGCTGCGCAGCAGGCCCCGTGGGGCGGCTAGTGACGGTATCCCGTCTTGAAGCTGCCGCTGCGGGGCGCAGGCGGCCAGCGTCGCTGCGGCGACGCATGCCGACAGGATGGCGACCCGGCAGCCTTTCACACCGCGCGTTTACTTCGCCGGGCTGACGACCGCGCCCCACGGGGTGTGCAGGCCGCCGATCCGCTTCGTGTGCCTGCCGCCGCCCGGATAGTCCCAATACATGACACTCGTGCTGTCGTCGTTCGGCCCGATGACCTTCGAGCCGTTAATCCAAAAGCCGATCGCGTAGTTCGAGCCGCCGAGTCGCGTTTCTCCGACCTTCGTCCCGGTGGTGCCATCGATCGCGAACTGATAGATGGCGTTCGACTCATAGTCTCCGACCGCCACGTCGTGCCCGTCCCACTGAACGGCGCCGCCGTACCGAAAATGCTTATCCAGAGTGATGTTTACGAAGCTCCTGCTGCCCTTCGGAAGCTCGGCGAACTGGAAGTTGCCGCTGCTCATGCCGTCCAGGTAGAGGTTACCGTGATCGTCGTATCCGCAGAACATGTAGTAGCGAATCTGCGGGTCCCTGAATACCGTCCGTTTTCCGTGCGCGTAGACGATGACGTTGCCTGGTCCGGAGTACGGTGAGCTGAGGTTGGCCACCGCAAGAGCACCGGTAGTCGGATCGACCGCGCAGTCGTCCGGATCCTGACCCGGATCGCTCAGCGCCGCCGTGCGCTTCTTGGCGCCGTGGCGGTATTCGAAGACCTTGAAGGCGTTCAAGTCGGGAATGAAGACGTCGCCGTCCTTGTTAACGCACATCGCCTGCGGCCGTTGGAAACCCGACAACGCTCCGACGAGCTTCCCGCCGGGATACGAGTAGAGGTTGACCTTGCCCGTGCCGACGTCGGAAATGTACAGCAGGTTCTGGCGCCCGACGCCGGGCGCAACCCACGACGTATCGGACGCCGCAGCCGCACGAATCGCGCCGGAAGCTTGGTCGGGCACGACGCCGGAGAAGCCGCATCCCGTGAGCGCAAGCACCGCACACAAGGACATCACACGGCGACCAAAATCGCTGTTCCTCATATACCCCGACCCGATACCCTATCGCCCCCGCACCGACCTCTTAGCCTCGCAAACGTTGTCGCAGCCGCCGGACGGCTTGAGCATGGATCTGCGAGACCCGCGACTCGGAGACCCCCAGCGCCGTCTTGATTTCCTTAAGCGTCTCGCCGCCGAAGTAGTAACCGCGAATGACGAGGCGCTCCTGGGGCAGCAGCGCGTCGACCGCCTGCCTGAGCTCCGCGCGCAGCTCCTCGCGCTCGAGTTCGGCCGTCACGTCGCTCTCGTCGTCCAGGACGGCGCTCGCGGCCTCGAGCGGCACCATGGAACGCGCATCGACGCGCTGCAGGAGCCGGTCCAGCTCCTCCGGCGTTAGGTCTAATTTGCGCGCCAATTCGTCGCGGCTCGGCGTGCGCCCGAGCTCGAGCTCGAGTCGCTCGTATGCGCGGTCCACCTCCCGCGCTCGCTGTCGAATCGTTCGGGGCACCCAATCCAGCGAGCGCAGCGCGTCGATGATCGCGCCGTTGATCCGCGTGATGGCGTATGTTTCGAACTTAACCGTCCGCGAGCTGTCGTACTTCTCGATTGCATCCATCAATCCGAATACCCCATCGTTGATCAGGTCGTTGATGTCGACGCTGGCCGGAAGATTCACCAGAATTCGCCCGGCGACGTATTTGACTAGATGCAGGTATTTGTGAATGGCCTCTTCGCGCGAAAGGCCCGAGTCAATCACGGCACGCGAAGGTGCGAAGACCAAATCGCAGCGCTTCACGATAAAGATACAGGCGCTCACTCATCGTTCGCTCGCAATCCTCTTTGAGCAATACCTCGCCCAACCCCGGAGTCCTAGCGAGCTGCTGGAAGAGCAACGCGTAGCGGCGCGGGCGCCGCTCCAGGTACCGCATCAGCCGCACGCGATGCGCCAGACGTCGCGCAAACCGCCGCTCGATCAGTGCGGCGTAGCGCGCGCCCGCATGCTCGCCGCGTCCGATCGCACGCACGGCGGCTTCGGCCGCGAACCGCCCGCTCAACGCGGCTTCGAAGATTCCTTCACCGTTCGTCGCGTCCACAAAACCGGCCGCAGTGCCTCCAACCAGCACGTCGCCGTCTGCGACGCTCGGCCGCGCTCGCCCGCCGTAGAGCAGATGGCCTTCCGTCTTGACGGCCTTGACTCCGGCGTCGGGGTAGAGCCGCGCGCGCACGCGCGCCGTAAACGCGTCGAGCTCGGCGCGCAGCGCCGCGCCGCCGATCTTGCCCATCACGCCCAGCCCGATCGCCAAGTGATCGCGCTTCGGAAACATCCACGCAATGATCAGCCGCCCGTCGCGACCGCAATAGTAATGGAGCTCGAGACTGCGGTAGGCGATCGCGGCGGCTGGGCGCTCGGGATAGACCCTGTATTGGAGCGTCGTCATCAGCCCGTCGCGCCAGTCCGGCATCGCGACGCGCCCGAACTGCGGCTCTTCCATCCGGGCCGTCGCGCCCAGCGCGAAAAACACGACGCGCGCGGCAACGGCGCGGCGCCGGCCGTTCGTCAGATCCGCGTATTCGACGATCCGGCGATCCCCCTCAGTAGCGATCGCACGGAACAACGCTCGCGTCCGAATCTCGGCGCCTTCCCGCGCAGCGAGGGCCGCCATCGTGCCGTCGAGCTCCTCACGCGTGGTCGTGTGCCCCGGCCCGAAGAACAGTTCGTGCTCCGCTCCGTCCGGATCGAACAGAGCGAGTCGCGGAGTGTCGCAGTGGATCATGCTTCGCGGAAGATCGAACGTCTCGCAGAAACCGGGTCGTAAGCCCGCGGCGCAGACGCGCCTTTCTCCGACCACCGCGTCGCGCTCGAGGACGAGCGTCCGAACGCCCGCTCGCGCGCCCTCGCGCGCCGCCGTCGCGCCCGCCGGACCGCACCCAAGCACCAAAAAATCGGCGGCTTCGCAGGGGACCGATCGGCTAATTATGGCAGGGACGCCCTCGTTTGGTTTATTATGAAAAACAGGAATTCTCTTGGTACCCAAGCGTGCTAACTAAGGAGTAACGATCATGCAGTACCACCCAAAAAAGCAACGCTTACGGTTGGTTACTGGAATAGCCGTTCTTTCGCTGATTCTGGCTGCGTGCCACGGCGCATCTTCAGGGAGCGCGCCATACCTCCCGTCGAGCGGCATGTCGTCCCGGCAAAGCTTGGATCGGGGCATCGTGCCGAATGGCGAGGAGCAGGGGGAGCTTTTCTCCAGCTGCGGCGACCACATCCGCATCGTCTTAGCCGGGATCGTCAACTGCCGCTTCCATGAGGTGGGCGGGAGTCAAAAGGACGTCTTCACGCTCAAGAACGATACCCAAGGATTGATCCTGATCTCGCCATTGTCGGGCAATCGGAATACCACATTCACGATCACTGCGCTCGTGTTCGGCAGCGGCCACTTTACTGTGAAAGATGGCAAGGGGGATCGCCTCGTCGTCACGGTGCGGGTCTCGCTGCTGTAGCAACAGCACGGCGCGACGGACGAGGCTCGCCTCGCGGCGGGCCTTCTGCACGCGCCAGCAAGCGGCCGGATAGGACTTGCAGGCCCCGCCGGAGTAGGCACGCCGGTCGGCCCTCCGGGGCCGGTATTTTTACCTCGACCGTTCAAGGAACAGCATGACCGCACAGACAGCCATTGTAAGCGGGCTCATCGGGGGCGCCCTCGCGGTGCTCTACGGAATCGCGCTCACGTTCTGGGTGCTGGCCCAGCCCGCCGGCAACGAGCGGATGCGCGAGATCGCCGCGGCAATTCAAGAAGGCGCGATGGCGTTCTTGCAGCGGCAGTACCGTACTATCGGCATCGTCGCTATCGTGCTCGCGATTGTCATCTTCGTTGCTCCCACGCTGGGCAAGGAAGCGGCGATCGGGTTTCTGATCGGCGCGATCCTGTCTGGAGCGGCGGGGTTCATCGGTATGATCGTGTCGGTTCGGGCCAACGTCCGCACGGCCGAGGCCGCGCGCGGCGGCCTGACTCCGGCGCTCAACGTCGCGTTCCGCGGCGGCTCGGTCACCGGAATGCTCGTCGTGGGCCTGGGGTTGCTGGCCGTCTCCGGATACTACGCGATCTTGCTGCGCGTCAACGACGGCGACGCCGCGACCTCGCTCAACGCGATGGTAGGCCTCGCGTTCGGATGCTCGCTAATCTCGGTCTTCGCGCGTCTCGGCGGCGGCATCTACACGAAGGCCGCCGACGTAGGGGCCGATCTGGTGGGCAAGGTGGAAGCCGGAATCCCCGAAGACGATCCACGCAATCCAGCCGTCATCGCCGATAACGTCGGTGACAACGTCGGCGACTGCGCCGGCATGGCCGCGGACCTGTTCGAAACGTATTGCGTCACGACCGTGGCTGCGATGCTGCTCGGCAACCTGCTCTTCGGCTCGAAGCTGCCGGGGGCTACGACTTTTCCGCTCTTGCTCGGGGCCGTCTCGATCGTCGCATCGATCATCGGCACGATGTTCGTGGGCGTCGGACACGTCCGCCGCGCGAAGATCATGGCCGCGCTCTATCGCGGCATGACGGTCGCCGGAGTCCTTGCGCTCATCGGCTTCTATTTCGTTTCGCAGCGCGTCTTCGCGGGGACGGACCTGGTCGGCGTCACGAACATCTTCATCTGCGCGGTCGTCGGCGTGGCCATCACCGGCCTGATCACGTTGATCACGGAATACTACACGGGAGCGCAGTTCCCGCCGGTGCAGCGCATCGCGAAGGCTTCGATCACGGGGCACGCGACGAACATCATTGCAGGGCTCGCCGTCTCGATGCAGGCGACCGCGCTTCCGGCGATCGTCATCGTGGTCGGGATCCTCGTGAGCTACGCGATGTCGGGCGTCTACGGCGTCGGCATCGCGGTCATGGCGATGCTCTCGATGGCAGGCATCGTGGTCGCGATCGACTCGTTCGGCCCCATCACCGACAACGCGGGCGGCATCGCGGAGATGGCCGACATGCCGCGCGACGTGCGCGACGTCACGGATCCGCTCGACGCGGTGGGCAACACGACCAAGGCCGTAACTAAGGGCTACGCGATCGGATCGGCTGCTCTGGCCGCCCTGGTTCTTTTCGCGTCGTTCCTGCAACAGTTAACCAATCACAAATGCCCCGGCGCGGAGACCGCCTGCGTCGACGGCGTGCGTAACCTCTTCACGATCGGCAACCCGTTCGTGCTCACGGGCCTCCTCATCGGGGGTCTGCTGCCGTATCTCTTCGCATCGCTCTCGATGGAGGCGGTCGGGCGGGCCGCCGGGGCGGTGGTCGAGGAAGTGCGCCGCCAGTTTCGCGAGATGCCCGGCATCATGGCAGGCACCGCGCGCCCGGACTACGGGACCACCGTGGACATCGTGACGCGCTCGGCGCTGCACCAGATGATCGTTCCCGCGTTGATCCCGGTCGGCGTTCCGGTACTCGTCGTGCTGCTCTCGTACTTCCACGTGCTGCCGGGCGACACGGGCGCGCAGATGATGGGCGGCATCCTCGTCGGCTCGATCGTCACCGGATTCTTCGTGGCGATCTCGTTTACGTCGGGCGGCGGCGCGTGGGACAACGCCAAGAAATACATCGAAGACGGGCACTATGGCGGCAAGGGTTCGACCGCGCATCAGGCCGCCGTCACGGGCGACACCGTGGGCGATCCCTACAAAGACACCGCGGGTCCCGCGATCAACCCGATGATCAAGGTGCTCAACATCGTCGCGCTGCTCCTGGTCGCCTTCTTAGCGCACTAGTCCTTACCGCAGGCGTGAGCGCAGCGTCGGTATCAACCTAAGCGTTACCGCGCGTTCAAATTCCGTAGGCTGCGCTGCCAGACAGGCATCGGCGCTCGACGCGTCTGGGAACCGCGCGAACCACACCACTACGTTTTCGCCCTCGCGAACCGGCAGACGCGGGAACGAGTTCGGACTATGCTCGCTTACGTGCCACGCGAGGATGGAACCCCTGGCGGAGTTGACGCCCGGGGCGATAGCTGACTCGACTCGCGCAAGATCGTCTTCTCGCGCCGACTCGCGCAAGGAGTGCAATCCGGCAACATACGCTCTACCCGACGGCGCTTCTGAACCGCTTGGGAACGATTCGCACACGCAAAATCCCGAATCCGCGCGCGCCGGCCGCAGTAACAAAACATTGTTCGAATCGATCATCGTCGCGTTGGCTGCGGCGCGGTGCGCCGCCCAGACCGGCCCGTCGTAGAAGGCCGCCAATGATGCGGCGCGGGATTGCATGTCCTCGAAGCCGCGCAGCCAAACGAAGCGATCGTCCTTACCTCGCACGCGAAACTGCCCGATCAGGGCCATCCCTGCAGCCTCTTGGGCCTCCAAGAACTCCCGTTCGAAGAGCTCGATCAGCTCGTCGCGCCGTCCAGGATGCAGCGTGTACTGTCGAAGCTCGACGATAGCGCATTGCATCCCGACGGCTTCGCGTGCTACTCGTTCGGTACCGCTAGGAACGTGACGAACGTTGCACCAGACGATGGGCACTTGCCGCTCACAAGCTGACACGCCTGTCCGGCAATCTCGCCGCGGTCGTTGATTCCACCGACGCTGACCGGCTCGAGCTCCGGATAGGCTTGCAGCACGACATTCGTCAGATCGGTAATCATCCCGTTCTGCCAGACGTAGACGTGCGAGCTGGGGAACGACACGCCCAGGACGGCACCCTCGTTGTTGATGGATGTCGGCTCGCTGACGTTATCGCCCGGCAGCGTACCGATCTTCGTCGGCGCCGACTGCGGATCGGTCCAGATCACCGAGATGAAGTTCGGATTGCCTTTGCGGTCTCTCAGGTCTTTATCCAGGAAGCCTACGATCTGCCCGGCATCGTTGATCGCCGTCGGCGTGTTCCACGCGGTTCCGCCGATCGTCTGGAGCTCGATGGGCTCGTCCGGCTTGTCGTTCTTCCAGAGCACGGCGTGGCGCGCGGTGAAACGCCCCACGGCCTGATCGCAGATGCCCGAGATGCCGACGATGTCGCCTTCTTTGTTAATCGCCGTCGCGGCGCCGTCCGGCTCGGTCTTGCCGCGCAGCGTCAGCGTCGGAAGGGCGCGAGCCTTGCGCGTGCTCAAGTGCCAGACGGTCGGAAGAAACTGCAGCACTTGCGGGGCGATGCACGTCGAGTCGTGCCGCTTGGTTTCGGCCCAGCCTACGACCTCGTCCTCATTCATGCCGGCGCCATAACCGTTATTTCCGCCGAGCGTCGGAAGGTGGTGCATGTGTCCGGCGTGCCAAACAAACCCGAGGCACGTATCGCCGGAGCTTCCATTGTCGGGCAGAAACGCGTGACAGCTCCAACTCGTGCTTTCGCCGAGCGGGTCTTTGTGCGACGTCTCCGAGATCCCGGAAACGTATCCCTTATCGTTCTCAACCGGCCACTCGACCGCGCTGTTCGGGCCGCCCAGCGTCCCGAGATCCGTCACGTTCCCGTTGCGCCACAGCGCAGCGTGCATCGTGGTATTCCCGGAAAGGAACGACGTGCCCATCGGCCAGCCGCGGCCGTTGATCGAGTTGGCGGCGCTGTTCGTTCCACCCAGCGACGGCAAAACGGTGACCGTGTATCCTCCACTCGTAGTCGGAGCCAGCGCGCGATTCGGAACGACGGTCGCGTTTCCGGGGCTCGACGAGGAACAGCCGCTGACGAGCAGCGCGGCGATGCAAATGACGACTCGATCTCTCACACAAACCTCCAACCTAGGCGGGCATTTGCGTCAAGCCTAGCGGCTCGCGCGCGCGCCGTCTGTCACGTTCGGGCGGTTTGGAGTACAAACGGTCACAACCAGGGAGGCCGTCGCGTTAACCCTAATTCGACATGTGGGAAGAGCGCGCGTGGCTGCGGCACGAGGACCGCGAGATGGTCTTCCGTGTACGCAAGAGCAGTGTAGGGCGGAATTGGAGCGGCTTCGACGCCTTTCTCTACGAAGCGTCGGCGGGATTCTCCGAGCAGCAGTTCGTGCGGCACAACGTCAGCATGCAGGTCGGACGCCCGGTCCTCGTCACGAGCCGGTGCGAGGGCGAGACGTTGCGCCGGCTCCAGGTGCCCGGGGACGTCAAAATCGTGCCGCCCGGCGTACCACGCGTCTGGGAGACCGAATCGGCAACGATCAAGCTCTCGATGTACTTGAGCCCCGCGCTCGTGCTTTCAGCGGCCGAGTCGTTGGGCATCGATCCCGATCGCGTCGCGATCCCGCCGCAACTGCACGTCCGCGACCCGCGCATCGAGCACATCGGATGGGCGGTGAAGGCCGAGCTCGAGGCCGAGGAACCGTTCGGCCGTCTCTACGGCGACAGCCTCGGCCTGGCGCTGGCGTCGCACCTGTTGCGCGCGTACGTTCCCGCTGCAACGATGAACGGCAACGCGAGCCTGCCGCAGCGCCGCCTCGCGCGCGTCTTCGACTACATTCGGGCGAACATCGCGAGCGATCTGTCGTTGGGCGAGCTAGCAAGCATCGCCGGCGTGGGCTCTTCGCGCTTCAAGGCGCTCTTCAAGCAGAGCGTCGGCATGCCGGTGCATCAGTACGTGATCCGCCGCCGAGTCGAATACGCCACAGAACTGCTTCAGGGCGGCCACGCGCCGCTCGCCGACGTCGCGCTGCAGGCCGGCTTCGCCAACCAGAGCCACATGGCACGTTGCATGCGTCAGGTGCTAGGCATCACTCCGGCGCGTCTCCGCTCAGCGTCCGCCTAGCCGCCGGCCGTGGTGAGCTTCTCGTACTTTCTAAAGATAACGAAGTAGCTCGTCGCGATGAACGCGATGGCGAACGCGAGGAGCGCGTCGCCGATCGTCGCCGCGAGAGTGCCGCGATGCGGCATCAGCGTTCGGGCGCCGTAGCGCAGCACGAATGCGCCGGCAAAAATTGCGACCGTCACCCACGACGAGCCGAGATACATCACGCCGCGCCGATCGGTCGGGCGCACGTCGGTGTGCATACCGCGCAGGAGTCCGAACGGGATGCCCGCGCCGGCGCCGACGATCAACCCCAGCGCGATCTCCGCCGGCGGCGCCGGGTTGAGGAGCTGGTTAGCGTAAATCGCCCATGCCGTGAGCGCGCAGAGAAGGATCGGCGTGATCCACATCCGCGTCACGCTGATGCGCTGCGGCCGGATCAAGCGTATCGCTAGAACCGCGACCACGACGACGAGCGGCAGCAGTTGCAGCCACGCCGGTCCGCTCGTTCCGGACTGCGTTTACTTGATCTCCACCTTGGCGCCGGCTTCTTCGAGCTTCTTCTTAACCTGCTCGGCCTCGTCTTTATTGACGCCTTCCTTGACCGCCTTGGGCGCGCTCTCGACGAAGGCCTTGGCCTCGGTGAGTCCGAGACTGGTGAGTTCGCGGACCGCCTTGATGACCTTGATCTTCTCCGGCCCGATTTCCGAAAGCACCACGTCGAATTCGGTCTTCTCGGCGGCCGGCGCCGCGGCGGCGCCCGGAGCGGCGGCCATCATCGCGACCGGCGCGGCGGCGGAGACGCCGTATTTCTCCTCGAGCTGCTTCACGAGGTCCGCGAGCTCGAGAACGGTGAGCTTGTCGATTTGTTCGATGAGTTCGGCAACTGCCATGGTGTGTCTTTATTCCTTTTAAGCGTTGGATGCTGCGCTAGTTTTTTGTTCGCGGATGGCGTCGAGTACGCGCACGAGGCCGCTCTGATTCCCGGAGAGCACGGTGACGAGCCCGCGAATCGGATTGGCGAGCGACCCCACAAGGTTGGCGATCAGCTGGAGCCTCGGCGGGATTTTAGCGAGCGTGTCGACCTGCGCCGCGTCGACGATCTTTCCGTCGATGTATGCGGCCTTGACGGCGACCTTCTTGACCGTGTCGCTGAAGGTCTTGAGCGCCTTGGCCGGCGCCACCGGATCGGCTCCCGCGAAGACGATGCCGGTCGGGCCGGCGAGAAATGCCTCGAGCTGCCCGGCCAGATCGCCGGCTGCGATCCGGAAGAGCGTGTTTTTGACGACCGCGTACGTGTCACCGGCCTTGCGAAGCTCGCCGCGAAGTTTGGTGATCTCGGCGACGCTCAGTCCGGCATAGTCCGTAAAAAACAGGTTCTTCGACGCGGCGAGTTTCTGGCTGAGCTCTGCGATGGCGGCTTCTTTTCGGGCGGTCGGCATGCGCGTTGCTTTCCTATCAAGAGGTGTGCGAATTCAAAAAGCGCCCCTCGCGAGGGCGCCCATCTCGATGGCCGCGTCGCCGACCGGCGAAGCGGAATCTCGTTGCGCATCCTCGGTATCCTTCGACTACGCTCAGGACTACGGCCCTTTCGGCCTTCGACCTGATGTAGTTGAAATTAAGGCCTTGCGGCCGGCTACGGTCTCTGGAGCCGTCGGCTAGACTACCATAAGGGCGGCCGGAAAGGCAAGGCTTTTGCAAGAAAGGGTGTGATATCGAAGAGTAAAGTCCATGAAGGACTTAAATCGAGCCGCCACCGTTGACCCCCTGGTGGTACAATCCCCGGGTGAAACCCAAGCCCCTAAACCCGCTCATCCCCTTGGACGAACTAAAGAAGGTCCTGGGCGAGATCGTCAACGCCTCGCCCGAGAAGGTCGAACGCGTAAAGGTCAGGACCAAAAGAAAAAGCATCAGCGTAAAGGCCAAACTGAGAACCAAAGAGGTAAAGCCAAAGTAGCTAGGGCGCCGTCGCCTCCGGCGGTCGTAATCGACGCGATGCGGCTAGAGCCTCTTTCACTTGTTTTAGACGCCGTGCGTTCCCTACGCCTGGAGCTATCGAGCCTTGCTCAAGAATCAGTTCAAGAGCATCCTCGATCACGTCAAGGCGCTTTGCAATCCAATACGCCGGATTCTCCGGTCGCAGGCTAAGCGGTGGTCGTTGCGGTGGAACGGGCATTAAATAAACCTCCTAGGCTAGAGACAGGATTCGAGAACGCCGAGCGTTTGTTCCGTTACGTTTTGGAGTCGAATAAGGCCATCCACAACTTCCCAGTGCCAAAGCTCCCCACTCCGTCTATCGAATTGTATCGACAAGGTAAGGGGTGCCTCGTCATTGACCTTGATTTCCGGCCATTGGGCACGGCTAATCTGGTAGAGTTGTCCACCGTCTTCTATCGGTTTAGGCTTGGCAAAGAAATGGGCGGGAACATCACCGCCACCAATCTTCATGTGGACCATGCTGACCCCGAAAAGCGTTGGAACAATGAGCCGATGCTTGTCGAGGATTGCGAGATTGTGGAGGGTTCGCAGCCAATACCCGTGCCCGTGTTTGTATGGCTCTATCCGCGTTTCAAGTACTCCGATAACATTCGCGGGAAACTTGGCGGTAACGGAGGGTTTTGGTTTAAATCCCTTACCGATGGCCTCCTCAAAGCGTTCTCGGGAAGATCCAGTGGGGAAGGAAACGCCTGTGTCTGGCAAGCCGGCGTTCCGGCAGAGGACGCTCACAGCAAGGTCGAGGCTGTCCCGGAGATTGTGAATTACATCTCCGATAAATGGCCCGAATTCATCATGGTTAAATCCGCCTTCACCTCTGGCGACCCAGGTAATCCGACCGGGCTCAAGGTCAAAGTCCGCGACGGCCTTATAAGCGTGGAGCTTAATAAAACGCTTCAAGAGATCGTTCAGGTCCGAGATATGTGTCTTGGCCCGCTCCAGCTTTAGGAACGGGCCACGAAAGTCCTCAGGCATCAGAGCTAATTCTTGGCGATCAGCGCCTTATACGTCAGCCGCTTGCCATCCGCACCCTTCGTAACCTTGGCGAAGCGCGGTCCATCCGCGTTCTCGCGCTCGTTGAACCGATAGACCTGCTCGGCAAGGTAGCGGTCTAAGTGGCGCGGGTGAACGTGCGTATAGGTTCCTCCGATCGTGCGCTTTAAAACCGCCCAGAACGCCTCGATATTGTTTGTATGAACGTCGCCTCGCACGTACTCTTCGAGGTGATGGCTCACCGCCGAGTGTTTCAGAAAAAACTCGTTAATATGTGTAGAGCGTGGCGGCGTCCGTGTAAACCGTGGCGTCGTGGTGTATGCTCTCACGCAGCTTCGGCAAGATTGTCTTTGTCAACTTGCGGTCTGGAACGGACCAGGCGCGAACGCGGCCCTTGCGCTGCACAATGCCGAATACGGGCGTCTTGTTGTCAAACCGAACCGAGGTCCGAGTACGGGTTCCGGCGCGATCCTTCTTCGAGCGGTTCTTCCACTTGCCACCGATATATGTTTCGTCGGCCTCAACGGTGCCCGTCAGCATCTCGTCCGAATGGTCGCCCATCATCTCCCGAATCCGGTGGAGCATAAACCAGGCCGTCTTTTGCGTGACCTGAAGGCCACGAGCTATTTCGTAAGACGAGATGCCGTTGCGGTTGCTTGCGATCAACCAAACAGCGGGAAGCCACTTGGTGAGCGGAATCGGGGAGTCCTCAAAAACAGTGCCTACCTTGGCCGAGAATTGCCGCTTGCAGTCGTTGCAGTACCAACGCCATACCTTGGGCATATAGGCGACCGCCGGCGAGCCGCAGCCGAGCCGGGGGCAAGCTACTCCGTTCGGAAAGCGAATCTGAACGAAGAAGTCATGTGCCTTCTGCGGGTCAGCGAATTGCCGAACCGCTTCGAGCATCGTCTTAGGAATCGGCTGCTTGTCCATGCAACCATCTTACCGGAATGATCTACTTTAGTCAAGTATGTTACACCCGCAAGAAAGCGTCCGCATGTCGCAGCTGAACCCGGCGGACGCGCTCGAGCGGCTCAAAGCCGGCAACGCGCGTTTCGTGGCCGGTGTGCTGCGCGGCGAGCCGTTCGCCGCCCGCATCGCAGGCCTGGCGAACAGCCAGAGTCCGTTCGGGGTCGTGCTGGGATGCTCCGATTCGCGCGTTCCCGTCGAGATCATCTTCGACCAGGAGCCGGGATCTTTGTTCGTCGTTCGCGTTGCGGGAAACTTCCTGAACGCAGACGGGCTCGGCTCGATTGAATACGCCGTCGAGGCGCTGAAGTCCAAGCTCGTCGTCGTGCTCGGCCACGAGAGCTGCGGCGCCGTAGGAGCCGCGTTGAACTACGTACGGGACGGCGTCGAGCAGCCGGGGAACATCCAAGAGCTCGTCAACGCCCTCGTTCCGGCGGTCCTGGCGACGGGCGGTGTCGCCGGCGATTGGCACGCAAGCGCCGTCGCCGAGAACGTCGAACTCACCGTGAAGGCCGTGCTCGCCCGCTCGCGCATCATCGGCGATGCGGCCGAGCGCGGCGACGTACAGGTGGTCGGTGGAATCTATAGCATTCGCACGGGAAGCGTCACGTTCGCATAGCGGGCTTCTGAAGTCCGCCATAGATTTCGTGTGCGACCGCCTCTCGCTGGCCGTCGTCGCGATCGGGACCGTGCTGATGGTGCTGGTCTTCGTCGTCGTGGAGAACAACGCGACGCATATCGGCTACTATCCGATCGTTTTCTTGGGCAACACCGATCAGATCGCGGTCGAGGCCGGCACGCGGGGCGTGGGCGGCTTGCAGACCGGCGACCGCATCGACCTGCAATCGCTGACTGCACCCGAGCGTTTCGCGCTTCTCCGTGGCGCTCCGACCGACGCGCAGATGACCGTTCGTGCGTCGCGCAATGGCCGCTTCCACCAGGAGCGACTCACCGCCAGCGGCGTCGACAGTTCGCCGCGCGCGCGGCTGACGCGCGACGTCGGAATTCCATTGAGCTTCTTCTTGTCGCTGGCGCTCGCGAGCGCGTTGTTCCTGCTGCGGCCGCGCCCCATCACTCTCGCGTTCTACTTCTACACGATCCTGATGCTCGTGAAGACAAACCAGACGGCGCTCGACTTGGCCAGCTGGCCCATCAGCGTCGCAAGCGACATGGCGATCCAAGTCGTCTATCCGCTGGCTCAGCTGATGATCCTGATCTTCGCACAGCGGCTGTACGGTCGCCCGAGCCGAGCGTGGCCGTGGTTCTTCGGCCTCGCGTTGGTGCTCTCGCTCGTCGCCTTTCTCGTGTGGCTCGACCCGATCGTCTGGATGGTCTTCCAGCGCTACGGCATACCCGGTCCAGCCCAGCTCTTCATGAGCCTGTCCGACGTCCTACTACTCGTCGTGGTCCTCGCCGGGCTCGCGTACATCGCGTCGGGCGCTACCGGGATCGAGCGAGGACGCGTCACATGGGTGATTGCGGGCATCGCGCTCGCGCCCATTCTCGACTTCACCTGGGCGATCGCCAACGTGCTCTACACGCTGTTCGGGAGTCAGTCGGTCGTGCTGCTCAACCTGGAGCACTGGACAGATACACTCGGGCCGTGGTTCGGCCTCGTGGGAGCCAGCTTCGTCGTCTACGGGTTCCTCTCGGAACGCGTGATCGACTTTCGGTTCGTCATCGGCCGGGCAGCAATCTACGGATCGATCACAGCCGTGCTGCTGCTGCTCTTCGGGATCCTCGAGTGGTGGGCGGAGCAGCTCTTCGAGAGCACGCGGCCCGCGATCTACCTCAGCCTATTCGCGGCGCTCTTCATCGGTTTCTCGCTTAACGCAATACACGGGCGTGTCGAGGACTTCCTCAACACGTTCTTCTTCCGCGATCAGCGCCGCGCCGAAGAGGCGCTGCACACGGCGTCGCGGGCGCTCGCGAACACGTCGTCGGAGAGGACGCTGATCGACTTTCTGGTCGACGAACCGGTGCGCGTGCTCGGGCTGAACTCGGCCGCGCTATTTCTCGCGGGCAGCGCCGGCGGCGCGTTCGAGCGTACCGCCGACCGCGGATGGAATCGTCACGAAGCGGAGACGATCGACTCGGAAGATCCGCTGATCGTGGAGCTGCGCGCGCAGCTCGGGCCGATCGTGCTGGACGGACGCCCGCGTGCGGAGACAATCCTGCCGGGCGGCGCGAAGGCGCCGTCGCTCGTCGTGCCGCTGGTCATGCGCGGCGCGGTCTTCGGCTTCGTGCTCTACGGGGCGCGCAGCAACGGGTTCCCGCTGACGGCCGACGAGCGCAGGCTACTCGAAGCGGTCGCGGGCAGCGCGGCCGCGGCATACGATCATATCGACGCCGACAAATCCCGCGCCCGCATCGCCGAACTCGAGGCGAGGCTGCGCGACGTGGGCGCTACTTAGGCCGTTGCCTTCACCCGGTTGGGGTCGACTTTCACGCCGGGGCCCATCGTGCTCGCGAGCGTGACGCTGCGCAGATAGGTGCCCTTCGATGCCGACGGCTTGGCGCGAACGATCGCGTCCAGCAGGGTCGTGACGTTCTCGAGCAGGTGCGCTTCGTCGAAGCTCGCCTTGCCGACGATCGCGTGGATGATCCCCGTCTTGTCGAGGCGGAACTCAACCTTTCCGGCCTTGATGTCGCGGATTGCCGCGCCGATGTTCGGCGTGACGGTGCCGGCCTTCGGATTTGGCATCTTTTGAGCGAGGATGCGTCCTAGCTCCTTGCCGACCTGCGCCATCATATCCGGCGTGGCTACAGCCACGTCGAACTCGGTGAAGCCGCCCTTAACGCGATCGATCAGGTCTTGGTCGCCGATGATGTCGGCGCCGGCCTCCTGCGCGGCCTTCGCGTTGTCGCCCTTGGCGAAGGCGACGACCCGCACCGTGCGCCCCGTGCCGTGCGGCAATAGGACGGTGCCGCGTACGTTCTGGTCGCTTTTCTTCGGGTCTACGCCGAGCCGGACGTGAGCCTCGACCGTCTCGTTGAATTTCGCGTTGGCGTTGCGCTTGACGATCGCGATCGCCTCGGGCGTCGAGAAGAGGCGCTTGCCATCGAAGCCCTCGGCGAGCGTCTTGAAGCGTTTTCCGTGGTGCTGCGGCATGTTATGCGTCCACCTCGACGCCCATCGAGCGGGCCGTGCCCGCGACGATCTTCTTCGCCGCGTCGATGTCGTTGGCGTTGATGTCGGGCATCTTCACCTTGGCGATCTCTTCGAGCTGGCTCTGCGTGAGTTTTCCGACCTTGTTGCGGTTCGGCTCCTTGCTGCCCGACTCGATCTTTAAGGCCTGCTTGATGAGGAACGACGCCGGCGGGGTCTTGGTGATGAACGTGAACGTGCGGTCCTCGAAGACCGTGATCTCGACCGGAATGATCATGCCCGCCTGCGACGCCGTACGCTCGTTGTACTGCTTGCAGAAGTCCATGATGTTGAGCGAGTAGGGTCCGAGTGCCGGACCGATTGGCGGCGCGGGCGTTGCCTTGCCGGCCGGAATCTGTAGGCCGATCTTGCCTACGACCTTCTTAGCCACTTATCTCTCCTTACGAAGCGTTGTGAACGTTTCTCCCCCTCAATTTTGGACCTGGGCGCTGGGGTATGGCTCCCAGTGTCATGCTGACCCTTCGACAAGCTCAGGGAAGCATGACCCAGCGGTAACTTAGACTTTTTCTACCTGGAAAAACTCCAGCTCGACCGGCGTCTCGCGGCCGAAAATCGAGATCAGCGCACGCAGGCGTTCCTTTTCCGGCGCGATCTCGTCGACGACGCCTGTGAAGTCGAAGAACGGCCCCGAGGTAACCTTGACGCGGTCGCCCTTCTTGAAATCGATCTTGAGCTTCGGCGCCTCGATGCCCATCTGCTTGAGGATCGTCTTGACCTCTTTGTCCTGCAGCGGCACCGGCTTCTCGCCGGGGCCCGGGCTGCCGACGAAGCCGGTCACGCCCTGCGTGTTGCGCACGACGTACCAGGACTGATCGTCCATGATCATCTCGACCAAGACGTAACCCGGGAAGACCTTCTTGGGTGTGATCTTTCGCTTGCCGTCCTTGAACTCGACCTCGTCCTCCATGGGGACGAGCACGCGGAAGATCTTGTCCTGCATGCCCATCGAGTGGATGCGCCGCTCGAGGTTGGCCTTGACCTTGTTTTCGTATCCGGAATAAGTATGCACGACGAACCAGCTGCGGTTGTCCTTGGGCTTGGCGGAAATCTCTTCCGCGTCGGCCTCGCCCTCGACGAGCTCGGCCTGGACCAACTCGCTCTCGGCGAGTTCGGTCTCGGTCACGGGTTCCTCGGTCACGCCGGCGACGTCGCCCATTTGGGTATCGTCGATGATCGCCTCGTTGGCAGCGGGCTCCGCGGTCTCGATGTCTTGGCGTTCGATGTCGTACATGGGCGCTATCCCGTTACTGGGCGGATCACGGTGAAGAGCCAACCGAACAGCTGGTCAAGGACGAACGTGAAGAGACCGATGCCGACGACCAGCGCGATCGTCAGCACGGTGGCAGAGATCCATTCATCGCGGGTGGGCCAGGTGACGCGGCGCAGCTCCGCGATCACGCCGCGGACGAAGTCGCCGCCTGCGAGGCTCTGGGCCGTTCTCTTCTGCTGTTCGTTCACCAAAGTTTCACTTCCGAAGACTGGCAGGGCGGACAGGACTCGAACCTGCAACAACTGGTTTTGGAGACCAGGACTCTACCAATTGAGCTACCGCCCTATCTGGTCTCTCGATGCGGGTTGTGCGAGCGGCAGAAGCGGCAATATTTCTTGAGCTCCAGCCGATCCGTCGTCTTCGATTTATTCTTTTGCGTGTTGTAATTGCGGCGCTTGCATACCGTGCAGGCCAGGACCACCATTACACGCGTTTCTTTCTTTGCCATCAGTAGTCTACCACAACATGAATAAAACGGACCGCCGGTCCGTTCCAGAAACCCATGCTAGCATACCCGCGAGCCGCCACGCAACCGGCGCGGCACGGCCAGGAAAGCAAGCGGGCCCGAGCTTCAGAGGCTTACGGTAACGCCGGCAAGCGGGCCCGCGCCGAGATGCCTCTTGATGGTCTTGGCGGGCGAGCCTCCGGCGGGATACTTCCAGTAGCCTACAGCGGTGGGCGTCGAGCCACTCGGGCTATACGGTACTACCACGGTGGCACCTTGGATCCAGGACTGCCCACCAGAGTTCCCCGCACCCGTGAGCTTTGTCGTCCCTTTGCGCGTGGCCGTCGAGCCGGAGATTTTGAACTGATAGATGACGGGGTGCGACAGGTCTTCTATCGCGACGAAGGTTCCATCCCATTGAACCTGTCCGGCGATCGCGATGCTCTGGCTAACGGAAATCGGTGAGAGGGCGCTACCGCCGGCCGGCAGCTCGAGCAACGCGAACCCACTCCCGCCCGTGCCATCCGCGAAGAGATTTCCTTTGCCGTCATAGCCGCAGAACGAAAGGTAGACGCCGGCCTGCTCGTAGCTCGTGGGCGAACCTTTCGCGTTTTGGAAGATTGCTACCGGACCGTAACTACAGTTCCGGCATAGATACGTTACCGCGAGATTTCCGGTCGTTGGATCGACCGAGCATCCTTCGGCGAGAATCCCCGGCACGTTCAACGTCGCTTTCGGACTCTTGCCCCCGTGCGCATATTCATAGACGACGGCGGCTCCGCTCGATGTCGCGCTCGGCATGAAGATGTTACCGCGCTTGTCGGAGCACAAGCCAGCGCCGGAGAGCGCAAGGCTCCCGACCACCCTGCCCCTCGGGTACGACAGCACACACGTACCCGAGCATCCTCCCGTGGCGTAGAGCAACTGACTGCGCGCGGGTTGCGCGACGGTGTCTCCCGAGGGAATCCCGGGGACGCCGATCGCTGGCGGCGATGCTCCGCATCCCGCAACGAAAACAAGAACGGCACAAAGGCTTGCGACTCGTCTTACCATCTTCATCTCTCCGTCTTTTACCATAACGACTCCGGGAGTGGTGCGCCCGGCCAGAATCGAACTGGCAACCTTGGGCTTAGGAGTCCCCTGCTCTATCCAGTTTGAGCTACGGGCGCGCACTACGATCCGTCTTTATTGCCAGCTAAGGACCACGAGGCCATTGCCGACGGCGTTCTTCCATCCTTGCCAGCTCTGAAACTTTTGCGCGCTAGGCTCGACGTATGAGGACCCGCCGCCGCCGCCCCCGCCGCCCAAGGCGTTGCGATCGGTGATGTAGCCTGCCCCTCCGCCTCCGCCGCCAAAGTAGCCTGCACCGCCTCCGCCTCCCGGCTCCCCGGGCTGACTACAGGCGCCATGGCAGCCCGCTCCGCCCGTGCCGCCCCTTCCGAGCGATCCTGGATTGCCAGGGTTTCCGATACCATAACCACCAGCGCCGCCGCCGCCCCCAGCGCTTTGGCTCCCGCCGAATGCGCCGCCGCCGCTACCGGGTGCGTAGCATCCATTTTGTCCCGGGCCGCCGGTACTGCCGCCGCCCTTCCCGCCGTTGCCGTTGGGTTGGGGGCTACCCTCCGAGTAGCAGTTGTACGGCTCGAGCGGTGCGCCCTGACCGCCGCCGCCGCCGGCGACGAGAATGCGATTCGTGAGCCGGTCACCGCCTTGCCGCACGTCCGACGCGCCTCCGCCACCCTGTGCGCTAAACCTGCCGGAATAGGTTCCGCCGCTTCCACCGCCGTTAAACCCGCCGTTGGGCTGCAAACCTGCTCCGCCGACGAGAACTGCGAGCCGTTCACCCGGCGTGACCGGAATAACTGCGTAGATGCGGCCCCCGCGTCCGCCGCCGTCGTAACGGAAATTGCTTCCGCCACTTGCACCGCGAGCAACCACCGTGAGCCGCGTCACGCCCGTCGGAACCGTGAACCACTGGCGCTTCCCCGTGTAATTAAACGTCTTATTGTATGGAAGTGAGCGGCTAACGTCTCCCGCTTGACCGGTCTCGCCGCCTCGAACCTGAGGTTGCATCGGGCCGCAAGCCGCTAGCATAAACAAAACCGTGCCAGCGCAAAAGGACGCGTGGCTAGAACGAAACGTAATCATGCGAATGCCTCCTCGGGAGCAGCCTCCATCGCCTTCGGCCATGAAGGTTTGGTGGCCTTGCCGAGCATCCGATTCCACTGTATTAGCTACACTTAGTGATACGGTCGCGACCGTATGATGTTCTGGGAATTGGCCCGGTGCTATGATTCCGCCAGGGCCGGAGTGGATCCACGGGACCACGCCGGCAATGATTTCCCAAATTTACTTCCAGGAGGAACAACTCAGTGGCTAAATTCTCAACATCGGCACGGTATCTGCTCGGCCTGGCTGGAGCCGTCGCCGCCGCATTCATCATTAGCGGCTGTAGTGGATCGTCCGCTGTCACACCGACCGGGGCGACGCAACTGAGCCCGACGCTTGGTATGACGCCGGCGCATTCTTGCCGGCACCATGGCGCCGTCGTGGTCGACGTCGACCCCTGCACCGTCGACCTTACAGCTTCGAACCCGGG
This sequence comes from Candidatus Binatia bacterium, assembly GCA_035544215.1. Classification (GTDB taxonomy): domain Bacteria; phylum Vulcanimicrobiota; class Vulcanimicrobiia; order Vulcanimicrobiales; family Vulcanimicrobiaceae; genus Cybelea. Next base: position 245,477 of record DATKHY010000003.1, on the reverse strand, counting down.
GCCGATCACCGTGACCGTCAACGCTCGCGAGAGCAAAAAAGGCACTTTCACGGAGTCCGATAACTGTGGAGGCGCGTCTGGCATTGCGACGGTTACGCCGGGATCAGGCGATCAGTGGATTGTAACGGCGGGTGCGACGACGGGTACGTGCACTGCAGTATTTTCTTTCCAAAACAAGCGCGGAAAGACGGTCGGTACCGCCGATCTGAGCATCACGAACGGCGTCTAACGGACTCGTTCGTAGACAAAAACGAAGGGGGCCGGCGGCAGTTCACCGGCCCCCTTCTTCTGCGCCGTGACCCGGATAGCCAGCAGCGCTATAAGACGTGGACGGCGGAAGATCCATGGCGATTCCGAACAGCCCGGCATGCAGCTGAGCCTCCTGCGGCGAGCGGGCGCTGAGTGCGCCGGCACGATGCTTCTCCTTGCCGCAATCGTTGGCTCCGGCATTATGGCGCAACGGTTGGCGGGCGGGAACACTGCGATTGCGCTGCTTGCGAACGCTCTCGCGACTGGCGGCGTTTTGGTCGCAATCATTCTGGCGCTGGAACCGATTTCCGGAGCGCATTTCAATCCCGCCGTAACAATCGCCGCCGCCCTGCGTGCACGATTGGCATGGAGCGACGTCCCGTCGTACATCGCCGCTCAGGTCGCCGGAGCCATCGTCGGGGTCGCCTTGGCAAACGTCATGTTTGGCGAGCCGGCCCTCTTCGTATCGCACCACGCGCGCCATGGCTGGCCAATCGTTTTGAGTGAGTTCGTTGCTACGTTCGGTCTTCTCGCGACGATCTCGGGATGTACGCTCTACCGATCGAATCTCACCGCTTTCGCGGTCGCAGGATACATTGTTGGCGCGTATTGGTTTACGTCGTCGACATCGTTCGCTAATCCCGCGGTCGCGATTGGCCGGTCGCTGAGCGACACGTTCGCCGGCATTGCGCCAGCGGACGTTCCCGCTTTCATCATCGCTCAGCTTGCGGGGGCGCTGGCGGCTACGGCCGTTTTCGCGTGGTTATTGCCTCCCTACAAACCTGCCAGGAGCCGCAACATGAAGAGGTCGGTGCTATTCGTTTGCGTTCACAATTCGGCACGCAGCCAGATGGCGGAGGCCTTTCTCAACAAACAGTGCCCCGACGATTTCGTCGCGGAAAGCGCCGGGCTAGAGGCCGGCACGCTGAATCCCTTAGCCGTGCTAGCGATGCACGAGGTCGGCATCGACATTTCGAGCCAGACCAGCAAGAGCGCCTTCGACCTCTTCGCACGTGGGAGCCGTTATTCGTACGTCGTTACCGTCTGCGACGAGACGAGCGCCGAGCGCTGCCCGATATTCCCCGGCGCAGCTCGGCATCTGCATTGGAGCTTTCCCGATCCTGCAGCGCTTGAGGGCACGTGGGATGAGCGCCTTGCGAAAACCAGGATGATTCGAGATCAGATCCGAGCACAAATCGAAGCGTGGTGCGGCCAAATGTGCGAACCTGCCGCTCAACGGCCCGGATAGTTCTATACGGCTTTGCGCTCCTCACCCGCGCGGTAGCGATACACGATGCGACCCTTCGTTAAGTCGTATGGCGAAAGCTCGACGTCTACACGGTCCCCAGGAAGAATCCTGATGCGATGCCGGCGCAAACGCCCCGCGATATGGGCCAGGATTACGTGACCGTTGCCAAGTTCGACCGAGAAGGTTGCGCTCGGAAAGACCTGTTTAATGCTTCCTACGACTTCTAGGGGTGCTTCTTTGGCGACTTGCGTGGGGCGGGTCTTGACCGGGCGCGGTTTGGTTCTCGACCTTCGATTGCGATTGGCGATGAAAATACTCCTCAATAAAACGCGAGACGGACTCCCTATCGGCAGCAGATTCTCTCACAAAAAGCCTGAGCAGCGCAACCTTTTCAGCGGTGTTGCCGTTGATACCGTCGTGGTCCAGATTACATTGCCGGTCGCTGCCCTGGTAATAAGAGCCGATACCAAAAGCGCCGACTCGTCCGATCGGTCCGAACCTGTCTTCGGCGGGTATGCCAACCTCCGCGGTGACATTTTTCTGTTCGGCAGAGACGGCGCGTACCGGGTCAACCTAAAGAATCAAGTCTTACAGAGGCGCGCGCCTTTAAACGCTGGGGCTCAGGCTTGTTACGATGCAACCGAAGCCGGCGAGCCCTTCGTTTACGGCAACAAAACGTTTCGCCGCCTGAGCCATGAGCAGATTGTGGGAATATGCGCGTGCCATCGCTTTAGGGTTACCGCCCCCTACGGCATAGGATTTTCCTAGGCTAACGGGTCGCCGCCACTCGGCAAAACGGGCAGGGCCGCTCGCGTACCGAGCGGTCCTTCTGTTATGGCCAGTTGGGCCAAGCACGCGCCTTCCGCGTAGCGAACGAGCGCAATATTGCTATGAATCGACGTCAGTTTATTGTGACGGGCGTTTCCGCTAGCGTCATCGACGGCACGCCCTCGTGACCGACTCCTGCTCCTCCAACTCCAGTGGAACCGGGCCGATCCTCGAGACGCGTCCCGGTGACGTGCTAAGCCGCATCATCAACCGTTTTCCGCCTAACCGCCCGCCCGTCCGCCCGAGCACTCCGTCTTGCTTCCGAATCCGCGGGATTCCATGGAAGCCATGGACGCGACGATTCGACCTGATACGGGAAACCGCATCGAGTTGCTCCTGCGAGCGCCGAAGACGGAGAAATCCTATACCCTGTCGTCGCTCGACACGCGCGACATCTTCCCGTGAGCCGGCGGCAAATTCGATATCGCAAGATTCCACGTGCGCGGCACTCCCATGAACGCGGGCATCCCCAAGCTGCCCAAGCCGCACCGCGAATATCCGATTATCGAGGACACAGACATCGTCGCACGACGCAAATTCGTGTTCGGCCAGGGCACGCGGCGCGACTTGCTAAGCGGTTTCGAGCTTCACGATCAATAGGAAGCTGTATCAAGAGATGGAGTGTCCGACGCGGCCCCAAGTCGGGACGTGCGAGCAGTGGTGCATCGTGAACGAGACCGACGACGTGCATCCGTTCCACCTGCACGAAAACTCGTTTCAGCTGGTTACCGAACGGCAAGCCGAGACCCCCAGTCGAAATTTGGGACACCTTCGCGATTCCGCCGAAGCGAAACGGCGTCAACGGGACCCTAACGATATGGGTTCGTTTCGTGCAGTGGACCGGCAAGACGGTCTTTCATTGCCACGTCCTGACCGATCCCAAAAGCACGGTCCACGGCGCCTGGCGCCGCGACCCACGCGGCGCCACGATCCCGAATCGCCGCAAAGTACGGCATCGGGCTAGAATATGATCCTCAGGTCTTCTTCTTTAGGACAAACAGATGCGAGCTCGTGCTCATGCTGGGACTGACGCTGATGCTCGTGCTTGTGCTGCCGCTGTGCACCGGCGCGGCACAATTCACGCGCTTTTGAACCACGCGGCATGCCTGCTGCGTGATCCGGTCGATGCGCCACACTGTTCCGTTATCGACGACATACTGGTACCTAGCGAAGACTTGAATTGCGAGCGCACAGAAGGCCGCGAACCCCAGGAGGCCTACGCCTAGCGTTAGCTTGGCAGCGCCACGTTTAAACCAGGAGCTCGAATGCAAGCCATCGCCTTCGGTGATCTGATCCATCAACGATTGCTCCGTCGAAGTTTACATGGTGGGTTGCTTCAGGGCCTAATTATATTCAAAGGGGCGCGCGATTACCTTCATCATTGCGATGCATTACCGATACCATGGGTCCGCCAACGCGGCCTTAACGCAAGTTAAATGGCCTGTCTGGCTAACGAACTCGCTCGCATTCGGTACGTTCGTACCACCGATTCAGACATTTTTCATCCAGGAGCTCTATATGCAAGTTGATAGAACATGAAATTTCGACTTGTGACGGGCCGATTTTCGGCCATTCTGATCGGTACCACCCTGCTCGCCGCCTGTGCAACCGGCGCGTCCGGAATCGCACCTTCGGGGGTGCACCCGGCCTGGTGGCGCGAGGCCCCGCCGGCGGCTCGGGTCGGCGTTTACGTCGCCCAGGCCAACGGCGCGGCCGACGGAATCGTCTTCGAATTCGGCACGCAAAATCGCAAGAATAAAGCGCCATCGTGTTCGATCGGCAATCAGAAGTTTGTGGACACCGATATTGCCGCGGATCCCGCCGGGAATCTCTACCTCGCCAACGTGCAGAGCGGCGCGGTAAACGTGTACGGCCCGAATTGCGGCAACCTCGTCGCCTCCTTTATCGATCCGTACGGATCCGACGGCGACGTCGCGCTGCATGGCAGCACGATCTATGCGGTCGGCTCGCAACACGTCGCAGTTTGCACGCGCAAGGGCTGCTCGGGGGAGCTCACCGATCCCTCGATCCTCCAGCTCGAAACCGCCGCGGTCGATTCCAAGGGTAACGTCTGGGGATCGTTTTACAATCAGCAGGGACGCATCTCGCTCATCGTCTGGCAGAATGGAGCGATGCCTGGCCACTCCGTGAGCGGCTACGTCAACCAAAACACTCCCGGCGGTCTGATCTTCGACAAACACGACAACCTCGTCTCCATTCAGACGCGCTTCTTCCACGCGTACGCGTACCGGTGCGACGCCGCCGCTGCCTCGTGCACCAATACGGGAACGTTCACGCTCCATGCGGCATCACTGTTCGGAGCGTTCAACGCGAGGAATACGGACATCCAGGTAACCGATTACGCGAACGACTCAGTCGATGTCTACGCGTATCCCGAGTTTACGTACGAGTACAGCTACGACAACGGCCTGATCAAGACGTCCAGCGTCCAAGGCATCGCGCAGACGCGCTGACGCGCGCCGAGACCTATTTCCGAAGGATCCGTCCGGTCTTCACGACCTCGAACGCGGAGTTTGGCACGCTCTTGAGCTGATCGAGGTCGTTGTCGTTCCAGCAGCGCGACGCCCGGCCGCCCTCGCCCTGGAAATACCAGTTCGAGCCGTTGTCGGCGACGAGCATGCCGTACGTCTTCATCGCCGCCGCGATGACGTGCGCTTGGCCCGTGATGTGCGAGATGTCGTACGACGCCTTCATGCGGATGCGGAGGCCCATCGGCGGAAGGGTCTTCGCGCGGCTGTCGCTCGCGTAATGCGTCGCCGGGTGGATGTAGCCTTCTTGTGTCTGGCTGAACGTGACGCGCAACGCGTGCTCGATCGTGCCGGACTGCACCTCGGCGCACTTGACCAGCGCGGGCAGGATCGGAAGACCGGCAGCATCGGCAGAGGTCCAGCCGTTGGGGCGCAGCTTGTTCGTATGGAGGGGGAAGATCGCGCCCGAGCCCGCGCGCCAGCGCTTGCCGTCGTGGATCGGATACGCGTCCCACATCTCGTAGAGCTTACACTTCACCTGCTGCAGGATGAGGACGTGCCGATCGCCGGTAGCGTGTTTGCCGCCCTCGATCTGCGCGTTTTCCGGAATCGGATAGGGTCCAGGATTGCTCTGGGAGCCGTACAGAAATTTGACCGGCACCCGCTTCTGCGTGCTGGAAACGATGTTGAACGGAATGCCGTAGTGCGGATCCTGTCCGAAATCCGGGTGCAGATTTCCGGGCAGCGCCTTGATGTACGCGTCCGAAAGCGGATCGAGCGGATACTGCGAGATGTCGGTATTCCACGGGTTGTTGGATGGAAAGATCTGACAGCCGCCCACCATCGGAACCGCGGACGAAACGCGCCCTGCGCCGCTCAGTCGGAGCGGCTGCACCGCGCTCGGCACGTTCGCGCTCCCGCACGCGGCCAGGATGGAAACCGCAAGAATCAACGTAACAGTGCGCATGATACTGAGCGTTCTTTTGGGCGCATCCCTGACCTGCTCCGTGACGATCTTTCCGCGCTATGGGAATTACATCGCGACGGCACGGCTGCACGGGCCGGGCCTTCTGCTCGACGGCGGCGGTGCGCTCGAGGCGCCAAGCACGTCGCTGCGCTGGATGCACCGGCGCCTGGTCGGCGACGCGACGCTGCGCGGCGGGAACGTCGTCGTGCTCCGCGCTTCGGATCGCAACAACTACGATCGGCCGTTCTATCGCGACGGTAACTTCGCATCGGTGCAGACGATACTCATCCCGCCCTGCGCGTCGCGCGACGCGGTCGACGCCGTCGCGCCGTTCGTCGATGGCGCCGACGCCGTCTACTTCGCAGGCGGCGATCAGGCCCACTACGTCGCGTGGAAGGGCAGCGCGCTCGCGGGGGCGGTACGCCGCCTCTACGCGCGGGGCGGAGTCGTCGGCGGCGGCAGCGCCGGGCTGGCCATCCAGGGGGCGGTCGCCTACGACAGCGTCGCCGGCGATCGGCTCGGCGTCAACACGCACACGAGCGACGCAGTCGCGAGCCCGCTCGAGCCGCGCATCAGCTTTACGACCGGCCTTTTCGCATGGCCGGCGCTGACCGACACGATCACCGACACGCACTTCGTCGTACGCGATCGCTTCGGCCGCACGGTCGCATTCCTGGCCCGCATCCTATGGGATCGGCTGCTCCCGAACGCGCGCGCCGTCTTCGCGCTCGGCGTCGACCAGGCCAGCTCGGTCGTCGTCGATCCCGACGGCACCGCGACGCTGTTCAATGCGCCGGGCGGCCGCGGAGCGTATCTCGTTCGCGCTGCGGATGGGCCGCGCTTGAACGCAGGCCAACCGCTGCGTTACACCGTTACGGTTTCGCACGTCCGCCGCGACAGCGAGCACTTCGATCTGCTGCATAAACGGACCGCGGATCCGTGGTATACGGTCACGGTCGACGGCGCGGCATCGCCGATGTATAGCCGCGATCCGTATGCGCCATGACGAGTTCGCCGAATTACGACCAACTCGAACGCCAGGTTCGCGAGCTGATCGCGGACGAGACCGACTTCGTCGCCAACGCCGGCAACTTCGCCGCGTTCGTCTATCACGAGCTGCCCGAGGTCAACTGGGCCGGCTTCTATCTCGCCGCGCCATCCGGCGAGCTGGTGCTCGGACCCTTCGCCGGACGACCGGCCTGCACGCGGCTCGCGGCGGGTCGCGGAGTCTGCGGCGCCGCCGTGACGCGGCGCGCAACGCTCGTCGTCGATGACGTCGGCGCATTCACGGATCACATCGTTTGCGACACGGCGTCGCGTTCGGAGATCGTGGTGCCGCTGGAGCGCGACGAACGCCTCTGGGGCGTCTTCGACTGCGACAGCCCGATGCTCGCGCGCTTCGACGAGGAGGATCGCGCGGGAATCGAGCGCCTCGTGCGGGCCTTCAACGAATCGGTACGGCCTCCGGAGCCGCCCGCACGCTGAAGCCCACCCACGCAAGGTTCGCGAGCGCGAGCGCACCGATCGTCAGAAAGACCGCCTCGAAGCCGAAGCGCGCGCCGATCGCTCCGCCCAAAAGCGGTCCCGCAAACATGCCGAGGAACGTGGCGCTCGACGTGATCCCGTAGACCTGACCGCGCCGTTCGAGCGGAAAGAGGCGACCGATCAGCGCGTTTGCCGTCGGAAGCACGCCGCCCAAGAAGAGTCCCACGCCGAAACGCAGCGCCACGAACGCCGCAATGCCCCGGACGAACGCCTGCGGAATGGTGAATGCTGCGACGCCGCACAACGATATCATCAGCACGCGGCGGTAGCCGATGCGGTCGCTTCGCTTGCCCAAAAACGGCGACGCGATCAGATCCGCGAGCCCCGTCACCGCAAACGCCAGCCCGACCGCGGTTGCGACGCCGGACGCGTTGCTGGTCAGGGCGCGTACGAAGAGCGGCACGATGGGCTGCACGCCGAACGCGACGACCTGCGCGAGCAGCACGACGAGGAACATCGGGGCGAGCTGAGGATGCGACACGACCTCGCGCAGGCTCTCCCAAAACGAGGCGCGCCCTTCGCGCGGTGGCGCGGGCCGAACGGGCTCGCGGACGAGCAGCGCGCACACCAGCGTGGCGGCAAGCGCGACGGCCGACGTCGCAAAGAAGACCTGGCGGTAGTCGTGAAGCCGGTCCGCGAGAACTCCGCCGAAGAGCGGCCCGCAGAGCCCGCCGATCAACTGTCCGGTCGCCATCCATCCGAGCGAGAAGCCGAGGCTCTCCTCCGGCACCGCCGTGCCAACCATCGCGATGGCGGCGGCCGAAAAGCCGCTGAAGATCCCCATGCAGGCCCGCGCCAAAAAGAGCTGCCACACGTTCTGGACCAGCCCCATGAGCGCGGTGAAGATAGCGATTGCCACGCACGAGCGAATCACCATCGCTTTGCGGCCGGTGCGATCGGCGATGCCACCCCAGACGGGCGAGAAGATCGCGGCCAGCAAGAAGTTCGCGGACGCGATGACGCCCGCCCAAATCGATACTGCGGCGATCGGCCTAACGCCGAGCTGAATGACGTAAAGCGGTAAAAACGGGCCGGAAACGGAGAAGGCGAAGGACATCATCGCCTGCACCGCTACCATGAGCCAGAGCGTGCGTTGCCACGTGACCACGCCGCTCGTTGTTTCTTAGTGCGGCGGTTCACCCTCCATGTGCATCATGAATCCGCCGTGGTCGCCCATGCCCATCAGGTGCCGATGAGGCGAGAGCGCCGCAAGCAACACCGTACCTGCGTCGAGTCGCATGTTCGTCATCTGGTGTTCTTTGTCGCGGTCCGCTGAAGGCGGATGGGCGCCGGCGGGCATCTCGCTGGTCAGTTCGTTGCGCATCTGGTCGTGGAGCTGCCGGCTCTGCTGGAAGAAGGACGAAACGGTGGAGAGGACGCGCTGCCGCTCCCCGGGGGTGAGGATCATGTCGATGCGCTTCGCCGCGGCCGTGGGATCGGGGTTGGCCGCGATCGCGAGGTCACCGATGGTGGCCCCGACGGCGCGCAGATGCACCGGCGTGAGCGAGCCCAGAATCTGACCCCGCATCTGCTGGTGGAGCTGCTCTTCCTGGGAGGCAAACCGTTCGAACGTCTGATGAAGCGCCTGCCGCTGCGCGGGGGTAAGCTGAGGCGGCGCATTGTCGTCGTCGGCGGCCGCCGCAATGGGAATCACGCTGAGCGCAAGCGCCAGCGCTACTAATTTTTTATTCATGCCGTATTTTACGGTCGCGTCGCGTAAAGGTTACTGAGAGCCGCTCGCCCGCGCAACTTCCGGGTCCGTTTTCCGGTCCTCTGGCGGGTGACGCGCGGGACCGCCTTGGCCTGGATCTCGCTGGCCATCGTCTACCTCGTGTGGGGTTCGACGTATCTCGGCATTCGAGTTGCGGTCACGACGATTCCGCCCTACCTCATGACGGGGACCCGATTCCTAATCGCCGGCACGCTGCTGTTCGGGCTGCAGTGGCTCGCGGCTAAGGAAAGGCCGGCGCTGCCGCGCCCTGCGGAGCTGCTGCGCATCGCGATCGTCGCCGTGTCGCTGATCGTTGTCGGCAACGGCTTGCTGTGTCTCGCGGAGACCCGGGTCGAGTCCGGAACCTCCGCGCTCTTGCTCGCGAGCACGCCTATCTGGATGCTGCTGCTCGATGCTATGCTCGCGCGCAAGGCGCCCGCGGCGCCGGCGGTGGGCGGCGTCCTGCTCGGCACCGCCGGCATCGCGCTGCTAGTGGGCAAGGGCGCCGGTCATGCCGACTTGCTCTTCGCCGGCGTCATTATGATCGCGTCGATCTCGTGGGCCGCCGGATCGATCTACGCGCGCAGCAGCGAGCACAGGCCGCTCACGGCCCCACTGGAGATGACGCTCGGGGGCGCGATCTCGGTCGTCGTGGGGCTGCTGCTCGGCGAGGCATCGCACCTCAGAATCGCCGCGATCTCGGCCCCGTCGCTATGGGGAATGCTGTGGCTGATCACCGCCGGCGCGATGCTCGGCTACAGCGCCTATGCCTACGCCGTGCGCACCCTTCCGACGTCGACCGTCGCAACGTACGGCTACGTGAACCCCGTCGTGGCCGTGATCCTCGGCGCCTTGCTCCTACACGAGCCCGTGACGTGGAACATCGTCGCCGGCGGCGCTGCGGTCATCGCCTCGGTCGTCCTGATTCTCGTCGGAAGCGCGCCCGTCACCCGACGAGATCGCGCCAGCTCGTCGCCCTGAGCGTAACGCCGAAATAACCGGCCGCGGCCTTGATGTTCGCGAACGCCCGGGCACGCTCGGCTTCGCTGACGCCACGCACCTCGCCGAAGCGGGCGATCGCGCTGCGGACGTGCGCCGCATCGGTTAAGGGCTCTTTACGCTCCTTTGGGAAAGCGAAGACGCTATCGGGGAGCTTCGCGCGGGGCGCATCGGCACCGTCGCGCACGGGTTTCCACGTGATCTGCATGCCACGAGCTTACCAGCCGTTTGTGGACGGGGTGTTGCCGGGACTCGGCAGGTCGTCGGGCTGCACCATGTTTTTCGGCAACGGCCTCGCCGCCGCGCTCGCCGGTTGGGCGCACACGCCTTTGTGGCCGCGGTCCGTCTGCGCCGCGAGCACGAGGCCCTTGTCGAACACCGCGTCGTGCGCGTGAACGCCGAACGAGAGGAAGCCGCTGCGCACGCCGCCGACGAAGGTCCGCTCGAAATTCAGGTGGATCGTGTCGCCGCAGAAATTGACGGCGTCGTCGAGGTCGAGCGTGATCTCTTGGGAGGTGGTCGTCTCGAAGGTTCGGTGCGTCGTGTTTTGCTGGTCCGTGTAGTGACCTTCGACGAGGTCACCGGCCTTCGCGATGACGTAACCGTCTACGATGACGTCTTGCGTCACAGCGAAACGAACCGTTCGCTGTGCCACGTTCGCTCCAAAGGCGCCGATCCGAACGTCCTTGGTTACGGTGACGGGAATCACGACTCCGCGCGGGACGAAGACGGACGGATAGGGCGGCGCGGTCGGCGGCGGCGCCGGCAGCGCCTGTGCGAGGATCAGAGCGGCGATCATTGAGACTGGCGCTTTTGCGCGCCGGGCGCGAGTCTTTCTTGCCCGGCGCTCGCCAGCCTATCGCTCAAGACAGCGCGAGCGGCGCGTTTCCCAGGGAATCCGCTCACGCAGCCGCCCGGATGCGCGCCCGAACCGCAAAGATACAGGTTGCGCACCGGTGTGCGCGTCGCAAAGCGCTGCTCATAGATCTGCCCCGGCAGCAGCTCGCCGTGAAAAATGTGACCGCCGACCAGCCCGAAGCGCGACTCGAGATCCGGTGGGGCGAGCACCTGGCGGCGTTCGATGGCGCCAGGCAGGTTCGGCGCGTAACGCGCGAGGATCGCCACGATCTTGTCCGCGGCGGTCTCGCGCTTGGGCTCCGACCATCCGTCGCTCCGATCGTACGGGAAATACTGCGCGAAGACCGAGAGGATGTGTTTGCCGGGCGGAGCCAGCGACGGATCCGTCGGCGTCTGCAAAAAGCACTCGATCAGCGGCTCGTCGCTCGCGCCGTTCCTGCGCGCGTCGTCGTAGGCCGTCTGCAGATAGTCGATCGAGGGCGCGACGTGGATCGTCGCGTGATGGTGCGGCTGCGGATCGCTCCCCGGGCGGCAGGTGAAGTTCGGAAGCTCGCCGAGCGCAAGGTTCAGCTTCAACGAAGGCCCGATGCTGCGCCAAGTCTCGAGCTTGTCGCGCAGCGGACGCCCGACGACGTTCGCGTCGAGCAAATCGAGAAAGGTCGTCCGCGGATGCGCGTTCGACACGACGGCGCGCGCCCGCACGGTGCTCGCAGTTGTCTCGATTCCGCAGGCGGCGCCGGCGGCGTCCGTGACGATTCGCGTGACCGTCGCATCGGCGAACACTTCGGCGCCGTGCGCGGTCGCGGCGGAGGCCAGCGCGCGCGAAACGGATCCCATGCCGCCGCGCACATAGGCCCACGCGCCTTGCACGCCGAGCACGCGTCCGGCGAGATGATGCGCCAGGACGTACGCCGTTCCCGGATTGCGTGGGCCGAGGTAGGTTCCGACCAGGCCGTCGTTGACGAGCTCCGCCTGCAGCACGGGCGTCGACACGTAGCGTTCGACCAGGTCCGCGGCCGAGCCGCGCAAGATCCGCTGCGTATCGGGATCGAACCGGTCGAACCGCGGATCGTCGTCCGAAAACGAATCGAAGAGCGCCCTGCCAAGCCGATCGGTGCGCTCGACGTACGCCTCGAGTCCGCCGACGTCGCGCGCGTCGAACGCGGCGATCTCGCGCGCGTTCTTCTCGCGATCGGCTCCGAGCAGCAGGGAGCGCCCGTCGAGCAGCGGCGTAAACGCATACGGATCCTTGAGGTAGTACGACAGCCCGTGCGCGCACAGGTCGAGTTCGTCGACCAACCACGGATCGAGCAGGCTGCAGACGTAGGATGCCGTCGACACGGTGTACCCCGGCCAGACGTCCGTCTCGCTGACCGCGGCGCCTCCTATCGCGCCGCGGCGCTCGAAGACCGCGACAGAATGGCCCGCGCGCGCCAAAAGCGCAGCACACGCCAGGCCGTTGTGGCCGGCGCCGACGACGACCGCGTCGTAACAGGGTTTAGGGCTTGCGGTTGTGCGTTGGTTCAGCGATACGACGGCCGCGAGGCGAAGCAATCCCGGCAATAGACCGGCTTGTCACCGCGCGGGTTGAACGGAACCTCGGCAACGCCGCCGCACTGGCTGCACGTGGCCGTGAACATCTCGCGCGGGCGTCCCGTGCGGTCGCCGCCCCCGCCGCTAGAGCGCATCTGCTTGCGCGCCTGGCGGCAATCCGGGCAGCGGTTCGGCTTGTTCTGGAACCCTTTTTGCTCGTAGAAGCGTTGTTCGCCCGAACTGAAGACGAATTGGCGTCCGCAGTCCACACAGTTGAGCATTTCATCGACGTACACGAAACCAGAAACTCCTTAGACTCTGCCTACCGTGCGGACTTCGCAACCGAAATCTCCGAGAATCCTACCGGGGGACCAGAGCAGCAATTGTGTCCGGCGTTCTGCGACCTCAGCCTGGCCCGTCCCTGCCGCCCCGGCGCCGGACTCCGAATGGCAAGGGCGAAGCCCGTCGCTGTGGCCGAGACGATTCCGGATGTGATCGACCCCCACTCATTAGCCGACTATTTCGAGGTGATGACGCGAGCCGTTTTCCAAGCCGGCGTGAGCTGGAAGCAGATCGCCCAGCACTGGGATGCCTATCGCGACGCGTTCGCGGAATTCGATCCCGCGACAGTCGCCGCGTACGGCGACGTCGGCGTCGAGCGCGTGCTCGCGACACCCGGCATCCTGCGCATGCCGCGTAAGATCCGCGCGACGATTCGCAACGCAGGCGCGATGCTCGAAGCCGATCGCGAGCGCGGCGGCTTCGCGCGGCACCTGCGCTCGTTCGAATCGTACGCCGCGCTTGCGAAGGATTTAAAGCGGCGCTTCACGCTCATGGGCGACATGAGCGTCTGGTACTTCCTATTCCGCACGGGTGAGGGCGTGCCGCGCTTCGAGCCCTGGGTGGCGACGATCCGCGGCGAACATCCGCGGATGCGCGAGATGGTCGACCGCGCTAGAGCGCTGGGCCGCTCGCCGGAACTTTGACGAGCCCGATCCGATCCGCATACGACCGGAAGCGTGCGCCGTCGTCCCCGTCGAGCGCCAGCGCGACGTAACCGTCGGGCCGAACGAGGTACGCCGCGTTTTGCGCCAGGCCTACGCTGCGCGCGCCGGTATCCCAGGCAAACGCATGCACCGGGACGCCGCGGCGCTCGGCCGCTGCGGTAATTTGCGGCCCGGCATTGCCGTACACGTGCACCTGCCAGTCCAGCGACCGCAGCGGCGCGAAGTTATCGAGGCTCGCGACCCACGGCAGCCGATCGCCGCCGCGAATGCCGGCGGCTTTGCCGTCGCTCAGGCTCGAATGGGGATAGTGGATCTGCGTCTGCGAGACGACGCGGAAGAACAGCCGGCGCACGGATGTAAGACGAGTACCCGCGGCCAGCAGCAATGGCGCGAGGATGCGCCGAGTCGCCTGACCGCGCCCCCCGGGCGCGACGATGGCAGTGAACGCGCGGTCCGTCGTCGCCACTAAGGCGCGCGCGAAGCCGATGCGTTCTTCTTCGAACGAGTCCAGGATGGTCTGGGCGGCGCGCCCGGTGACCGCGTCCGCCAGCTTCCACCCGAGGTTCGTCGCGTCGCCGATTCCGGTATTCATGCCCTGTCCGCCGGCGGGGCTGTGGATGTGCGCCGCGTCCCCGAGGATGAAGACGCGACCGGACCGGAAGCGCTCCGCGACCCGATGGTGCACGCGGTAGGTCGCAAACCAGTTTACCTCGGTGACGTGCACTCCCAACAGCGGCTCGACGTATCCGCGAATGCTCTCGAACGTCACGGTGTCGCTCTCCGAGAGTCCGCTTGGAATCAAGCCGATCAGGCGCCGCATGCCGGTCGATCGCACGGCGAAAATCAGCACCAGAGCGCGCTCGCCGAGCGTCACGTAGAGATCGTGATCGAACGGCGCATCGACCTTTGCGTCGCACACGAAGAAGAGCCGGTCGTAGGTCTTGCCGGCAAAACCAAGTCCCAGCGCCGTGCGCACGGCCGAGTGCGCGCCGTCGCAGCCACACAGGTAGTCGACCTCGAGCTGCTCGCTTCCGCGCGGACCAACCAGCGTTGCCACGACGCTCCCCTCGTCCATGCGTGGCAACGCGGTAAGCTTGGTGTTCCACTCGACGTCGATCCCCGCCGCCGCCAGCTTCTTGATCAGGAAGCGCTCGTGATCGTCTTGCGGATAGGTGAGCGCAAAGGGATACGGGCTGATGCCGTCGCCGAGATCAGTGAAGTTCAGTCTGACCATCTCGCGCAGGCGCCCGTCCCCGCTCGCCTCGCGCAGGTGCAGATGCGGAACGACGATTCCCTCGTCGACGATCTCCTCCGCGAACCCCAGCTGGCGATAGAACTCCAGCGTGCGCGCCTGAACGACCATCGCGCGCGACCGCTGGCCCGGGCCGCCGGCGTCGGCGACGATCCGGAACGGCACGCCGCGCCGCGCCAGGTTCAGCGCCAGCACGAGCCCCGTTGGCCCAGCCCCGACGATGAGCACGCGCGGCGAGCTGGAGGGGCGGCACAACACGCTCACGCCTCGCTGTTCGGCCCCGCAAAGCGCGGTCCCACTCGGCGTAGCGAACCATGGAACGGCGCCGTCGCGGCCGAAGCGAAGCGGATGACGTTTTTGTATCCGTACCGACTAGCGGTTGCGCTAATCGTGGCCGCTCCGATATTGTCAGGCTGCTCTTACCGTGCGTCGATCCCAAACCCGGGGACGCCACAGGCCGCGGCGCCCCGGCAACTATCTCTTGCGAACGTAGCGCGCGACGGCCTCTACGTCGATCTGCACACGAGCCCGTCGCGCGCGGAGATCTTGGGCTATCGCAGCAAGAGCGGTCGCCCGAGGCCATACTGCAAGGTCAACGGAATCGGCTTTGCCGACAGGGTTAGTGTCGACGCGGCCGGCAACCTCATGGTCCCCGACAGCTTCGCGGGTTCGATCACGGTCTTTCGCGGACCGCGCATGTGCGGGAGGAAGCTCGGGTCCTTCCAGGATCGGTACGGTCAACCGCTGGACGCCGCGAGCATCGACGCGGCCACCGGAAGGATCGCCATCGCGAACATCTTCGGCAACAGCGGCAACGGCAGCATCTCGGTCTGCACGATCGCGCACGGGTGCAGGAGGAACCTCACGAACAGCAACATGGTGCAAGTCGCCGGCGTCGCGATGGCCAACAACGGCGATTGCTGGGCGTCCGCGGTCAACTCGTCGTTCGTCTCGACGCTGACGTTCTTCAAGCACTGCGGGGGCACGGGGCAGCTATCGAGCGGCTACCGGAACAAGGCGTACGGCGGCCTCGAGATCGACACGCAGGGGAACATCCTCTCGATCAGTTGGTCGGCGTATGGCAGCGAGCTTTACGTCTATCAGGGCTGCCATCCACGCTGCAAGCTCATCGGCGGCCCGTTTAAGCTCAAGCTGCAAACGATGACGGGGCACCTAAGTGAGAACGGCACGACGTTTGCGACCGCGGTCTATCAGCACGCCCGCATCGACATCTACAAGTACACTCCGACCAACCTCACCTATCAGTACAGCTTCACGGACGGCTTGAGCGGAGGGACGACGGCCGGCGTCGCGTTCACGCCACGGTCGAAGGAGTAGCGGGCGCCGGCGTCACGGCGAGGGTGATGGCGACGCATTCGGGATGACCGGTCGATTGCTCGGACGGATAAGATAGAGGCCGACGCTCGGCGCGTAGTTCAGTTCGGGAACGCTCTTGCCGTCAAGGCCGTGCTGCACGAGCTCATCGCTCGTCGTCGCGGCGATGCGCCCGCAGACGACGAGAGCCGGCACGACGGTCGGATCGCCCGGGTCGAGCTCGTACCACGTGCCGCCCTTCGCGGCGTGCGCCGTGATCGTCCAGCTCGGGGTCGCGGCGCCGTTCGCGAAACGGTTTCGCAGCTCGAGCAGCGACTGCGTCGCGAGATTCTTCACGTCGCCGGTGCACGACTGCGACGTACGCATCTGGAACGGGTCCTTCGGCGGCGTCGTCGGAAGCTTGTAGACACGGAACGCCTCCTGACCCGCCTGTGGCTGGCGAGCGACGACGTACAGGCCGACCGCGGGCATGAAGTTCAGCTGCGGCACGAAGAACAACGGACTTGTCGGCGCAAACAGCTTGCGCTGTGTGACGTCGTCGGTTCTCGCGATGTGCAGCGAGAGACAGCTCGCCACCGCGCGCAGCATCCCGCTGCCCTTCGGCGTTATCGCGAGCGCGTACGTCATGCCAAGCCCGTGGTACGTGATCGTCGCGTCGGGCAGCGCCGGAGCAGGCATCGTTGCCGGATAGCCTGCGGCCGTGCGCGCAGCTTCCACTTCTGCCGCGAAGGCCCTCAGCTCGCCGGCGAGCCGACGCGTCTTGGTGGCGTTGCCGGCGCTGCACGATGCGGGATTGGCGACCACGGCGAACGGATCGGCCGGCGGGGTCTGCGGCAGCGGCGAGAAGAGCGACGATAGGCCGCGGCCTCCGCCGCCGCCACCGCCGGGAGGGCCCTGTTCTCCGGGAGCGCCCGGGCCGCCGAACGGGCCGCCGCCGCCACCCGTGCCGCGGGCTCGGAACGCCGTAGCGGTCTGCGACGACACGCCCTGGCCCAACTTCGCGGAGTATGTGACGGAGATCGTGCGCGGCACGAGCGGCCGAGCGATGTTGGGAATCACGATGCCGCCTGCGGTGGTAAACGGCACGGCGTTGGCGGGGCTGGCGAAGACGCCAGAATACGTGTTCGTGATGTTGCTCGCTGCGAGCGTGAGCGTTCCGCGCGTCAGCTGGGCGGTGACGCCGGCGTCAAACGTCGTGTACGGCGGAAGGTTGTTCGGATTGTTTGTGCCCACGTGCTGCGCATCGGCGAGCCACTCGAACATCGAGTGCGGCGCCTTGTAGTCGAGGACAACGCCGGACTTGATCAGGGGAACGTTCGGAAGCTGCTGACCGGAAATCGTGATCGACCACGGATTGGCGAAGAGGTAGCTGTTCGAGTCGGCCTGCGCGCCCGTGACGTTGTAGTATCCCTGGATCACGAGATCGCCCACCGTGAAGTAGCCGGTGAGCTCGGCGCCCTGATAGAGCCGCTGCACTCCCGCGACTGGACTCGTGAAGTAGAGCTGCTGGGCCGTAAACGGAGTGCCCGGCGGCGCGTTGCACCCGGCCGGAGAGTTGTAGAGCGCGGCGACCTGCGCGAGATAGCCGGACGGCAGCTGACCGAGCTGGTTGAGGACGACGCCGTCGACGTAGACCGGCAGCAGCACCCCGTTTTGCAACTGACGGTACAGCGTGAGCGACACGTTGCCGCCGTGCAGCTGGTGCGTGTAGGTGAGGCGCGCCGACGTGGACGAGCTGTTCTGCGGCTGTTGGCCCGGCGCGTTACCATACGCAACCTTCCCGTTGCAGTCGAAGCGCAGCGACGCGGGATCGCTCAGAATCTGCAGGCGCCCCTGCGTGGCAGCGGCTCCCCCGAGCGCGAACGACGCGCTGTAGCTGTCGCGCGACGTCGGCCGCCACGTCGCGGCGACGCTGGCGAGCTCGGAGACGCCGCTGTTTCCCGTCGCGGTGCTGAGCCCGGCCGAGCCCGAGAGCGTGAGCTTGTCGTTAGAGTGGATCGTGTCCGTGGCTTGCAGCACTGAGTAGTTCGCGGTCTGCGATCCGCTGTAGAACGGCTCCGCCTGCGGGACGAGCGGCGTCGTCGCGAACTGCGACGAAGTTCCGTACGCCTGGATCGAGATCGTGTGCCGCTGTTGCGCGGGGAGCGTCGCGTTTACGACGTAGCCGCTCGACTTCGTGTTCGTCGAATAGCCGGTCGGCGACGGAACCCCGTTGACGTAGCGCGCCAGCTGGTTTAATAGGCCGCTGGAATCGAAGGAAAAGACCGAGGTCTGGATCTGCGTCGCGCCGACCAGTGCGTTATCGGTGAGCGAGTAGAGCTGGACGTTGGTCGTGTCGGTATTGTTGGGGCCGTATCCGCACGGCAGCGTGGTGGCCGGATCGCCGGGATAGCGCAGGCATACGACGTTGGTGTTGCGATTGGAGTTCATGAACATGCCGGTCAACGAGTCGGAATCGCCGAACTCGTAGCGCGCGCTGACGAGGTTCCCCGAGGTGGTGCTGTCGCCGTCGTGCATGTAGCTTAGGCCGCTGGCGTCCTCGTAGAAGTCGCCGTCCACCAGGCTCGGGTACAAGCGGTTGACCGTTTGCACGGCCAGGCCCAGCTTCCCGATCGAACCGGTCTCCGCAACCGAGTAGTTATCGCGGCCGTAACTTCCGACCGACATCTGCAGCTGCGTCTGCCAGCTGAGCGTGGGCTGCAGCGTGCTGAAATTCACCGAGCCACCGAGCCCGCCCAGTGACGGACCCATGCGCACGGACGCGCCCTGGAACAAATCCGTCGCGAAGCCGCCGAGGTTGCCGGCCGAGCCGGGCGCATTGAGCGGAATCCCGTCCAGCGTCAGCTGCGTCTGCGTCGGATCGTGCCCCTCCAGCGAAATCGTCTGCGTCGCATCGCTGTCGTCGCTCGACGTCGAAACGCTGACCCCGGAAAGCTTGTTCAGCGCATCGGCCAAATCGGTGGACAGGCGCCGTTGCGCCGAGTTTTGGTCGATGCTGTTGCTCGAGATCGTGGCCGACGCCTTGGCGGTCACTTCTCCGATGACTTTAAGGCCGCCGTTCTCCAGGGCCAGCGCGAAGTTGACGGTAATGACGCGCCCGTCGAGCACCTCGAACGAGGCCGAGGTCAGGCTCTGGTAGCCGCGCTTGACGATGCGCGCACGATAGATGCCATCGGGCACGTCGGTGAATGTAACCTTGCCGTTCTTGCCCGTGAGCTCCGACGTAATGACCGGCCCGTCGAGCAGTACGCGCGCCAGTTCGAGCGGTTGCTTGGTAGTCGCGTCCACTACGACGATATCGATCTCCGCCGACTCGGCTTGCGCCCGCGCTAGCGGCGTGACGGCCGCAAATAGCATGAGCAGGGCCGCGGTCAGCCCAACACAGCGCCGCAACATGTCTTCGCGATTATACGGAATTGGCGCGGTCGCAAGCCTTGAGCCGCGCTGTGAAAGGCTAGATCGTGATCGTTACGGCCGTGCCGTGGCCGGGTGCGCTGTCGATCGCGATGTCGCCGCCGACGCGCTCGACGGCACGCTTCGCGATGGCGAGGCCGAGGCCCGTCCCGACGATTTCGCCGCGTTGATCGCCGCGATAGAAGCGCTCGAAAGCATGCACCCGTTCCGATTCCGACATTCCGGGGCCTTCGTCGCTCACGCGGATGACCGAGTGGCCGTTGTTGCGCGTGGCCCGGAGATGAATGGGCGCGTCCGGAGCATACTTCAGTGCGTTTTCGATAACGTTCCAAACCGCTTCGGCCAGCTCCCCGCGATCGGCCTGTACGCTCTCGACGCCGTCAACGCTATAGTCGATGATGCGCCGGTCGTCCAGGCGGCGTGCGGCTTCGCACTGGCCGCGCAGGAGCTCGGCGACGTCGACGGCTTCGATGTGCGGTGGGGCCTCGGAGTCGAGGCGCGCCAACCGCATCAGGCGATCGATCAGGCCGCGCATGTGCTCCTTCTCGAGCGACATCGTGGCGAGAATCTGGCGCGCGATGCGCGGTTCCTCGATCGCGCCGCGCCGCAGCACGTCGATGTAGCCGCCGATCACGGTCAGCGGCGTTCTCAGCTCGTGTGAGGCGTCGGCGGCGAACTGACGCATGCGTTCCTCGGCGTGCTTCCGATGGTCGAATGCTGCCGCTACGCTCGCGACGGCGTCGTTGAAAGCCGCGGTCAGCGATGCGACCTCGTCGCCGCCGGCCATTACGAAGCGACGCTGCGTGTAGTCGCCGTCCGCGAGCGCTCGCAGGGAGTCGCTGACCTCGTTGATCGGCCGCAGCGACTGTTGCGCGAACACCCGGCCAACGAGCCACGAGAGCAGGATTGCCGCCGCGCCGATGGTCAGAACGATTCGCCAGTACGGAATCAGCGAGACGAGCAGCAGCGGGAACGATGGGGCAAAACCGACGTAACCGCCCTGTACGTAGGTGAGCGAGAGCGGTTCGAGCCGCGTGGGGTCGAGCGGCGCTGGTTTGCCCTTGGCGAGCGGCGGGATGAAATGTTGCATGCCGCCCGCCGCGAGCACCGCGGGCAGCGGCCTGGGGCGCAGCGTTTTGTCCCCGGCGAGGTAGCGACCCTTCAGGTCGAAGACGGTGACGCGCAGGCCGATTCCGCTGAGTGCGTTGACGATCTCGGGCGCGGCCTGCTTGAGACTCATCCCCTCGCGCCGATATTGATCGACCAGAATCCGGGCCTCTTCGTGCTTCGCCACCGTTACGTCGCCCGAGAAGCGCCAGAGCTCGAAAACCAAGGCGATCGAGGACGCCAGGATGACGATCACGACCGTTACGCCGAGAAGCACCGCGTACAAGGCGGAGAGGCGCGCTGCCAACTTCAAGGACGCGACCCTCTATTGAGAGAGGCCGTAGCCGACGCCGCGGACTGTTCGAATGAACGAGCCCTGTTCTCCCGCGCGGTCGATTTTCGCGCGTAGATATGAGATGTAGGTCTCAACGATGTTCGGGCCGCCCTCAAAGTCGTGTCCCCAAACGATCTCGAGCAAATGATCCTTGCTGAAGACGCGCCGCGGCTCCCGCATGAACACTTCGAGAAGGTCGAACTCGCGTTGGGTGAACTCGAGCGGATCCTTACCGCGCCAGGCCTCGCGCGTCCCGGGATTGATCGAGATGTCACGCCAGCGCAGGACGTTTTCCTCGATGAGCTGCGGGCGCCGCAGCTTCGCCTGGAGGCGCGCGATCAACTCTTCAAAGACGAACGGCTTGACTAGATAGTCGTCGGCGCCGGAACTCAGGGAACGAACCTTATCTTCGGTACCGCCCTTCGCGGTCAACATCAGGATCGGCGCTTGCGTGATTTCGCGCAACCGAGGGAGCAGTGTCACCCCGTCGATCTTCGGCATCATGATGTCGAGCACGATGAGCTCGGGATCGAAGACTTTCACGAGCTCGAGGGCAGCCAAGCCATCCGTTGCCGTCCGCACCTCGTAGCCCTCGCGGGAGAGCCCGAGTTCCAACATCTCCCGAACCATACGGTCGTCGTCGATGACCGCAACGCGGGCATTGGGCATAGTATGCATTTCTACGCTGCATCGTGCTTTGTCACCCTTGGAGCCGCCTGAACTGGCCACCGGCCCACCCGCTGGCCGCAAACTAAAGCGGCTTGCCCGATTGCCTCGAGGGGATGTGCCACCACGCAAATGCCGCGGTTTTCCAGCGTCCGCAAGGTCTCGCTGTCCGGGAGCCAGTGGGCGAACACGTGTATCTCGTGCGTCGCGGCCGCCTCGGCTAGCACCGCCATCACGTCCGCGAGCGTGCACTCGTGGTCGGCCAGGAGCCGGTCAGCGACCTCGCTCCGGAAGCGCGGCCTGTTCCAGCCGGCAGCCACGACGAGGACGCGCGAGAGCTCGCCCAGCCTCGTCGCCTCGAAGTCGATCACGGCCACCTTGACTCGGGACGCTAAGCCGGCCTCGGTCTGGGCATGCAGGGTTGCCCCCGCGATCGACCCGCTCGGCCCAGCAGTCAGGAGCGCCCCCGCCCCTATAAAGTACTCGTCCATGCCGGCATTTTGGCATGGACGAGTGCCAACTGGGTGGCGCACAAGCTGCCCACCCGGTCAGTTGTTGCGCGCTTACAGTGGATCTGGCGGACTAACGCACAGAGCCAGAAGCAGCGCCATTGCTAGGCTTAGCATATTCGAAATCCTCCCTCACTAGCTGTCTTAGCGCAAGCCTACCGCTGAGTCGAACCTCGGCCACTAATCAACATTAACTAGGCCATCGCTGCCCCTGGCGCCCGGTCAGATGATGCCTTCTTGGCGCGCTCGCCGGACCGCTTCCGCTTTCCCGTGGCAGCCAAGCTTCGCGACCGCATTTGCGATGTGGACTCGGATTGTGCAAACGCTGCGATCCTTTCGTAACGCAATCTCCTTAGGAATAAGCCCTTCGTCCAACAGTTTAAGGACGTCGACCTCTGACGGGGTGAGCTGCGTACTTTGAGTATGATTGCCTCGCGCCCCAAGCACATCGTCGACCGCCCCAAGTAGCCGTGCAACGTCGGCGTAACCGAGCCTGCTCAATTCTGTGATCCCGTTCCTAACCCGGCGTTCGCCCGCATCGCTTCGGTGCGTCAGTCTCAACAACACGTTACGAACAGTCGTGACCACAAGCTCTATGACGGAGTCGCTGCCCAACTTGATCCCGCGCAGGATCCGATCCGCATGCATCGCTCGCCCATTGATCGCTTCCGCCAGTGCCGAAAGTGCTTTCGCGATCATCATCGACCGTATTCGGAAGCGGCCTGTTACAGTCGACGTGCTGAGGACCGCCAATATTTCCCGTGTGAGTTTTGCCGATTCTTCGCGCTTCCCGTCGATCGCCAGAAAAAGGGCATACTCGCTACCTGATACCACCTTATCGAAGCTAAAGGCCATTTGCGACCAGCGCGGTGCGACAAGCTGATGGGCTTCGGCAAATCGTCCCTCCCAGGCGAGCCTCACCGCTCTGAAGAGCGCCAAGAACCGGTCGGCCAAATCGTTCGTTTTTATTCCTGCCAACCGCTGTTCAGTCGCGATGCTCTCTTCAACGTTACCTCGACGCATCTGGGCGCTCAGCATCTGAAGAAGTGCGGTTTGAAGCGCGAAGGTGTCGCCAGCCTTGGTCGCTGCATCCGCCGCAAATTCAGCGTACCGAAGCTGTCGATCCACGTCGTCCTCCTCATGAAGGACCAAATTGGAAAGCACAGCATTTGCTCTGCTTTCGATACTGTACAGATGCAGGTCCGCGGCGACGTCGCTTGACTGCGTTAACACCTCAAACGCCCGGTCGGCAATCCCAAGGTGGTGGAAGGCTATGCCGCTGTGGTGCAGGACTCTTGCGCGGACAACATCCGAGTCAATCTCGAGAAGCAGCGGCTCTAACCGTGCAAGAGCCGTCTCCGCGATTTTAGGCTCTGCGCTTGCGGCCGCCTTGCCGGCCATAAGCGACAGCGCCTCCGCGCGACGACCGGCATCTTGCTCATCATCATCGCCAACCGCGCGTAGAAGCTCGGTCACGTTGCCTCCCTGATTTGCAACTAGGGATGCGAGACGAAGGCTTGTTATGGCGAATAGGTCGCGGTTGTTGCCGGCTTTTGCGAGGGCGCGGCGTAGGAGTGATTCCGCGCGCGCGAATTTCCCTGCCGTCGCTTGGAGAGCTCCTTGCAGCGCTAGGACCGTGGCATTCTGGCGGCGCGTATGCTCGTCCAGAGATTCGATCGCCCGCGCCACTACGTCGCCGCGAGCGCGTTCCAACATGTCGAAGCCGTCGCGCTCGAGCAGACGAAGGACGTCGCCGGACGAAGCAGCGAGTACGTAGGCCGCGATCGCGTGCTCGATATCCCAGCTCGCCTCGAGCGCCCTCGCGGCACGTTCTTGGACGCGCTGTTGCGCCTGCTTTCCGCCCAGCGCGCTTTGATGCCGCAAGAACTCACGGAAGAGGTCGTGGCACTGATAGATGCCCGGCGATTCCTCATAAATGAACGCCGTGCGCTCTCGCAGCCTCTCGACGACCGGCAGGGCGCGATCAAATCCTGCTCGCTCGAGCACCCCGAGGCTGATGACAGGCAGCGCGATCGCCACCTCGAGGACCGCGCGTTCGTCTGCGTCGAGCCCGCTGTAAACTTGCTCCGCCAAGAAATGGTAAATCATCTCGCGCGTCAGTGCCGAAACGTTGCGCAGGTCCGACGAGCGCGTCGACGTCCGCAATGCGAAGCTCATCGCGGCCGGCCAGCCTTCGGTAAGGGCGAGCAAGTCGTTGAGCTCGTCATCGCGCCGCTCCAGGCCCAGGCCGCGGGCGGCCAACCGGGCCTCGTCCAGCGTAAAGCGCAGCTCTTCTTCGCCCATCGCGAGTTCGGCGTCCCGATAGGCGAGCCACGTTCCGATCGGGAGATTCCTCGTCGAGCGAGAGGCGATGATCCAGCGAATGCGCCCCTTCGAACGATCGATTAAGGAGCATACGAAACCCGCGACGTCCGGATCGGCGTCGGCTACGTGCAAATCGTCGATTGCGATAACGCCATCGAATGACTCGAGATGCGCGTGCATCCAACGCGCGAGGTCGGCGCAGCGTTTTGGAGAGGGGGTCATGCGCTCGTACGCGCCGGCGAGCGCGTTGATCGCGTGCGGCGCGCAATCGCGGAGTGCCTCCGCGAAGCCGCGCAAGAAGCTCAACAGCGTCGTGTGCTCGCCACGCAGCGCGAAGCGAGCGTGCGGCTCACGTAAACTTCGTAGATACTGCCGCAGCACGACGGATTTTCCGTAGCCGGCCGGAGCAATCAACAGCGCAATCGGGCAGCCAGCCGAGGCAGAGAGGCGTTCGACCAGACGGGGGCGCTCGACCGGTGTAAAAACACCGGCGCCGCCACGCTCGTCGACCTCGATGACCCGCACGCTATTTCGTTCTAGGGTTTCGGAACGTCGCCTTTCCCGATGAGTCGGCTGACGAAGTAGGCGAGCATCCCGCCCTCCCAGTGCAGGCGCGACGCGAGCCACGTTCGCTGCTGCGGACACGTGATCTCGCCTAGCTCGATTACGAGGCTGCCGTCGCGCGCGCGAACCTGTTCGAAAGCATAATATTCGCTCAAATTGTCGGTGAAGTTATCGGGCCGGAACGCAAACGGCCACTCCGAGCCGTAGAGCCTGCGCCACTCGGCTGCAGCGCGAGCATCCCGTTCCTGCGCGTACCCAATCGACGCGCCGCTTCGGCACGGCGGATCGGACCCGTCGAAGTGAATGAACAGCGCCGCATCCACCCGGTATTCTCCGTCGAAATCCGCGGGAAGGCGGGCCACCGTCACGCCGTGATTGCGGAGAATCTCCGTCGCGGCGTCCGCGACCACCGGCGTCCACTCGCGCTCGCCGCTGGCACCAAGATTGCAGCGATGCTTCGGAAACCTAGCGCAGCTCGCCGGCCGCCCCTCGTGGCCTGCGGAGATCAGCACGTCGTATCGCAAGAGCGATGCGGCGAGCAGTAGTCCGAGCATTACCAGCCGCCCGACGCGCCTCCGCCGCCGAAGCCGCCTCCGCCGCCTGAAAAGCCGCCGCCGAAATCGCCGCCCCCGCCAAAGCCGGACGACCCGGCGACGAACGCGCCGCCGGCCCAGACCGGCCAACTCTTCATGTCCTTGCTCGCGGCCTTCGGCCCCTCACGCATGATGAGATATCCGTAGCGAATCGTCCGGACCACCGCCATGATGATCATGAAGATTAGGAAGAGGAACGTTAGACCAATCACGACGGCGATGAATGCCCCGACCCCGATGCCGACGCTGCTCGGCGCTTCTTCCGGCGGCGGCGTCACGCCCTTGTATCCCGGCGTGATCGTCGTAAGCATCGCCGCCACTCCGCTCGACACGGCCCCATTGGGATCGTCGGCCTTCATTCGAGGGACGATAACGTCACTGATGATTCGGTGCGAGTCGGCGTCGGTCAACGAACTCTCGAGACCGTAGCCCACCTCGATTCGAACCTTGTGGTCCCGCATGAAGAGAAAGAGCACCGCGCCGTCGTCGTGACCGCGCCGCCCGACCTTCCAGTGATCGGCAGTTTCGCCGGTCCACGTCTCGAGCGGAACGTCGCCCGTCGTCTGCCCGATCCACACGACGACCTGATGCCCAGTGGCCGTCTCGTAAGCGTGCAGCTCGTTCTCGACCGACGAGCGCGTGTCAGGTGAAAGAACGCCGGCGTTGTCGGTTACGTAGTGGCCCGGGGCCGGTGGAATTTTGAAACCCTGAGCCGATGTCGAAAGCGGCCACGCGAGCGCGACGACACTCAAAACGAGAAGCGCGAGGCTCGGTCTCATGGCGCCTCCCGATTTTCGACCATAAAGTGCGCGCGCAGCGCCTCGCCAAGCCTCTCGACCGCGTGGATGATGCCGTCGCGCAACGCACCTCGCGCAAAGTAGGGCTCCGACTCCGCGACGACGTCGCGCCAGAACGCATCGCCGACCCTCTCGTGTAGCGCGCGATCACCGATGATCGCGAAGCGCTGCGCCTGGGGTGCCACTAAAATCAACGCGGCGTTCGCGTGAGCGTGGCGATGCAGGCCCACCCGCGCGAACTCCCGTTTCGCGCGCTCGAAGGCGTCGACGTCGCGACCGGGAACGACGCGCACGCCGATCCGGCCGCTCGTGCCCTCTTCCGCGTCGGCGACGGCGCGCGCGATCGCGGAGCGTTCGTCTCGCGTCACGGCGAGAAGTTGACGGCCGGCGCCTGAGCCGCGCCGGGCTGCGCTTGGAAATACGGCTTCTCGTTGAAGCGGCTACCGAAAAGCCCCGCGACGAACACCGTCGGGATGGTGTCGCGCCTGGTATTGAACGCGCGCGCGACATCGTTGTACTTGCGGCGCTCGAACGCGATGCGGTTTTCCGTTCCTTCGAGTTGCGCCTGGAGCGTCTGGAAGTTTTCGGTGGCTCTCAGCTGAGGGTAATTCTCGACGACGGCGAGCAGATGCGAGAGCGCGGCGCCCAGCGAGTCCTGCGCGGCGGCGTACTTCGCGAAGTCCTGCGGATTGTTTACCGCGTTCTGCACGACCTGCGGCGAGATCTGTCCCACGCTCGCGCGAGCCTTGGCCACATCCACGTAAGTGCTCTTCTCGAAGTTGGCCGCGCCCTTCACCGTCGCAACCAGGTTTGGAATGAGGTCCGCACGCCGCTGGTAGACGTTCTGCACCTGACCCCACTGCGCGTCGACGGCCTGCCCAAGAGATACGAGCGAGTTATAGGTGCCTCCGATAAAAAGAAACACGATGACGACGATCGCGATAACGACGATTGGACCAACGTACGAACGGCGCTGTTGCATGCTTGGCTGATGCGCCGCAGCGCCGCCGGTCCCTCTTTCGGCAGGCATGCGCCGCGACGTGCGAAACACCGCCCGAAGATGCTGCGCGCCCTTCTCGTGGCGATACCGATCGCCGCGTTGACCTTCGTCGTGCCGCTCGTCAACCGGGTCGAGCCGAGGCTTTTCGGCCTCCCCTTCCTTCTCAGCTGGATACTGACGTGGTCGCTGCTGACGCCGGCGTTCCTGTGGATGCTTGGCCGCGTGGAGCGCCGCTGGTGAGTGGCGCGGGCTTGTCCCTGACGATCGTCGGGCTCGTCGTCTTCGGGACGATCGCGTTCGCGCTGCTCGGCATTCGCCGCGTCAAGATGGACCCGGCGCAGTATATCGTCGGCGGCCGATCCTTCGGAACAATCTTCCTGTGGGTACTGCTGGCCGGCGAGATCTACACGACGTTCACCTTCCTCGGAATCGCCGGGCTCTCATATTCGCAGGGCGCTCCCGCGTTTTACGCGATCGCCTACGGTGTATGCGCATACATCATCGGATATTTTCTGGCACCGGCGGTCTGGCGGGTCGCCAAGGACAACAACCTGCTTACAGGGGCCGACTTCTTCGAGAAGCGCTATGACAGCCGCGTCCTCGGCGTCGGCATCGCGATTCTGATGTTCGTGATGGTCGTGCCGTACGTAGCGCTTCAGCTCAGCGGCCTGCAGATTCTGCTGCACATCGCAGGATACGGCGCCTATGACGCGACCGTGGCGGTCTGCATCGCTTTCATTGTGCTGGCGCTCTTCGTCTTCACGGCGGGGCTGCGCGGCACCGCCTGGGCCAGCGTCGTCAAAGACATCTTCGTGCTCGGCGGCGTGACGTTTGCCGGTATCGCTATCCCGATACGCTTTTTCGGCTCGCCTTCGGCAATGCTGGATCGGCTCGTCCAGGTGCATCCGCACATGCTCGCCTTACCAGCCGGAAGCGCGTTTCACGGAACGGCGTGGTACGTCTCGACTGTCCTGTTGTCGGCGATCGGGTTTTACATGGGACCGCATTCGTGGAGCGCGGTGTACAGCGCGCGAAGCGGCGACACGCTGCGTCGCAACGCCATGCTGCTGCCGCTCTACCAGGTGTTCCTAGCCCTGATGATCCTCGCCGGCCTCGCGGCGGCGCTCATACATCCCGGCCTCAAGGGCACAGCGGTCGATCAATCGTTCCTGCTCGTCGTCGCGCAATACTATCCGCCATGGGTGCTCGGCCTGATCGCCGGCACCGGAGCGCTAGCGGCGCTCGTCCCGGCGTCCGCGCTGTTGCTCGCCGGAGCGAGCGTGATCACCAAGAACGTGGCGGGCGACGCGTTTGGAGTGGCGACGAGCGACGCAGCGCGAACGACGCTGACGCGCGTCCTCGTCATCTGCGTCGCACTGCTCGCGCTCGGCGTCTGGCTGACGGCGCAAAGGACGGTCGTCGAGCTGCTCCTGCTTTACTATAACGGCGTGACGCAGTTTACGCCAGGCGCCGTCGCCGCGTTTGTTTGGAAACGCGCGAGTGCGCTATCCGTCGGCGCGGGTATCGTGGTAGGCCTCGCGGTTGCAATCCCGCTGGCGGCCCTCAACGTCTCGCCATGGGGGATCAACGCCGGCTTCCTGGCGCTCATCGCCAACGCCGCCGTGTTAGTCTTCATTTCGTTCGTCAGGCCGCGGCGGTAAAGCCCGCGCCTCGAATGGCGTGGACAGAACGACGAGCGTGACGATGTGAACCGAGGCGGGTTCGAGGTAGTTTAGCAGCTCCTCGAGATGGCCGACGTCCCGCACCATGGCTTGCGCGATGAACGAAAACTCGCCGGTCACGCGGTAGCAGGCGAGAATTTCCGGGCGCTCACCGGCCACTTTGACGAATCGCGCATCCGGCCCGTTTGGACGCGCTAAGATGAACGCCGTTACCGGATAGCCCAACTTCTGCGCGGAGAGGCGAACCTGATAGCCTTGAATCACGCCTGCCTGCTCGAGGCGCCGGACGCGTTCCGCCACGCTCGTCGCCGAAAGGCCGATCGCTTTGCCGATCTCAGAAAACGAATCTCGGCCATTTCGCTGAAGCGCGGCGACAATCGCCTGGTCTACTCGGTCCAGAGCGTGAAAACGCGGGCCTTTTGCCACGATCTCTCCTATTTCACGACGGTGAGGGGCGCTTTTTCGTTGTTTTCTACGTGTTCCCCGTCGGCGCTCCGCGGTAGGATTTGAGCATGCCGGACTGCACGCTCGTCACTTGCGCCATGGTGCCGGAGCTAGACCCCGATGACCGCCTGTTGTTGCGCGAGCTTCGCAGACGCGGCGTGACCGTTTCCATCGCGATTTGGAACGATCCACGCGCGGACTGGAGAGCGAGCAGGTTGAGCATCTTGCGATCCACTTGGGACTACCACCGCCGTTACGGCGAATTCATCGCGTGGATCGACAAGGCGTCGTCGCTGACACGGATAAAGAACGATCTCGATCTGCTGAACTGGAACGCGCACAAGTCGTATCTGCGCGACCTCGCGGCGCGCGGCGTCCCGGTCGTTCCGACGGTTTGGGTCAAACGCGGTGAGCGACGCCATCTCGCCGACATCGCCGCGGACCATGGCTGGCGCGACCTCGTCCTCAAGCCGGCGCGCGGCTCCGCGTCACACGACGTCACCCTCGCACGCCGCGACACGGATTCGTTCGCCTCGGCCCAGGCGCAACTCGACCGCCTGACGCAGACGGATGACGCGCTGGTCCAGCCTTACCTGGAGTCCGTCGTCAACTATGGTGAGCGAGCGCTGATGTTCTTCGGGGACCGGTACTCGCACGCCGTTGTGAAAAAGCCGTTCGATAGTAAGTTTGCCATCAGCGACGAACCGTCGACGTCGATGCAGGCCACGGCGCGCGAGATCGCGGTGGCGCAGGCGGCCGTCGAGGCGGTTCCCGCGTCCACGCTGTACGCGCGCGTCGACCTGCTAAGAGATGCGCGGGGGGAGCCCGTGGTCAGCGAACTGGAGCTCATCGAACCGGCCCTGTACCTCGCCGTCCACGGACCCGCACGAGCATTCTTCGCCGACGCGATCGAGCGCGAATTGGCAATCCACGGTTGAGCGGTCGGCTTTCCTTGATTTCCTGCGGGAAGCTCGCGCAACGGGCCGCCTTCGCCGCATCGCCCACCGCGCGCGGTGCTATGATGAAGCGGCCACTGCTATCGATCGGAGGATCCATGCGTCCGTTTCTGCTTGCCGGAGGAATCTCGGCTCTCATCACCGTGCTCGGAGGCTGCAGCGCTGCCGGGTCGCCAGCCCAGCCCGCCGTCGCTCAGCCCGGTGTAGTCTCACACGTGGCGGGACGGTCGTGGATCGATCCGGCGGCGAAGAACTTCGACCTGCTCTACGTTTCCGACCTGATCGCTCAGGTGGTCGACATTTATAGGTACGGCCACGGTTTCAGGCTCGTCGGGACGCTGACCGGTTTCTTCAATCCGGAGGGCCTGTGCGTCGATAAGGCCGGCGACGTCTGGGTCACGAACGACACAAGCCTCGGCGTGCATCAAATCACCGAATACGCTCACGGCGGCACGACTCCGATTCAGACGCTCAACGACCCCGATGGCAGAGCGAACGGCTGTTCCGTCAATCCAAAGACGGGGGATCTGGCCGTCGCGGATTTCTGGGGTCCGACCGAAGGCATCGGTAACGTCGCGGTTTACACAAACGCGAGCGGCACGCCGGCGTTTTACTCGAATCCGAACATCTATTACTACTACTACTGCGGATACGACGACAAGGGGAACCTCTTCGTCGACGGCGAGACGGAGACGAGCGTCTTCGGGCTCGGCGAGCTCGCGAGGGGCGGCAAGACGCTGAACTTCATCCCAGTCAACGAGACCATCTACTTGCCGGGAGGCGTGCAGTGGGACGGCAAGTATCTAGCCGTCGGCGATCAGGTCGCCGTGAAACACAACTTCACGAGCGTGATCTATCAGTTTTCGATCAGCGGAAGCGTCGGGACCGACGTGGGAACGACGATCCTCACCGGCTCTTCGCAGGTCGCCCAGTTCTGGATCCCGCGCAGGCCCAAGGGCGACGAGGGCACCAAAGTTATCGGCCCAAATCAAAACGGAAAAGACACGTTGTTCTGGGCTTATCCTGCCGGTGGCAATCCCATCAAGACCATCTCGGGCGAAACGGATCCGATCGGCGCTACGATTAGCCTAGCGCCGAGATAATCGAGTCTACTTCCCGTACGTTGCGTTGAACGAGAGCCCAAGAAACGACCAATTCCGTGCCACGCCTCCGTGGGCGGCATAGTTCGCGGCGATCCCGCTGCCGGGCCAGACGTACGCGTAGAACGGGTTGACGCTCAATGCGGAGTTCAGGTTGTGCGTATAGCTTGCGCCGAGCTCTTGCCCGTAGCCGAAGTTCGGAAGGCCGCCGCCCGGCGCCGGCGGCGTCGAGGGCGGCAGCGTGGTCAGGATGGCGTTGAGGCGGCTGACGTTGGCGACGAGGTAGTTGACCTGTAACGCGTCCTGTTTCCACGGCGAAAACGTGATGGACGCGTCGAAGTCGCGCAGGTTTGTGTTGGCCAGCACGGTTTGCAGCGCGAAGCCCGGCAGCCACGCGGGCACCGAGCCGCCGAAATAAAACGGATCGAACCCCGACCAGATCACGGAGTCGGCTGGGTTCGCGCCGGACATGCTGTAGAAGCCGACGTTGAGGAGCGGATTCCACCACATCTTCCGAAAGTTGTAGTGCGCCTGAATCATCCACCCGTCGGCGGACAGGTACGGTTTCCCTTGGATCGCGTACTCGGTCTGAAGCCAGAAGTACGGGTCTTGCGTAAACGGATGGAAGCGAGCCCGCAGCTCGTACGTGGACGTCTGATTTCTCGTGATGATGTCGGACGTCGAATAGATGTATTGTGCCCCGAGGCGCAACTGCCCGGGTGGATCCCACACTACGTTGACGCCCGTCAGCCGCGTGTTGTCGAATATGGACGGCGCCTCGTTCGGGCGCAGATAGAAAAACTGCGCGCTCCAGTCTCCGTCGGTCGCCCTCAACAGCCCGGCCTGTAACCACGCGCTGCGTGGCCCGAGGTACGGTGCGCCACGATCGAATCCGTTCGTCGCGCCGTTCGCGAGCAGCATGCCGCCGCCGGTCACGTAGTTCTGTTGCCCGTACGAGCCGTCGAGGGTAACCCGGCCGCCGAAGAGATGCGTGAAACGCAGTCCGGCATACAGCTCTTCGGGGAGGCCGTACCACGCGTGCGGGCTGCCGAAGTAGTCGGTGCCCAGCGTGGCGCTCTCCAAATACGAGAAGCCGCCGTAGAGAAACGCGTGATGCGCGAGGTGATACGCGGCGGTGATTCCCGGTTCGAGGTATGCCTCGGCCCAGCCGGGGTTGGCCGGAAGCGCCGCATTGATCGACCCCGGCGGCGCGTGGAAGGCGTTGTCGAACGAGACGAACGGCGCAAAGCCGGCGCTGAACGAGCCGAGCACGCCGACGCGATCGGTCTCGTAAAGACGCGGAAGACTCTCGGGATCGCCGGTCTGGAGGTAGCCGAGATAGCTCGCGCGCGCCGTGGCCGCACGCTGCTGCGCCGCCGTCCGCTTTTGTTCGGTGCGAGCCTCTGCGGCCTCGAGCTCGTCCTGCTCTTCTTCGAGCTCCCCGCGGCGTTCGAGCACCCGCTCCTTCGAATTCTTAGGCGCGGCGTTTTCGGTTTCACCCGGCGTCTTCGTCGCCTCGTCGTACACGTTCTTGGGTTTTGTCGGGCTCGCGTCGCCGGCGAGCTGAGCGCGAGCCAGGCTGGTGTTCGCCACAACGATCGCGGCACAGATCAGGGCCAGCCTCGCGCCCAAGTCAGCGCCTCGCCCGAAGGTCGCGCAGATCGTCTCGCAAGGCGGTCGTCAGTTCGTGATCGGATCCCAACGTTTTCTCACGAATCGCGAGTGCGCGCTCGTGCAGCGATTCTGCCTCTTCCAAACGACCCTGAGCGTCGCGCATGCTCGCAAGGTTGCCGAGAGTCTCGGCCAGCTCCACGTGACTTTCGCCGAGCCCCTTCTCCAAGTTTGCCAGCGCGCGAGCGAACAGGCCTTCGGCATCCTCGTGGCGTCCCTGGCGGCTATACAGCGCGGCGAGCGTTCCGAGACTTAGTCCCACGAACGGATGATCCGGTCCCAGCGCTTTCTCCCTGAGCGCCAACGAACGCACAATCAGCGGCTCCGCCTCGCCATAACGCCCCTGCCGATGGTGGATCTTGCCGAGCGTGTGGAGAGGCAACGCGAGGTCTGGATGCTCGGATCCGAACGCCGACTCCCAGATTTGGAGCGCGCGCTGAAGGAGCGGAACGGCTTCGTCGAAACGACCTTGAATCTCGTACAGCGTCGCGAGATTGTTCAGGCTCGTCGCGACGCGTGGATGATCGGGCCCGAACGCCTTCTCGTTGATCTCCAGAGTCCGGGCCTGCAGCCGCTCCCCGTCGACGTTGTGCCCTTGCACGCAATGCAGGTTGGCGAGGTTGTTCAGCACCAGGGCCACGCCGTAATGCTCCGGGCCGAGCTGCTTCTCTCGAATCGCTAAAGCGCGGTCGAGCAGCGGCTGGGCTTCCGTATAGCGCCCTTGCTCGAAAAAGACCATGCCGAGGTCATTGAGAGACGTTGCGACGTCGAGGTGCTCGGGCCCGCGCGTCTTCTCCAAGATCGTGAGCGCCTTGGCGAATCGGGCTTCGGCATCCGCATA
This sequence comes from Candidatus Binatia bacterium, assembly GCA_035544215.1. Taxonomy (GTDB): domain Bacteria; phylum Vulcanimicrobiota; class Vulcanimicrobiia; order Vulcanimicrobiales; family Vulcanimicrobiaceae; genus Cybelea. Next base: position 211,452 of record DATKHY010000003.1, on the reverse strand, counting down.
GCGGCCCTGGCGCCAATAGATGACGGCGAGGTAATCCGCGCTCGACGCGGCTTCGGGGCTCTGCGCTCCAAACGCGTGCTCGACGATTGCCAGCGCGCGTGTCTGCAAGGGCACGGCCGCGGCAAATTCGCCGCGCTCGCGCAAGTAGAGGGCGCATCGTTCCGCTAGACGGCCTGCCGGCAGAAACAACGTATCGCTGGAGAGATCGGCCAGAGCGGCCTGCGCGTGCGGCAGAAGCCGCTCGCATTCCGGCCACGTGGCGAACTCCACTTTGGGAAAAATTCCCTCCACTACCGCAACGGCGCACTCGCTCCACGCCGCCGCATCGGTGGCAAAGAGATCTCGCGCCGCAAGTTGAACGAGCCGGTGGATCGCGTACGTGCGCGATGCCGGCGCGAAGGTCAGCAGCGAAAGCCGGTCGAGAGCACCAAGCGCTTCGTCCAACAGCAGATCGTTCGCCAATGCGGAACGCAGATCTAGCGCCGAGCCGTCGTCTGACAGCTCCGGCCGCAAGTCGTCGCGATAGTTTTCGAGCGGCTGCCGAAAGAGCTCGTCGGGGATCTCGTCGGGAGCGAACGTTGCGGCAAAGCAGAGCGCCGCCGCCGCTCCGGGAGCCTCCTTTTCTGCGTGCGCGATCGCGGTAACGAACGTCGCAAAGACGGAGCGCGGGTACTCGGCGGCGGCCGGAGCGTTCTTGAGACGCTCGCTGACGCGCGCCAAATAACGTTCCGGCGTCACCATGCGCATCCCGCGCAACGACGCCGCCGCATGCGCGAGGGCCAGCGGAAGCTCGCCCAACGCTAGCGCGATGTCCCGCGCTCCAGCCTCGCCAAAATCCGGGCGCCCGCTCTCGCGTTGCAAGTACTCGATCGCCGTCTCGAGAGGCCACGTCTGTAGGGGAATCGCGGTGACCTCCGAGCCCCATGCCGCGTTCCTCGACGTCGCCAGGACGTGCGAACCGGTTCGCGGCCGCCACGCGTGCACGAGCCGCTCGTCTTCGAGATTGTCGAAGATCAGCAGCACCGGCTTTGCGAAGCCTTTTAACAGCGACGACGTGACTTGCTGCGCCGCCGCCCTGCGGTCGGCGAGCCGATCGAGGCCGCGCACGAGTAGCGCTCCCAGGCGGAGCAGAGCATCGACCACCGCGTCCTCGGTTTGTGCGCTGAGCCACCATATCACGGAGTAGTCGCCGCGTTTTCGCCACGCGTATTCGCGCGCGACCGACGACTTGCCGACGCCTCCTAGACCGTGCACGACGGCGACGCAGTCATAGCCTACGAGGGACTCGGAGAGCGCCGCAAGCTCTTGCTCGCGACCGCTGAAGCCCGGAACCGGACGGATCGCCTCGCCATCCACGATCGTGCGCGGCGCTCGCCAATACGGCCCGCCCGTCGCTGCGCCCCGGCGATCTTCGCGCACGGCGCCCAACACGATATCCTGAAGCAGCGCGCGATTATCGCGGACAGGGACGAGGTCCCAATAAGCCAGGCCGCTCAAAAGCCCCGGCGGTTCGCACTCGGCGACGCGCAGCAGAATGAGGCGGGATTTAGTGTTCAGAGGATCCGAGGCGATGGCGTTTTGCCACTCCGCCTGACAGTGATCGCTGCTCAGGTATTCAGGGGAAAGCAGCGCGATCACGCGCGCGCCTTGCGCCAGCGCGGCGTGCATGCGTTCCATGAAATTGCGGTTTGCGAAGTCCCACTGCTGCAGGATGACCGAGTAGCCCTCGGCCTCCAACATCGCGCCGATGACCGCAGCGAAGTCCGCGTCGGCGCCGGCGCGGCTAACGAACAGCGCCGCCTTGGATGCCCCGGCGGATTTCGCTTCCACGCTCCGTTCTTACCATAAAAAAGGCCCCGCCGCCTGGCGGGGGCCTTTCCTTAGCGCCTGCGCGAAGCGCAGTCCTGAGCGAAGTCGAAGGGTTATAGGTCTTCGGGGTTGATGCCCTTCAACTTGTCGTACTGCGTCTTCTTAGGAGATGCGTGCGGGTTGGCATGGTCCTCATACTCGCCCTCGTAGTGTACGGTCAACGGCTCGCGATTGCGCTCATACGCGCTAACGAGCCGGCTCATCCCGTCGCCGTTACCGCCGCCCATCACTTCGGCCAGTGCCGCCTCGTCGGCGGTCATCGTGGCGTAGGGCATCTCGAACTCGTGGCGCGGCCGGCCGTCCTCGTCGACGTCTTGGCCTTGGGGCACGATGTCGACGTTGCGATAGCGCGACATGCCCGTCCCCGCGGGGATCAGCTTGCCGATGATCACGTTCTCCTTCAAGCCGAGCAGCGGATCGTACTTGCCCTTGATCGCCGCATCGGTGAGCACGCGCGTCGTCTCCTGGAAGCTCGCCGCCGAGAGGAACGACTCCGTCGCGAGCGACGCCTTCGTCACGCCGAGCAGCACCGGGTTCGCGGTCGCCAGCTCCTTGCCGGCGGCCTTCATCCGCTCGTTGGCCTCGTTGAACTGCGCCGCTTCGATCAGCTGGCCGGGCAGCAGCGCCGTGTCGCCGCCTTCGACGATCTTCACCTTACGCAGCATCGAACGTACGATCACTTCGATATGCTTGTCGTTGATGTCGACGCCTTGCGAGCGATAGACTTTCTGCACCTCTTGCACAAGGTAGTTTTGCAGCGCCGTCTCGCCCTTCACCCGCAGGATGTCATGCGGATTCAGCGAGCCTTCGTTGAGCTGGTCGCCCGGCTCCACTTGCTGGCCCTCCGCCACCATGAGGTGCGTGCCCGGCGGGATGTCGTACTCATGCTCTTCGCCGTTCGCATCGACGACGTGCACGATACGCCTGTTCTTCTCGTCGGCGAACTTGATCGTGCCCGCAACCTCGACGATCGTGGCCTGCCCCTTGGGCTTGCGCGCTTCGAAGATCTCTTCGACGCGCGGCAGACCCGTGATGATGTCCTCGGTCGCGACGCCGCCGGTGTGGAACGTCCGCAGCGTGAGCTGCGTGCCCGGTTCGCCGATCGATTGCGCGGCGATGATGCCGACGGCGGTACCGATGTCGGCCTTGGTTCCCGCGGCCAAGTCACGTCCGTAGCACATCGAGCAGACGCCGTACTTCGAGCGGCACGTGAGCACCGAACGAATCTTGACCTCGGAGACGCCTGCGTCGAGCAGCGCCTTAGCTTTGTCTTCGTCGATCTCGGCATTGCGAGTGACGATCGCGGTCGTCGGCCGCTTGGGATCCAGCCGAATCTCCTCGGCGGCGCGGCGTCCGACGATGCGGTCGGCGAGCGGCTCGATGATTTCTTTGCCGACCCGGATATCGCTTACGACGATGCCGCTGGTCGTGCCGCAGTCCTCCTCGCGAATGATCACGTCCTGTGCGACGTCGACCAAGCGGCGCGTCAAGTAACCCGAGTCCGCCGTACGCAGCGCGGTGTCGGCAAGACCCTTGCGCGCGCCGTGCGTGGAGATGAAGTACTCGAGAACCGTCAGCCCCTCTTTGAGAGACGCCTTGACCGGAATCTCGAGAATCCGTCCCGAGGGATCCGACATCAAGCCGCGCATGCCGCCGAGCTGCTTGACCTGAGCGATCGAACCGCGCGCGCCCGACGTCGCCATCATGAACACCGGATTGAGCGGGTTCTGCGACGACTGCATGGCAGTCGTCACCTCGTCCGAGGCCTTCGACCAGACGTCGATCGTCTTGTTGTACTGCTCGTCCTGGGAGATGAAGCCTTGCTCGTAGAGACGGTGCAGCTCGTCGACTTCGTCCTGCGCCTTACCGACGATCGCGTCCTTGTTCGCGGGAACGATGACGTCGTTGATCGACACGGTCGTCCCCGAGAGCGTGGCGTAGTGAAAGCCGAGATCCTTGATCGCGTCCAAGAAGCGCGCCGTCTCGGAGTTGCCGTACGTGCGATAGCAATCCGTGATGATCTTCCTCAGGCCGCCCTTGTCGATGATGCGATTGACGAACTCGTGGTTCCAGTGCTCCGGGAAGGCGCTGTTGAAGATGATGCGCCCGACCGTCGTCTTGATTAGCGCGCCGTTCCAGCGGACGTAGATCCACTCTTGCAGGCCGATCTGCTTGGTCTCGTATGCCATCACGGCTTCCTTGCCGTCGAAGAACGTCGGAATCGCGCCGGCCGCATCCGCCGCCGGTGCGTTCTTCTTCTTTCTGCGCTCGAAGGCATCGGGATCGTCGGGGATCGCGGCCTTCGCCGGCCCGGAGTATTCTTCGCGTTGGAACGTTAGGTAGTAGAGTCCGAGCACCATGTCTTGGGTCGGAATCGAGACCGGATTGCCGTACGCCGGCAACAGAATGTTGTTCGAGGAGAGCATGAGGATGCGCGCCTCCGCCTGGGCGCCGGCAGAGAGCGGAAGGTGGACGGCCATCTGGTCGCCGTCGAAGTCCGCGTTGTACGGCGTGCACACGAGCGGATGCAGGTGCACGGCCTTGCCCTCGACCAGCACCGGTTCGAAGGCCTGGATGCCCAAGCGATGCAGCGTCGGCGCGCGGTTGAGCAGTACCGGATGCTCCTTGATGACCTCTTCCAGTACGTCCCACACCTCGGGACGTACGCGCTCCACCATGCGCTTCGCGCTCTTGATGTTGTGCGCGAGCCCGCGATCGACGAGCTTCTTCATCACGAACGGCTTGAAGAGCTCGAGCGCCATCTCTTTGGGCAGGCCGCACTGGTGCAGCTTGAGCGTCGGGCCGACGACGATCACCGAACGCCCCGAGTAGTCGACGCGCTTGCCGAGCAGGTTCTGCCGGAAGCGTCCCTGCTTTCCTTTTAAGATGTCCGACAGAGACTTGAGGGGACGATTGTTCGGCCCTGTGACGGGCCGCCCGCGCCGCCCGTTGTCGATCAGCGCATCCACCGCTTCCTGCAGCATGCGCTTCTCGTTCTTGATGATGATCTCGGGCGCGTTGAGCTCGAGGAGCCGCTTCAGCCGGTTGTTGCGGTTGATGACGCGCCGATAGAGATCGTTGAGGTCAGACGTCGCGAATCTTCCGCCGTCGAGCTGCACCATCGGCCGCAACTCCGGCGCAATGACCGGCACAGCGGCCAACACCATCCACTCGGGGCGATTGCCGCTGTTGAGAAATGCCTCGACGACTTCGAGCCGTTTGATCGCCTTCAGGCGCTTCTGGCCGGTCGTCTCCTTGAACTCTTTGCGCAGGTCTTCTTGGATCTTGCGCAAGTTGAGATCGCGCAGCAGCTCGCGAATCGCCTCCGCGCCCATGCCGGCCTTGAACCGATTACCAAACTTCTCGCGCGCCTCGCGATATTTCTGTTCGGAGAGGACCTCACGCTTGGTCAGCGTCGTGTCGCCCGGGTCGATCACGACATACGCCGCAAAATAGATGACCTTCTCGAGCTGGCGTGGCGACATGTCGAGCAGGATGCCGATGCGGCTCGGCACGCCCTTGAGGTACCAAATATGGCTGACCGGCGTCGCGAGCTCGATGTGACCCATCCGCTCGCGCCGCACCTTCGCGCGCGTGATCTCGACGCCGCAGCGGTCGCAGATCATGCCCTTGAAGCGAATGCGCTTGTACTTGCCGCAGTGGCACTCCCAGTCTTTGGTCGGGCCGAAGATCTTCTCGCAGAACAACCCATCGCGCTCCGGCTTGAGCGTCCGGTAGTTGATCGTCTCGGGCTTCTTGACTTCCCCAAAGGACCAAGCGCGAATTTGCTCCGGCGACGCGAGGCCGATGCGCATTGCGTCGAAGTTGTTGACGTCGATGAGGTTCAAAGAAAGGGACTCCGCTCGCGCCCATTCGTGGCCGCCGCCTACGCAGGGAAATCGCTTCTCACGTCGTCACGTAAGGGTTCCCACCGCCGCCGCTGGCCCGGGGCACAGCCATAAAGTATAGCACCTCGGTCCACCTTCCTCAAGCGGCCTTGGCTAAACTCAGGCGCCGCCCAGGTTGCTGGGTACGCGGAGTGCATGATCATAGGAATTGTTGGCTCCAGCGACCGCGCCCAGGCGATCGGCCGCCTCCTAAGCGGCGGCGGCCACAAGGTAACGTTCGGCGACCCCAGCGCGAAGGATCGCGCCGGCCGAGCCGCGGCCGCGCTCGGCACGCAGACCGAGCTGCCCTACGCCCAAGCGATGAAGTCCGACCTGCTTGTCCTCGCGGTGCCGCGAGAACAGGTCGACCGCGCGGTAACGGCGGTCGGTTCGGGTGCGGACGCCGTCATCGTCGACGCGGTCGAGGGCGAGCGCGGAAGCCCAGGTCGCAGCGGCGCCGAGCAGCTCGCGCGCAAGCTCGACAGCCATCGCGTCGTGCGCGCGCTCATCAACATGCCGCAGGCGGGCTCGAACATCCAAATCTGCGGCGACGACGCGCACTCGAAGGAGATGGTCGACGAAGCTCTGCACGCGTGCGGCTGCGACACGACCGACCTCGGACCGCTGTCGAACTCAACGGAACTGGAGGCCCCCGCTTAGGGGCCTCTAGGTCTCTCGTGCATCGCGCTCCCGACTTTCTTGCCGGCTGCTAAAGACGTGCGCCTCGCCCGGTAAGCAGATTGATAATGATTAGGACGACCACAACGATGAGGATGATGTGGATGAGGCCTCCGCCGACGTGGATCAAAAACCCGATCAGCCAGAGGACGAACAAGATCACGATTATTGTCCAAAGCAGTCCGGCCATGTTTTCTCCTTAGTTCGCGGCCCAGATCGAGGACCGCAAGACGCTTTAGGGCCTATCGTTCCCGGATCGGCTCCAACCGAACCAGCCCTTCCATGTCCGTAATGCAACAGAGCGCCGTACCGACGGAATCCGTCCCGCGACACCGTACTTTTTTCCGACTCCTGACGACTACACCCGCGTAAGCTCGATGACCGAGAATCCCAGCGCATCGATGTCGATCGCGAACCCGTGTTCGAGCTCGCGACCCGAAAGATTTGTGTGGTGCATCCACTCGCCGAGCATGCTCGTAAAATACCGCACGTGGTATCGCCCCGGTAATGAGCGCTTGAAGCGCAGCGGCGTCGTAACGGTGCGGTTGGCGGTGTTGCCCATGAGGATGACGAGGTCGCGTCCCCGGCGCAGGGCGACCTCGGTCACCTCGTCGCCGAGCCGGAGCAGCGGCGTGACGTCACGCTGGTAGAACCGATGCGGGTACTCGGTCGCGAACTCGAAGTTCGCGTAGAGCGTCGGCTCGGGCACCCGCGCGATGAACCAGCTCAGGCACGAGCCTCGCATGTGAAGGTTGCGAACGCCCAGCCACTTCCAGTTCGGCGCAAGGCGCGGATTGCACGACAATGTGCGGCCGCGCAGCTCTAGCCCCGCCGCACCCTCGATCGCAGACCACACGTAGCGCGGCGGGTACCACGGCGAGAGCATCATCCCCTGATTGGCGAGCGTCTCGCCGTGCAGCCACTCCGAGAACTGACCCGGCACCGTGTTGTTGCGGCCGGGATCGCGCGAGTAGTGCTGGAAGCTCGCGCCCAACGCGTAGGCCATGAACCCCGGATTGAAACGCGCCGCCGCTAGCGCGTAGATGAAGTTCATACCAACCCATACGCCGCCGAGCAATCCCCAGCTGCGCGTGGGGCTATATTCGAGATCGTCGCGCGGCACGGTCCGAATGCCGGCCTCGGTCCAAAACGGGGGGACGCTGAGCCGGCTGATGATGCGGGCTGCCGTGTCGTGATCGGCGACGCCGAGAAAGACCGGGAACAGCATGTCGGCCGTGACGTTCGAGCGGGGCGTGCCGTCCACGTCGATGTTCAGGTAGTAGAGTCCGGTCTTGGGGTCGAGGAGGTGCCGGTTGATGGCCTCGCGTAGCGCCGCCGCCTCCAACTCGTAGCGCCGCGCGTCCTTCTTCTTGCCCACGAGTTGCGCCATGCGGGCCATTGCGACGAACGCCGCGTAACACTCGGAGTTCACCTCGGTCGAGGCGCCCGAGATCCGATAGTCGTCGATGATGTTACGCCAGCCGACGATGCCTTGCATCCCGGTTCCAGTCGACGTACACCAGACCAGCCCGCGCTCGTCCCGCTGCGACAGCAGGTAATCCGCCGCGCGCTTTACGGCGGCGTACGACTCGCGGACGAAGTAGGCATCGTCCGTGACGAGGTAGTAGTGGGCCACGGCCAGGATGATGAGCGGCGTGTCATCGTTGACGTTCAGGCCGTAGTCTTCAGCTTCGCCGTTGCGTACGTCATAATACTCGACGATCTTGCCGCTGCGTTGTGCGTGACGCAAGTACCAACGCACCGATTCGCGCGAAAACGCCGGCATGACGTAGTCGGACCCCAACGCGAACGAGGCCGTGTCGCGACCCACGCTGTTGTTCGAACGCGTGGGGTCGTTGACGAAACACCAGCCGGTTGGGGCACATAGCTGCGTGCGCAACATGTTTGCCTTGGCCCAGAGCACGCCGCGGTTGACGTCGGTATCCGGCGTCACGACCACGGCCTGATTCAAGACCTCTGAATAATGGCGGCGCGTTTGCGCATGAGCGCTCGCAGCCGGCGGCGCGTTGCGGTAGGCTCTCCGCACGTCGCGCGCGCCCTGCGCCGAGGCGACCATCGTGAACCAAAAGCGCCGGCGCGAGCGCGGGGCGAGGCGGATCCGGTGATGAAAGAGCGCGATGGGTTCGCTCAAGTAAGTCGCGACTTGGCCGGAGAGTTTGCCTACGAAGTGCGAACGGTTCATCGCGCCGTGATCGTCCGTCACTTCGAAGCTCGTGAGCGGCCCCGAGGAGCCGATGGCGCGCGCGGCGTTCGGTGTCGATTCGTTCCACGCGACGACCGCGCCAAGGCTTCTGTCGTAGACCGCGCGCACGTCGCGCTCGGTCGTGCCGCGTAAGAGCGCGCCGGTCATGCTGTCCAACTCGTGTGTCTCGCTCGAATCGTTACGGATTTCGACGCTAATATAGGCGGTCAGCGGATCGACGAGGCTGCCCACGTCGTAGCGGTTGAGCACGAAGAGCGTCTCGAGAACCGTAACGTCTTCTTCGATCCGATACTCGTACTGCTGGCAATCCGGATAGATCAGAAACTTACCGCCGATCTTGACACGCTCCGCACCGGTGGGGCCGTCCCAGAATTGGACCGAAACGCCGGCCATCACCGTCTCGCCGAGATCGCTTGAAAAGACTTTTTCGATCGCTCCCGAGGCCTTGATGACGAGGGCCCCTTTGGGGCCGCCTAGCGTGCTGCCGACGGCGAGCTGCGAATCGTCGATCTCGTAAACGGTAATTCGCTCGCCGGAACCATAGGTACGCGCGTTCACGCCGGCATCGTTTGCTTGCTTTAAAGGCGCGCTCCTTCTGCGAGGCCAAGTCAACGCGCGACGTGTTGATGCTCGGAATCGAAACGTCGTGCGACGACACCGCGGCGGCGGTAGTGCGCGACGGGCGCAACGTGCTGTCGAGCGTCGCGACGAACCAGGACGCGTTCCACGCGAAGTACGGTGGGATCGTTCCGGAGATCGCGAGCCGCCGGCACGTGGCGCTGCTCTCCGCGGTCGTGGAGGACGCCCTAGATCGCGCCGGCTTCGAATATGCGGACGTCGACGGCATCGCGGTGACGCGCGGGCCGGGCCTGATCGGCAGTCTCGTGGTCGGCGTCGCTGCGGCGAAAGCGATGGCGTTCGCGCTGCGCAAGCCACTCTACGCCGTCAATCACCTTCACGGCCACCTCTTCGCCGCGTTCCTGGATCGCACGGAAACTCCGCCATATCCGTTCTTGGTTCTGCTCGTGTCGGGCGGTCATTCGCAGCTGGTAGCCGTCGAGTCGTCCACGGCGATGCGCGTACTCGGACGCACGCACGACGACGCCGCCGGCGAAGCCTACGACAAGACTGCGCGGCTGCTGGGCCTGTCCTATCCGGGAGGCCCGGAACTCGACCGCCTCGCACGCGCCGGCAACCCACGGGCCTACGCGTTTCCGCGCCATCGGCCCGCCACCGACTCGCTCGATCTCTCCTTCTCGGGCCTGAAGACTTCGGTACGCTACTTCCTCGAATCCGATGCCGGCCGCGATGCGACGGCATCCGACGTCGCGGCGTCCTTCCAAGCGGCCGTCGTCGACGTGTTGATGGCGCGCGTCGAATCAGCGTTCGGGCGCGCTCGCTACAACGCGGCCGTTCTATCGGGCGGCGTCGCCGCCAACTCCGAGTTGCAAGGCGCGTTTCGATCCTGGGGCGAGCGCAGCCGCGTTCCCGTATTCATCCCGCCGCCAAAGTACTGCACCGACAACGCCGCGATGATCGCTGCGGCCGCTTGCCATCAAGGCGAAGCCGTTCGCGTGGATCCCTTGACGCTGACCGCCGACCCCAACCTCCCGTTCTCTCTCTGGGCGTCGTAGAGATCGGCGCGGGTTGGGGGCAGGTCGACGCGGCCGCCCGCGTGCGGGCGCGCCAGCAGCGACTGATACACGCCGATCCGTCCGACGCGGAAGCCCTGCGCACTGCCCGCCATGTACAGCCGCCACAGGCGGTAGCTCTGCTCGCCGGCGGCCGCAATCGCTGCGTCGCGATTGCGTTCCAGGTTGGCCACCCACGCGCGGAGAGTCCTCACGTAATGCTCGCGCAGGCTCTCGACGTCGCGCACCTCGAATCCGACGCGCTCGGCGAACGCGAGCGTATCCGAGATCGGAACCAGCTCGCCGTCGGGAAAGATGAAATGTTTGACAAACGTGGTCACGCGACCGCCGCCTCGCCGTCCACTCCGATCCGCGATCGCGTGGTTGAGAAAGAGGCCGCCCTCGTTCAGGCTTTCGTAGGCGGCGCGAAAGTACCCCGCGAAGCGTGCGCGGCCGACGTGCTCGAACATGCCGACGCTCACGATTTTGTCGAACCGCTCGCCCGCCAATTCGCGGTAGTCGCGCAGCTCCACGCGCGCTCGATCCGCGAGGCCGGCGGCAGCGATGCGCCGGCGGGCCTCGTCGCACTGTGGGGCGCTCAGCGTAATCCCGAGCGCGCGCGCTCCGAAACGCTCGGCTGCGCGCACGACCAGCGCACCCCACCCGCACCCGATGTCCAAGAGCCGCTCGCCTGGGCGAAGCCGCAGCTTGCGCAAGGTGTAGTCGAGCTTGGCCGACTGTGCGTCGTCCAGCGACTCCGCATCCCCCTCCCAGTACGCGCACGAATACACCATGTCGCGATCGAGAAAGCTGCGGTAGAACTCGATCGGCTGATCGTAGTGAAAGCCGATCGCGGCACGGTCCCGGGCACGCGAGTGAACCCGGCCGTGCAAACGCGCCTCGCGCATGCCGGCCGGAGCGATCTTGGGCAGACGCGACAGCAGCTTCAACAGTTTGAAGAGACGCCGGCCGCGCGGTGCACCCGCGCGGTAGAACGCGTCGACCGCCGCCTCGAGGTCGCCTTCTATGTCGAGCAGTCCCGCGCCGAAGGCTCGCGCGGTGGAGAGATCCACGGGCAGCGCGAACGCCGCGCGTAGCGCTCCCGGCGCGTTGACTCGGAGCACGAAGCGCTCAGCGTTTGCGGCGGGGACGCGCGTCCCTTCCCACAGCTCGATGCTGAACTCGCGCGCGTAGGTGTCGCCGAAGATGGCGCGCAGCACGGCGATGGCGATCCGCGCGTGGGGATCGCTCGAGGCGAAGCGCTCAGCGCTCAAATGCGACGATCTGATTCGCCTCGCGGTGGTTGGTCCAGAAGCGCGCGCCGTCGTAGGCGAGCGCGCGCGCCGCAAAGGGAATGCGCGCCAAGTCTTCGCTGCGATTCTCGTCGTCGGCCGACACTCTGGTGAGGAAATACTCCCCGCTCTCCTCGTCGTCGGTCGACACCAGATAGAACGCTCCGTCCGCGTAGCATTGCCCGCACACCTGATGCGGGAGGCCGATCTCGCGGACGATGTTGCCGCGATCGTCGAGGCCGAGGATGCGCCGGTTGTACCATTGGCTTACATATAGCCATGTGCCGTCGTAGCTCAGCTGCGAGCCCGTGCCGTCGGGGCAGCGGAAGGAGTCCTGCGTCTTGAACCCATGTCCCGGAACGAACCGGCGCACGACGCGATCGTCGTCGTCGCCCTCCCCGCAGATGACGCGCAGCTCGTCGCCGACGACCGTCATGCCCCACGGCTTCCCGGGGACTTTGTCCTCTTCGATCACCGTCCATTGCCGCGGATCGATCGCATAGAGCCGGTTCGTCTCGATCGATCCCATCCAGAGCTTCTCGCCATCGAAGGCGATCGCTTGGGGGCGCGGCGCCGGCGAGGGCAGCCGCAAGGTTTCGGTTACGTCACGCACAGTGCAGCCCCAAGTTCTTTTCCAAGACAACGAGGCCTGCGTTTTGCAGGCCTCGCGGTTTCTTGCGTACGTAAGGGTTAAACCGCCGCCATGGCCAGAGGCGGCCGGATGGCGGGTTCGTCCTCGTCGTCGTCCTCGTCGTCCTCGTCGTCATCCGGAGAGATTTGTTCGAGGACGCAATAGATCTCGCGGTACATCGCCGCGATCTCGCGGCCGACCTCTTGTCCGCTGCTCGCCGAAGAGTTCTCGAGCCAGCGATCGACGGCGGCTATCGTGAGGTTCATCGCGATCTCGGCGTTGCTCATCGTCAAATTCCAACCTTTACCGTGAGCCAGTACTGACGAAACGGAAGACCGTACTCTTCGCTGCTCTGCTGCAGTCCGCTGACCGCCCCGCCCTGCGCGGCGAGGCCATAGAAGTTCTGCGGTACATATACGCCGTAGCCGATGTACCCGAACTGCTGGGCGACACTGTTGAAGAGGTTGTAAACGCCCAGGTTGACGGTCACCGGGCCGCTCGACTTCGAGATGCTGGCATTCGCGAACCAGAACGGGTTGCGGTTCCACGAGTTGTTCGCGCCGATGTACGTCGCGTCCAGGCGCGCTCCGATGCCTTCGCGGTTGTCCTGATAGTAGATGCCCGCCGTCCCTTGCCGCAGTGGGATGCGTGCGATCTGCCCGCCGTCGATCAGCTCGGTGTTGGCGAGCAGTATGTCTTGCGGAATCCCGATGTAAGAAGCGGATTGCACGTCGAACGACGCGTTGATGCCTATGTTGCGCGTGATTCCGATGTTGCTCGAGAGCACGATGCCGCGATAGCGCGCCGACGACGCATTGTAGGTCGTCGTGAACGCCAGATTCCTCTCCGTCGGGTTGAGGCCGGGGCAGGAGCTTAGCCGCTGCAGCGCCTTGTCGATGTAGTTCTGCGGCACCGTGATGCCCGGGAAGCCGACGATCGAGACGTTGCCGTTCAGCAGCGCCTGGCTCTCGAGCGACTGATAGACGTCGGCCTGGATGTTGGTCGTAGCGTTGAAGCGATGCCCGTACGCAAGCTCGAGGTCCTCGGCCGTCTCCGGCTGGAGCTGCGGGTTGGCTACGGAGGCGATGGCCACGAGCGCACCGGTCCCGCTCGTCGTCGCCGGGCAGTTGATGCTCGACGGCGCGCCATAGACCGGCGGCGCGAACGCGATCAGCGCCGGATCCGGCTCGCTAAACGAGCGGCCGCCGGTGAGCCGGATGACGTCCCTCGGATCCGGCCGGAAGATGAGGGAGAGGCGCGGATCGAAGTGCGTCGAGCGCGTGTCCAGCGAGCGCTGGAGCCAGATGCTCCCAAACGCGGAGAACTTGTCGCTCGGCGTCCACGCGTCGCGCACGAAGTAGCTCGCCGTCGCGAGATAGAGCGGGGGGTTGTTCCCGAAGGTGTTGTACGTCACGCCGTTGGGGAGCGAGTATGGGAACTGCCCGTTGGTGTTCGACTGGTGCAGCCAGCTGTAGCCGAAACCGAAGTCGTTCTTGGACATCGCGAAGTCGTCGCTCAGCAAGTATCCGCGATTGCTATAGAGATTGAGGAAGTCGGGGCCCGGTCCGTACGGACCGATCGGCGCGCCCGGCCCCTTCTGCGCGTTGTAGTTGTATGCGTCGACGAACCCCTCGAGCGTGATCGTTCCGGCCCCGAGCTGCTGCGTGGCACGCGCGTCGTAGTCTTGGTTGCCGAGAGTGCGCCAGCGGTCGATGCTGCCGCCGAACGGCCCGTAGAAGTTGACGGCGTACTGCGCCGGCGTCATGCACGTGTAGCCGGCCCGGCTGTCCACGAGTACCGCGATGCTGTCGTGACACGTGCGCGGCGCTCCGTTGACGAGGATCGTGTTGCGCCCGCCGCTCGCCTTGATCGCCGCGAGCGTCTGCTCGGCACCGTAGAGCACGTAGGGGTAAGTCTCGTAGTCGTTGTCGCCCTCGCCGGTCGAGTTCGACCAGTCGTTGGCCGAATACGCCGTGAACTGCAGCGTCGTCTTCGGCGAGAAGCTGTAGACGAGCTTGCCCACGAAGTTCCGCTGCACGTAACCGCCGCTCACCGGATAGTAGTTGACCTGGTTGTAGGCGTTGGCGTGGGTCAGGTCGGGGGGCGGCGGGCTCGCGTTGGCCGATGGGCGGTAGGGCGCCCCGATGCCGGGGTTGACGACGCTGGTCTGCAAGAGCGCGGTCTGCTGAATGTACCCACCCGGGAAGTTGCCGGTCGTGCCCTGCGAGCCCCACGCGATGGCGTAGCCGAGCTTGCCGATCGTTCCGGTGCCGAGCAGCCCGGTCATCGCCTTGTTGTCGCTCCCGACGCCCTGCGTAACGGAGAAGTGATTGCCCTGCGTGGGATTGATCGTTAGGAAGTTCACCGCGCCCGCAATCGTCGTCGCGCCGAACAACCCGGTCGCGCCCGAGCCGAACACGACGTCCGCCCCGCTCAGCCCCCAGAACGGCGAGACGTTGTAGTTGTAGCCGTTACCGAACGCGCCGATCGGGCCGATGGGGTGTCCGTCCAGCAGCGTAGCGGTCTCCGTCGGATCGTAGCCGCGGATCGACAGCGTCATATCGTCGCCGACCGACGAGCTCGTCGACGTGATGACGCCGGGAACCGTCGTCAGTACGTCACCCAGGCGCTGGAAATTCTCGCTTTGCAACAGCGAGGTGTCGATGTGCGTGTTGATCGTCGTGGTGGTCTGCAGCGCGGTCCGGCCGCCGGCCAAGACGTAGCCGATCTGTTTGAGGCCCTGGCGCTGGCGGCTGATCGCCATCTGAAAGGAGACGCTCGCGGCCTCGCTGGTCACGAGCAGATCGGGCGCGAGCCGCGTGGACTCGTAGCCGTTCGCGCGGATCAGGACCACGTACGTCCCCGCGGGGATGCCGCCGATGCGGAACGTGCCGTCGGCATCGGTCGTCGTGAGGGCGACTCGCTGGCCGCTGCGGTCGAGCTCGACCTGGGCGTTGGGGACGGGAAGGCCACCCTGCGTCTCGAGAATTCTCCCCGATATCGTTATTCCGGCGGCGGCCACGACCGGCGCCGCCGCCAATTGCAGGAACAGAAGCACAAGCAGAAACCGTGCGGAGCGCATGTTTCGACAATGCCGCACGAATCTTATGAATGCGTTATGCCGCCCTTAAAGAAACCCATAAGAACGCGCTTCATCTTGGGTTCATATCGGCGCCCTACGATGAACGGATGCTGCTTCTACTCGCGGCGCTGACGCTCGCGCCTTCAACCGTAGCCGCCGGTCAGGAGGACGTGCTCGTGGCGCTACGCGCCCGCGTCAAACACGTCTTCATCATCTATCAGGAGAACCACTCATTCGATAACTACTTCGGGACCTTTCCCGGAAGCGACAACCTCGCATCGACCCAGGCGCAGGCCCACGGTTTCCGCCAATACGATCCGATCGGAAAGAACTGGGTGACGCCGTTTCGGATCACCGATCCGGACACCGAGTCCCCGTCCCAGTCGCGCGCGATGGTCTACTCGAAGATGAACGGCGGAAAGATGGATGCGTTCGTGTCGGCCCAAGAGGGCGTCTCGCAGCGCAGGTTCGGTCCGGCCGGCGCCCGCGACGTCGGCCTACTCACTATGGCGCACTACGACTGCGACACGATTCCCTACCTCTGGAAGTACGCGCGGTCGTTCGCGCTCTATGACCGGATCTTCAGCGCAATCATAGCCCCGTCGACGCCGTCGGCGATCGAGTTGATCGCGGGTCAAGCAGGCGAGACGCAATGGGCGCGGGATCCGCAAAGCGCGACCGCCGCGAACGAAGCGGGGCCGGGCGTGCCGGTCACCAACGATCTGGATCCCGCCTACGGCCCGTACTCCGAGAGCGACAAACAGCTTCAGATATCGCAGCGCTACGCGACCCTCATGCTGGCGTTGGCCGGCGTCGACGCCACCCAGGCGACGAACGAGACGCAGGGCGTCGCCAAAGATCTCGGGGCGGTCGTGACCAGCGGACGCGCGCCGATCCCCTGGGGCTGGTATCAGGAGGGGTACATTTCGCCCACTCAGGCGCTGCCCGGCTACGAGACGCATCACAACGCGCCGCAATACTTCGGATATCTGCGGCAGAACGACGTCTTTTGGAAAAACGAGCACGAGGTTCACGCCATGCTCCAGGCGCTCCAAAGCGCCACGCTCCCCGACCGTGGCATCTTCTACATCAAGGGTGGCTCGCAGAACCGGTTCGGCTGGAAGCCGGCGAATACGGACCCCTACGTGCAGGCCAACTATCGCGGCGACGACGACCATCCCGGCGCGGGCGACAGCGACGCGCAGGTCGGCGAGGCCTTCGTGGCCACGTTCGTCAACGCGATCGCGCGCAGCCCATACTGGAACGACTCCGCGATCATCATCACATGGGACGATCCTGGCGGCTACTACGATCACGTCCCGCCGCCGCAGTTCGGGCAGTGCGCCGACCAGCGGCCCTGCGGCGACGGCCCGCGTTTGCCACTGATCCTCATCTCGCCTTTTGTGCGCGACGGAGCCGTGGTGCACGACGCGGGCGACCAGACGTCGATCCTCAAATTCGCCGAAACGCTCTTTGACGTGCCGCCGCTCGCGTCGCTGCCGGAGGAAAAGGCCTATCTGCCGCGCGGTCCGCGCGACGCCGATGCGGCCCTTAGCGATCTTGTCAGCGGCTTCGATCCGGCGCGCCTGGCCGGAGCGGCCACTCCGATTCCGGCCGCGAACGCAGAGATCGAGGATTCGGTCGTCAACGCGTTTCCGCCGGCCATGAGCTGCGCCTCGCTGGGCATCACGCCCGTCACGCTTCCCAACGCGCCGTCCGCGCCGCCGGCCAACTTCAACGCGCGCCCCCTGCGGGCGCGCCCGTCAAAGTAAGGAGGTCACTATGCCGATCACGGTAGCCGCCCCGCCGCAGCGGGTTCAGGTCTTCAGCGGCTTCGACTACGTCACCGTCGACGAGGCGCGCCACCGCGCGTACGCCGCGCACACGCGCAGCGACCGCCTCTTGATCGTCGACACGCGCACCGGAAAGGTGACCGCGCAGGTCGATGTCGGGCCGATGCACGGCGTTGCCGTCGATCCGAGCACGGGCGTGGTGTTCACCGGCAACGGCACCGATCGGACCGTCTCGAAGGTCGATCCGTCGGCGGCGAAGGTGGCCGGCAGCGTCAACGTTCCCGGCGACATCGATGCGATCGCGTACGATCCGTCGCACCGGCGCATCTATGCCGACCAGGACGGCGGCGGCTCCGTCTACGTGATCGACGCGGTGACGATGAAGCAGATCGCGACGATCGCAATGCCCGCCGACGACCTCGAGTCGCCGGCGGTCGATCCGAAGACCGGCGTGCTGTACCAGAACCTCGCCAACGGGGGCGGATTCGCCGTCATCGATCCGGCGACGCTCAAAGTGGTCAAGACGGTCAAGACGCCCCAGATGCAAGACAACCATCCGCTGACGTTCTCGCCTTCCGCCGATCAGGTGATCGTGGGCGGCGCCAACGGCGTGCTCTCCGCCTACACCCCCGAGGGTACGCACGTCGGCGACGTCGCAGTGCAGCCGCACATCGATCAATGCGGCACCGGCTCGCGCGGCGACCTAGTCGTGTGCGCCGGGCGCGGCATCGTCACGGTCGTTGCCGTCAAGAAGGGCGCCGCCCCGCGGGTCGTCGGTCGCCTCGATACGGGGCACCAGGGCCTCCATACCGTCAGTATCGACGAAGCGACGAACGACGTCTGGGTCGTCTTCTCCGACACCCGGGGCGATTGGGTCCAACGGCTGAAGTGGAACCCGTGAAGCTTCTGCTCATCGAAGACGACGAACCGCTGCGCGCGCTGGTACGGCGCGGACTATCTGAGGACGGGTACATCGTCGATACGCTCCCCGACGGCCGCGACTGCGACGAGTACCTGGGGGCCGCGAGCTACGATGCCCTGGTACTCGACCTAAACCTGCCGCGCGAGGACGGGCTCTCGATCCTGCGCAGGATCCGCGCGGCGGGCAATCACCTTCCTGTGCTCATTCTCACCGCGCGCGACGGGGCGGCCGACGTCGTCGCGGGACTCGACGCCGGCGCCGACGACTACCTCCGCAAGCCGTTCGCCTTCGACGAGCTCGGCGCGCGCCTGCGATCCCTCGCGCGCCGTCCGCCGAATCGTATCGACACGATCCTCAAGACGGGCGATCTAACTTTTAATGCCGAGACTCGCCAGGGGCATCGCGGCGAGCGCGACCTCATGCTGACCGCGAAGGAGAGCCTCTTCCTGGAGACGCTCATGCGCAACGCGGGCCGCACCGTCACGCGCCGGATGCTCGAAGACCGGCTCTGGGATCGCGACAGCGACCGCGTCTCCAACGTTCTCGACGTCTACGCTCGAAGATTGCGCAAGAAACTCACCGAAGACGGCGAGCCTCAGTTGTTGCACACGCTCCGCGGACTCGGCTATCGGCTCGAGATTCCGGATTGAGCGTTCGGACACGCTTTACGATCACCGTCGCGGCGATCGTCGCCATCACCGTCGCCCTGTTCGCGACCCTCTCGATCGTCGCGCTCGACCGCACTCTGCGCTTCGGATTACACGCCCGGCTGCACTCCGACGCGCAGACGATCGCCACCGCCGTTGACATCCACCACGGCCGTATCTCGCTCGATCCGAGCGATCTGCGCGCTCTCGGGGCGCTGCACGCCGACACGCCTTTTGCGGTGTATGACACCGCCGGCACGCAGGTCGCCGGTGACCCGCTTCCCACCGGCGCGGCGGGCAGAAGCCTGCAGACCGCGAGCGTCAGGGTTGCGCGCGCCGGCCAAACCTACGGCGCGATAACCGTCTGGCAGTCCGACACGTGGATCGACGAGTTCGATCGCAACGCGGCGATCGTTTCCATCGCAGTGGGCCTGCTCCTGATCGCGCTCGGCATCGTGGTGTCGCGCCGCGTGGCAGCCCGCGTACTCGCGCCGGTCGGTGAAATCGCGTCGCTCGCGGAGCGTATCGAAGGCAACGATCTTTCCGGGCGCTTGCGAGCGGACGGCAAGGACGAGCTCGGGCGGCTGTGCGCGTCGTTCGACCGCATGCTGGATCGCCTGCAGTCGGCGTTTTCACGCGAACGCAGGTTCGTCGCCGATGCGTCGCACGAGCTGCGCGCACCGCTCGCAGTGCTGCGCGCCGAGACCGAGCTCGCGCTACGCCGCGAGCGCACGATCGACGAATATCGCGCTGCGTTGACGTCCATCGCTCGCGAGTCGGCGCGATTAGAAGAACTGATTGACGAGCTGCTGGCTGCGGCGCGAGCCGAGGTCGACGCGCACCGCCAGCAGACCCTTGACGCCAGCGAGCTCGTGCGGGATCTCGGCGAGCGCGTGAGCCCCGCGGCTGCGACGCGCGGGATGGTCGTGCGCGTTGAGACCCCTGGCGCGGTACTCGCCCGAGCCAATCGTGCAACGCTCGAGCGCGCGCTGCTCGCCGTCGTGCACAACGCGATCGAGTACGGCCGCAACGACGGTACCGTTCGACTGCGAACGTTTTGCAACGCGAGCACGGTCACGATCGAGGTGGCGGACGACGGCCCCGGCTTCTCGCCCGACGCGCTGGAGCACGCGACCGAGCGCTTTTGGCGCGGCGACACCGCGCATCCGCGCGGCGGAACGGGCCTGGGCCTGGCGATCGCGCGAACGATCGTCGAGGCGAACCGCGGCAGCCTCGAGCTCGCGAACGCGGAGCGCGGCGGCGCGATCGTGACGATCGCGCTCAGCGCCGCAAAGTACGAAAGCGCGGGTCGCTAATCGCCGGACGGCGCGAGCAGCTCGAAGGCGCCCTGCGCCGCGATTCGATCGCCGGCCGTAACGCCCGACGCAATCTGCGCGGTCGTCCCGTCCTCGTGCGCGATTCGCACGGTGCGCTGCACGAACGTCGCGCTACCGTCGGGCTTGCGCTGTTGCACGAACACCACGCTCTCACCCTTCTGCGGATCCTCGACGATCGCGCTCTCCGGAACGAGCAGTCCGCGAACGTGCGCGACCGTGATGCGCGCGCGGACCGCAGTGCCCGCAACGGCCGCGCTTCGGCCGGCGCTGACGACGACGGTCGCCGTCTGCGTCTGCGGATTCACCGCGGGAACGACCGCGATGATGTGCCCGCCGTTCGCGCCGGCGGTTCCGGCGACGCGCAGCTCCACGGGGTTTCCGACCGCAATCTGCGCGGCGTCCGTCCCCGGAACGCTAAGCGTCACCTCGTTCTGCGGCGGTCCGATGGCGACGATCGGTTTCGTCGAATCGACCGCCTCACCGGCGCGGTGGTAGACTGCGGTGACGTAGCCGCTCGTCGGCGCGATCAGCGTTCCCTGACCGAGCAGAAAATCGGCCGAGGCCGCACGCGCCGAGGCGGCGCGCACCTCCGCCGATACGACCGAAGGCTGCGAGCTCGCGGCGCGAAGGTCGGCCGCAGCGGTCGTCGTCGCGGCTTCGTCGGCGGCGAGCTGCGCCCGCGCCCCCTCGACGTCTTTGAGCGCGTCAACGCCGGCGTCGTAGAGCCGCTGCGCGCGTACCACCGCGGCGCGGTCGGCCGCGCTGCGCTCCGCCGCTGCGCGCACGCGCTCGCGCGCCGCCGTCACCGCCGCCGCGGGAACGCTTCCGCCGCCGTATCCGGCCGCCGCGGCCTGCGCCTCGGCGCGCGCCTGCTCCGCATCGAGCGCGAGGGCTCGGGTGTCCAGCGATGCCAGCAACTCGCCGGCGGTGACGCGCTGGCCGACGCGCACGTAGACGTCGCCTAAGACTCCCGCGTTGGCAAACGCGAGCTGCGCGGTCGTACCGGCCGGCGCGCCCGCATAACCCGACTCGTCCAAAACGACGGCGTAGTCACCGTAGCGCACCGTCGCGAGCGCGACGGCCGGTCCTGCCGTCTGCGCCGGTTGCGACGCCTGCCTGCGTAGCGCGACCGCGGCTACCAAGGCCACCACGGCCACGACCGCGACGACGAGCCAGCGTCCCCTAGTCATTAGCGTCGCCCAAGAGCAAGCTTAGCGCGGCGCGCGCGCGAGCTTGCGCGTAGAGCGCCGAGATCTGCGTTACCAGGGCTGCCACGTAAGCGCTGCGCGCGGCCTCCAGATCGAGGCTCGCCGTCGCGCCGCTGCGGTAACCGATCTGCGCCGCTTGCAGCTCGGCTTGCGCGCTCTGCAGCGCATTCTGCGAAGCGTTCAGCGCGATGCTCTGCGCGCGATATTCGCGCACGGCCGTGCCAACCTCGAGCTCGACGCCGCGTTCGACCTTCTGCAATTGCGCGCGAGCCTGCGCCAGACGAGCCTCCTCCTGTGCGACGCGGTCGTGCGCCGCACCGGTCAGAGGCAATGATACGTCGACCGTCGCGCTCGCGCCCGATACGGGGATGCCGGTATCGACGCCGTGCGTGTAGCCTCCGGAAACCGTCACCAACGGCCAGCCGGAGCGCCGCGCGACGCCCACCGCGTGTTCCTCGGCCGCGATGTTGGCGCGTGCCGCGGCGACGTCGGGACGCGCCGCGAGCGCGCGGGAAATCGCCTCCGGCACGCCGATACCGAGGGGCGGTGCAGCGAGATTGGCCGGCGCCATCGTCTCCAGCGAACCGGAATCGACGCCGGTTTCGAGCGCGAGTGCCGCGCCGGTGTTCTCGACGTCCGCCTGCGCACGCGCCACGTCGGACTGGGCGGCCGCGACCGCGACGGTCGCGCGCACCACGTCCAAGCGCGGCGCGTCGCCGGCGCCGAAACGTATCTGCGCCGCGCGCAGCTGTGCCTGCGCCGTCGCAAGCTCGTCGTCGCGCGCATGCAGGGTCGCACGCGCGCCCAGGGCCGCGTAATAGGCCCCTATGACGGCGGTCCGCTCGGTGCGCTCGGCGTCGCCGAGATCTTGCTGCGCAGCGCGCAGCGCAGCGCCGGCCTGGGCGACCGCGGGGACGTACGCGAAGAGGTCGCCTACCGTCCACTGCGCACCGACGGTGGTTAAACGCTGTGTCACGACGCTGTTGTTGGTGGGGCCGGCTTGCGGCACTTGATTGTAGTTCGCGACGAGCGCCGGACCGAGCGTCGCACGCGCCTCGTCGTAGCGCGCCTGCGCCTCCGCGACCCTGGCCCGCGCGGCGGCCACGTCCGGCGAGGCCCCAAGCGCGTCCGTTTGCGCGTCGTGCAGCGACAGCTGCGCGAAGACGAAGAGGGCGCCGAGCAGAGAAATCACGCGAGCTCTCGCTTTCCCGCGAAACCTGCATACAGCACGGGGATCAACACGAGCGTGAACGCCGTCGCCGTGGAGAGGCCGCCAATGACCGCGATGGCGAGCGGCTGCTCCATCGCGGAGCCGGCGCCGATGCCGAAGGCCAGCGGCAGCAGCCCGCCGATCGCGGCGAAGGTCGTCATCACGATCGGGCGCAGGCGCGTTCGCCCCGCGATCACCAGCGCATCTTCGACCGAATCGCCCGCCTGGCGCCGCTTGTTCGCGACGTCGATGAGCAGGATTCCGTTCTTGACGACGATCCCGACGAGCAGCAGCAGACCCATGAACGACGACACGTTGAACGGGGTGCCCGTTATGAAGAGGCCGAGGGCAACGCCGATCAGCGCGAGCGGAATGGCGGTAAGGATGACGAGCGGCAGCCGGTACGAGCGAAAGGTCGCGAGCATGACGGTGAAGACGAGCACGACGGCGATGAGAATTACAATCGCGAACTCGCGGAACGACTGCTGCTGTTCCTGGTACTCGCCGCCGATCGACGCGTGATATCCCGGCGGCAGCGGCGTGCGCGCCAGCGCGCGGCGTATGCCCGAGACAACCGACGAGAGGTGCGCGCCGGAGATCGTTGCGGTTATGCGAATGAGCCGCGCGCCGTTTTGCTCGAAGATCGTCGTCGCCAATCGCGGCGGCGCGAGCCGCGCGAGCGACGGCAGCGCGACCGGACCGTTCGGCGTCGCGACTCCGGCGGCGTCTTGTCCGAACGGCTCGCCGGCAACGGCCACGCGAACCGGAATCAAGTTGACCGGGCCGGGGAGGTCTGCCGCGACGGTGCCCTGGGCTTGCGCCGAGAGCGCGTCGGCCAGCGAGCGCTGCTGCCAGCCGAGGGCGGCGAGCGCGCGCGCGTCCGGCTCGATGCGAATCGTCGGGTCGGTGTACACGACGCCGGAGTACACGTCGGTGACGCCGCCGACCGCGGCGATGGATGATGCGACGCGATCGGCATACCTCACCAGCGTCGTCTGATCCGGTCCCTCGAGCGAAACCTCGAGCGGCGCGGGAACTCCCGACACGTCGTTAATCATGTCCTCGAGAATCTGATGGAAGCTGACGTCCGCGGACGGGATCGCAGCGGCCACCAGCTCGCGCAGCCGGTCGCTGACCTCGGGATAGCCGGGCCGCTGGCCCGGCGGCTTGAGCGCGACCCGCAGGATGCCGACGTTCTGCGGCGTCGGCGAGTAGCCGTTGGTGTCTACGCCGGTCCAGCGTCCGACGGCGCTGACCGCGGGATCGCGCTGGATGATTTGCTCCATGCGGCGCGCACCGGCGTCCGACGCCTGCAGGCTGGTGCCGACCGGGAGCGTGTAGTTTACTTCGAACTGGCCTTCGTCGAGCTTGGGGAGAAAGTCGCTCGGCAGGGCGACGAGCAGCACGATGGTCACGACCAGCACGCCGCCGGCTGCAACGTAAACCGGCCGCCGGTGCTCGAGCGCCCAGCGCAGCGCAGGCTCGTAGCGGCGCAGCATCGCCGGAACGACGCCGCGCTCTTCCAAGTCGCGGTCGCGCGGGCGGACGAGCCACATCGCGAGGACCGGCGCTACGAACAGCGCGAGCGCGAGCGACACGATCAGCGCGGAGCCTAGCGTCAGCGCCAGAGCGCGAAAGAAGAATCCGCTGACGCCGGTTAGGAGCGCGAGCGGAAGGAACACGACGACCGTCGTCGCTGTCGACGCCGCCATCGCCGGGCCGATCTGCCCCATCGCGAACGCGACCGTCTCGCGCATCCCCTTCTCGGGATGCTCGCGGTGGTTACGCGCGATGTTTTCGATGACGACGATCGCGTCGTCGATGATCAGCCCGACCGCGACCGCAAGGCCGCCCATGGTCATCAGGTTCAGCGTCTGGTGCGCCTGCCCGATCGCGAAGATCGCGATGGCCATCGCGATCGGGATGATGATCGCCGCGACGAGCGTCATGCGAAGGTTGCGCAGGAAGACGAAGATCACGAGGATCGCGAGCAGCGCACCGATCAGGATGGCGTCGCGCAGCGATGCCTGCGACTCCTTCACCAGCTCCGTCTGGTCCCAAAACTTCGTGAGTGCAACCCCGGCCGGCAGCGAGCTGCGCATATCGGCCGCGCGCGCCGCGACCTCGTTTGCCATCTTCACGGCGTCGGCTTGCGGCAGCGCGTAAAAACTCAGGATCACCGAAGGCTGCGTGTCAAAGCTGACCTCGGACGATTTCGGCGCGACGCCGAGCTCGACGCTGCCGAGCGCGGAGAGCGGCTGAGGATCGCCGTGCGGCGCCGGCACCGTCACGCGCCCCAACGCTTCCGCACTCGCGATGCCGGCGTCGACCACGAGCACGTTGCGCACGTAGTGCGCGTCGCGCAGGCCCACGGCGGTCACGCTCGTGGCCTGCCCGAGCGCTTGCGCAACGTCGTCGGCCGTCAGGCCGTACTGCGCGAGCGCTGCCGGATTGAGCTCGACATGATATTCTCGCTCCGGTCCACCGGCGACCGTCACACGCGCGAGGCCGGCCGTACCGTAGAACCGCGGCAGCATGGCTTGCTGCGCGAACTCGTGCAGCAGCGTCTGCGACATGCCGTCGGAGGTGAGTGCGTAGGACGCGATCGGCTCGCTGTTGGGATTGATGATGTTCGTCTGGATGTTAGTATCCGGCGGAAGCAGCGAGCGATTCTGCGCGATCGCCTGATCGACGTATGTCAAGTCGGCTTGAACGGAAGTGCGGGGATCGAACTCGACGACGAACTCTGCATTGCCTTGAGCGGAGGTGGTCAACACGCGCGCGACGGATGGAAGGCCTTGGAACGCGCGCTCGAGCGGAACGGCGACCGCGACGCGCACCTGGCCGGGAGGCAGATTGCCGGCGTCCGCGACCACGTCGATCCGCGAGAACGTCATGAGCGGAAAGATGCCCGCGGGGATGGTCGAGTACGCGTAGATGCCGAGCACGGTCAGCACGGCGACGACGAACACGACGAGGCGCTCGTGCCGCAGCCCGAACTTGGCGAGGTCCATGCGGCCGATGCTACCGCAGCCGCATGAACGCTACATGAAGACGATTATGGCGTCGGTGTCGGCTGCGCGTTGCCGCACAAGACGGCACTAGCCATGACGGCCTTGGCCGCTTCGTTCTCGCGCGTTTGAGCCTCCGAAATGGTCCACGTCAGCGCGCCCTGCAGCCGCGTCACCGGGTTGTAGCCGAGCGTCAAGCCCGGAATCGAGGCGGGATCGATCGCGTACGGATTCGGCGCAAGGCCCGCGTAGTTCGGATTGGCCTCGAGCGGATTGGGAGCGGGCGTCGAGATGCTCGCGTTGCGGCTATCGGGTGAGCTGATCGAGCTGATGTAGCCCTCGCCCGCGTGCTGCAGGTCCGCCATCTGCTGAGTGTCGACGAACCCGCTGATGATATCCAGCGACGCGCTCTGCGCGGCAAGCGCATGCAGCAGCTTCGCGCGGATCTCGCCCAAGCGCTTGTCGTCGTCCTTTTGTCCCGTTCCCTGGGTGAGCTGCGGGCTATCGAGGAGCGTTTGGATCGCGATGATGTTGTTGGCAATGGGGCGGATCAGGTTTTCCATCCCGAGCAGCGCGATGTTCTGTGACGAGTTCGACGTGCCGCTTCCCGGATCGCTATTGACCGGATCGCTCTTTGTGCTCGGCCCCGACCCGTAGAGCGAGCCGGTGTTGTATTCCTTGAAGTAATCCGGGCCCTTCCTGATCGTCGAATCGTTCTGCAGCATCATGCCGATCGCCGGCGCGATGCGGTCGTGCAGCTGCGCGCATAAGGGGCGCGTAACCACCTGGTAGATCGTCGGCGGCGGTGACGGACTGGCGCCGAGCGCCAGCACGCCCGTCAACATGGCAAGGGCGGCTTTCAAAGCGTGTATCCTTACTGCTACGACGCCCGACGACACCTGCCTGTGACGGTCAGTGCCGTGTTAAACGTACTTCTGCAGCCAGTCGAGGATGAGGTTGAGGCGCTCGACGCGGTGGATCGGCGATCCGGTGCGCGACAGGTCGTGGTTTTCGTTGGGTACCGCGACGTACTCGACGGTGCGCCCGAGGATCTTCAACGCGGTGTATTCCTGGAGCGTCTGGTCGATCGGCGCGCGGGTGTCGTCGTCGGAGTGCAGGATCAGCAGCGGCGTGTGCACGTCGGCGACGTATGTGAGCGGCGAGAAGCGCGCGTAGTCCGTGCTGGCTGGATCCCACGGCGGCCCCCAGTTGTAGTAGCCGCCGCCTAGGCCGTTCTTCGCGGCAAAGTCCGCGGTCAGGTTCTCGGTGCGCACGTTGCTGACCGCGCGCTCGGCGACGGCCACCTTGTAGCGATCGGTGTGCGAGATCACCCACAGCGTCGCGTATCCTCCATAGGATCCGCCCAGCACGGCCAGGCGCGTCGCGTCGACATCGGGCCGCTGCACGACCGCATCCATTACCGCCTGGACGTCGGCGAACATCGCGTCGCCGTAGTTGCTCTCGAGCGCCTCCTCGAAGGCGTGACCGTGCCCGGTGCTGCCCACCGGATTGGAGAAGACGACGTTGTAGCCCTCCGATGCATACAGCTGGAACTCGTGGAAGAACGTATCGCCGAACTGCGTCTCCGGTCCGCCGTGGATGTCGAGCAGCGTCGGATGCATGGCGTTCGGCGCGCCGCCGGTCGCGGGCATGAACCAGGCCTGCACGGTGAATCCGGCCGAATCTTTCACCGCAAACTCGCGCGGCTGCGAAAGCGTGATGCTTGCGAGGTAGGCCGCATTGACGTTCGTGACCTCGCGCGGCGTGCCGCCGCCCAGGTCGGCGACGTACACATCGGCCGGATGCGTGAAGTCGCTATACAGATACGCGACGCGGCTTCCGTCGCGCGAGATCGAGCACGACCAGGCCTCGCCCCGGGCGGGAGTGACCGGCCGGAAGTCGCCGCTCGAAAGATCTAACGTCTGCAAGTTGGCGTAGCCGGCGCCGTCCATGTTGAGCAGCGCGCGCTTTCCGTCCGGAAGCCGCCACCCGCAAAATCCGCCGCCTTCCTTCATATCGCCCAGCAGCGTATCGCCCCAGCCCACTGCGTCGCGCTCCACCAAAACGCGGCGATTCGAGCCGTCCAGGTTCGCGACGACGAGCGCGGGGCGTTCGGCAGCGTCCTGAATGCCGCCGCTCAGGAAGAAGACCTCGCGATTGTTCGCGCTAAAGAAGACACCGTTATTGGCCGGCAGCGGCGACGCCACTTTCTGCATGGGGCCACCAGTCGCCGGCATCGTGTAGACGTCGCTGGGGCCGCCGTCGACCGAGTCGTAGCGTAGCGAATCGAACAGGATCGTCCGGTCGTCGGGCGACCAGTCGTCGAAGTTCTCGGAGTATTTGCCCGAGGTAAGCTGCTTCGGATGCGACCCATCCGCGTCCACGACCCAGATGTGCTGATGCTGACGGTAGGTGTAGCCTTGACCGTTGGCCTCGAAGAACAGGGAGTCGATCACCGCGATGTCGCTCTTGCGCTGCGAGGACTTCGGCGTGAAGCCGGCCTTCGCGAAGTCGACCTGCGCGTTAGGAGACGGATCGGTCGCGGTGACCGTGAGCGCTATCCGATCTCCGGCGTGGTCGACGACCGGCGCCGAGACGCCGTCGGTTGAGTGCGTGAGCAGCGCGACGGTGCCCCCCGCGATGGTGTAGCGGTACAGTTGCGGCTTCTGCTTCTCGACGGTCCGCACGAACACGAAGCTGCGGCTGTCCGGCATCCAAGCGTAGTCTCCGTCCCCCAGATGCTTCGTGACGTTGTGCTTGCGCTGACCGCTCGTTACGTCCACCAACTCGATCGAGCGGTCGTACGTGTCTTTGGGACCGTTCATTCGCGACGCTTCCACCAGCACGAGGCGCCCGTCGGGCGAGATCGCCGCGTTGCTCAACAACGTGAGCTTAAAGAGGTCCTCCGGCGCGACCGGTGCCGCGGAGGCGGCAACGGGACAGAGTACGCAAGCCAACGTCATGGAAGCGAAAAGGCGCATGCCCCTCATACCGAGCCTGGGTCCGAACGGTTTCACGTCCCCTTCTCGCCGCCGGCATAGAAGATCAGCTTGAAGATCGCCTGCGGCACCGTGATCAGCGTATTCGGATTGCCGTAGGCGGCGTAGATCTCGGCCCGGCGCAAACGTAGATGGTAGGCGATCGAGATGTTCGAGCACGATCCTGCGCAATTGCCGCCGCCATTGGGCTGCGGCGGATAGCCGACCACGCGCCGTACGCCGATCGCAAACGACGAATTCGCGCTCATCTGGTACGCGTAGGCGATTTCTTCGAACCATTGGATGTTCGGCGATCCCGCGTGGAAATATTGGGCCGTATCGTCGAGCGTCAGCGTGAGCGCGCCGCGGTTGCCGACGCGAATCGTCGAGTTACGGAACCACGTGTCGAGGCGGCCGCCGATGCCGTAATTTCCCGTGTACCATTGAATCGACGTCGGCGTCGCCGACGATCCGTGGGTCGGAAAATTGTTGAGGTTATTCTGCATACCGCTGTGATACGTAAGGCTAAAGCCGGCGTTTTGCGAGATCGGCGTGAGGTCAGAGCCGAAGCGCCAGTAATCCGATCCCGAATAGAGCTGAAGGTCAACCGTGCCTTTGGTCAGGAAATCCACCAGCACTTGGTTATCGCTCTGCGCGACGCCGGGAGTCGTGGTTCCCTGGTAGCGGTCCATGAAACCCGAAATGCCGATCGACGATAAAAAATCCTTGGGCGCAAACGTCCACACCCGCGCACCGTAGAGGCCATAACCCCGAATGCCCGGATGGGAATCGAAGCCGTCGACGGGGTTGAAGTAGGTCCCCACGTCGCGGTAGGAGCCGAAGAGCGCATACTGCTGGCTGATGAAGCCGCCGCCCGCGTCGAGCCAGTTGCCTTGCGAAGGATCGAGCACGTTAGTTCCACGGTCGGTCGCGTAGTTCGCATACCCCGAGAGATACTTTCCGTTGAACCAGCTCACGCCGGCCTCGTTCGAGACGTCGACGACGCCGGGGACGTCGGCGACCACATGCTGCAGCGCGGCATTCCAGTGATTGTCGTCCGAAGTATAGTTCAGCGCCTCGGCCGAGTCGTTTCGGCCGTCGCCTATTGCATCGTATCCGGCTAGTCCGAATGCTCCCTGCTTCCCTTCGAATGCATAGCCTTGAGACGGCGTTGGAATTGCCGGCGTATAGAGTATCGTTCGAAATCCGCTGCAGACGTCGCAATTGAAGTTGTTGTAATACGGTGCAGCCTGGGTGAAGAACGGCCGGACCTCCGAGTAAATGCGCTGATAGACGGTCGGCGAAATCGACTGCTGGTCGATCTCGACGTTCGAGTAGTCGGGGTGCAGCGTGCCGAAAACTGCCGCCGTCTGCGTGACCGGAATCGAAAAGTCCGTCCCGACGCGAGACGTGCTGCCGCCGATCGACCGGCTCGCGACCTCGCCGAGCGCATACATGCCGACGCGCGGCTTGGGCAGCGGCGGTTTCGCAACCAGCGGTACGTCGAGCCGCCCAGCACGAGCCGGATCGTCC
The DNA here is from genome assembly GCA_035544215.1 of Candidatus Binatia bacterium. Taxonomy (GTDB): domain Bacteria; phylum Vulcanimicrobiota; class Vulcanimicrobiia; order Vulcanimicrobiales; family Vulcanimicrobiaceae; genus Cybelea. The sequence continues at coordinate 181,519 of DATKHY010000003.1, read as the reverse complement.
GGATTGGTCTGCGACTGATCGTACGACCAGACGTCGAGTTCCCCCGTCGAGCGTACGTAGCGCACGAACTGCACGCGCCACGTACCTGCATGCGCACCGTGAATGACGCGCAGCGGAATGGCCATCGTCACGACGTAGCCGGCGGAGGTTGCCGCGCCGCGCGATTCCCATTCCGGCGCGAAGGCTGTATTTTCGGTCGAGGCCTCGTTATGCGCGCCGTTTGGGTTCGATTCGAACTGGTACTGAAAGCCCGCCGGGCCGGTCGGCCAGAGGTCCACCCAAACGGCGTCGTCGGTCCAAGCGATGCCGCCGTTGATGTTGCTGCCTCCCGCAACCGTGTCGTCGCTGTGTTGGGCGGCCATCAGTGGTTCGTGCTGCTGGGCGTCGAATCGGACGTAAAGATACTTCCCGTCGGTAGTGGCGTGTACCAACGTCGTGTCTTGCGACGCACGCGCGTGACCGACGTCCCACTTGAGCGGCGCCGACGTCGCCTTATTCCACGCGTCGACTGAAGCACTTGGCTGCAGCGAGGGTGCGGTCTGCGTCACCGCTAGCGGCACCGTAACCATCAGAGCAGCGCGCCGTCCAGCGCCGACTTCGCATAGCGCCGCAGCGTGCCTGCGTCGACCGGATCGCACCGGCTCGACTCCCTGTGGCTGCGGCAGATGAGCGCTCCGCGCAGATCGGCGCCGTGCACGTCCGCGCCCCGGAAATCGGCGCAGCCGATCGACTCGTCGTTGTAGTAGCAGAGTCGCGCGTTGCGCAGGTCGGCGTTGCGCAGATCCGCGCCGGCGAAGTCGACGCCTTGCAGGTCCGCGCCCGTAAGGCGTACGCCGCGGGCGCGGGCGCCGCGCAAATCGCTTCCCGGGATCGAAACGCCCGACAAATCCCGTCCCTCGATGACGGCGCCGCGCATCTGGCAGCCCGCGCAGTGTCCGAGCAGGCCACGGATCTCGGCGTCGCCCGCGTCGCTCAATGCGTCGCGCAGATCGACGCCCGCCAGCTGCGCGCCTGTAAAGTTGGCTCCGCGAATGCGCGCGCCGCGGAGGTCGACGCCGGCGAGCCTGGCGTCGCGGAAATCCGCTCCGCGCAGGTCGGCGTCGCTAAAATCGGCGCCCGCGAGGTTCGCGCCGCGCAGGCTCGCGTTGCGCAGATCGGCGCGCGCGAAATCGGCTCCGACGTAGGCGGCACCCGAGAGGTCGGCGCCGTGAAGGTCGCGGCCCGCGAAGGAACATCCGACGCAGTTCATCGGAAGCCCGCTGCTCGCCGCGACGGAGAGGGCAAAGAGCGCGGCTAAGATTGCAGTCATTTCAGTCGTTCTCCGTTCGTGTGGCATCGAGAGGGCGCAGGAAACCAGGCCTCACCCTGCGAGGCATTTTTTCCGAGTGGCGGCGTTAACGCGCTAAGGCGTTAGACTAGGGAGGCGGCGGGGCCGGCGGACTTCGTCGGTTCGAAAAATCGGTGCCGATCATCTTGGCTCTCGAGAGATCGACGTGACTCAGGTCGACGTGTTCCAGATCGCAGCCGTTGAACGTCGTGCCGTTCAGGTTCGCTCCGTTTAAGTCTGCGTTGCTGAAGTCGATCCCGGTGAGCAGGGCTCCCGAGAAGTTGACGCCGCGCAAGTCGGCGCCGCTGAAATCGTCGCCGTTGGCGCGCACGTTCGACAGGTTGAGTCCGGCCAGGTTCGCCCGCCGGAAGTCGCAACCCGTGCAGCTGTTCAGTACGTCGCGCATTTCCGACGAGGCGAGCTGCGCTCCGGTGAACTGGCAACCCGAAAGCCGCGCCCCGCGGAAGTCGACGCCGGAGAGATTCGCGTCCGAGAAGTCGCAGCCGGTCAAGCGCGCGTTGCGGAATGACGCACCCGACAGGTTCGCGTTTCGAAAGTCGACGCCGTTGAAGCTGCCGCCGGAGAAGTTCGTTCCGGTGAGATTCGCACCGCTGAGGTCAACGCCGGTGTAGTTGACGCCGCGCATGTCGCGCCCCGACCAGTTGACGCCGCCGAAGTCGCAACCCGAGCAGTTGCTCGCACCGCCCGACGCGGCCGGCCGCCCCAGCGCCGAGTCGATGCCTGCGCGCACCTGCTTCGAAACCGTCTCGGCAAGCTGCTTCGAGTCGTAGCCCGGGACCGTTATCTTCGGAATCACGACCTTCGGAACGGTCATGCCCGGAACACCGGGCACCTTCACGCTCGGCACGGTAACGCTCGGAACCGTGATGCTGGAACCTTGGAAATGCGACGCCGTCGTCTGTCCGGACGCCGCCGTCGTTGCCACCGGCACGCGCACCTCGCGCACGATCGTGCGTGTGACTTGCCGGGCGGGCGCCGCCGCGGCGTGCGCCGCGCTCGCCGCAACCTTCGGCGCCTGCGCGGCGGCAGTCGTCTCTGGGTTCGCGACGTACGGAGCAGCGACCGATGGCGCCACGACGCCGATGACCAGGGCGAGTGCAGCGACGGCGGCGATCGCCGCGGCCGCCGGCGCGAGCGAAAGATTCGTCGCGATGTTGCGCCCTGCGCCGAGCAGCCGTTCGATGCGCAGCGAGATGTGTTTGCGGGTCGCGAAGACGCCCGGCGCGGGGATCGGATGGCGCGGCCACGAGGCGCGCTCGGCCATCTTCGTTAGGCAGAGCGCGTACGGGCGAACCATTCCGACAAACGAGAGCACCCAGTCGTCGCACGCGACCTCGCGCTCGAGATCTAGCTGCTGACCGATGAACTGCGCGGCCGGATTCCAGCCCAGCAAAGCGATCAGCAGCCGCTGGAAACCGTTGCTCCAGTCGTCCGCCCGCCGCAGATGCGCGAGCTCATGCAGGCAGATCTGATCGACCTCGCCCTGCGACAGGCGGTCCAGCAGCGTGTGCGGGACGAGGATCATCGCGTCGAACAGCCCGACGGCCACGGGAACGTCGGTGTCGTCGCTCACGCACAACCGCACGTCGCGGGCACCTTTGTTCGCGCGGGTCCACTGCGGCATCGCGTCGCGATAATCGACGGGGAGCGGCAACGCGTCGCGCTTGAGCCGTTCCAGGCTCACCAGTCCGATGACCAGCCGGAAGAGCGCGTAGGACGCCAGCAGCAGCCACGTGATGAAGATCGCGACGGCTAGCGGCGCGGGCATGGTCACACGCACGCGTTCGGGCACACGCGGCACCGCGGGCCCCGCCTCGGACGCGCGCGCCACGCGCTCGGAGCTCGAGCGACCCGACCGTTCCGGTATCCGCGGCAGGTTTGTGCGCGCGTGCGGGGCTTGCGTCGCCACGACCGCTGCCGGCGCCGGCTGCGGAACGGCGAAGAACGAGAGCGTGGTGGCGACGGGGACTACGAACGCCGCAATCAGCGTCGCACTCCACACGACGTAGCGCGTCGCAGCGTTGATGCGCGGCCACAAACGCAACAGGATCCAAATCGATACGACGAGCAGCGCGTCTTGCCAGAGGGCGTTGAGTACGATCGCCGACAGCACGCTCGCGACAGTCACGAAGCCTTGCGGCAGGCCTATCACTTTTCGCCCTCCTCGTACTCCTCGATCAGCGCCTTGAGACGCGCCAACTCGTCGCCCGACGGGCGCTCGTTCTCAATGAGGCGGAGCGCCAGGCTGCCCGCACTGTTGTCGAAGAAACGCGAGAGCACGTGACCGACGGCATGGCCCGCGGCCTCCTCCCGCCCAAGCAGCGGCCGATAGATGAAGGCGCGGCCGGCCTCCTCGTGGGCGACGTAGCCCTTGCGTTCCAGAATCCGCATTGTGGTCAGCACGCTATTATACGCGATCGGAGGGGGCGGCAGGGAGGCCGTCACCTCGGCGACGCTCGCGTGTCCGCGCTGCCATAGCACCTCCATTAGCCGCAGTTCGGCCTCCGTCAGCGTCGCGGAGCGTCGTCGTGCCATTCGCCCGCCCTCTAGACCGTCGGGCCCCAGCCCTGGAACAGGCGCGTCGGCGCCATCGGCTCGGGCAGCCGCACCCGGGTTCGAGAGCTGCGGCTGAGCTCTGCGCTGGAAGAATCGGCCCTGTATGTCATGTCGTCTCCTTGTTACTCCTAAAGATTTAGTTGAATCATAGCGGGTCGGTCCCGGGCTGTCAACTAAATATTTAGGAATGGGGGAAAGACGGCGCGGTCTGCCAATAACGGAGGGCTATCCATCGCCCCTTCCATTCCGAGGAGAAGAGATTGGTGCCAACGGCGCGCATGCTGCTCGCCTTCCTGACCGTGGGCTTTTTGGCCGCGTGCGGAAACGGTTACGGCAATTTGGTCACGAGCGGCACACCGACGCCGGCTCCGACTCCGACGCCGGCGGTCACGGCGCAGTACCCGATCCCCACCGCGTCGAGCGATCCGCTCGGCATCGCGCTCGGCTCGGACGGCAACCTCTGGTTCACCGAGTCCAGACCCAGTAAAATCGGGCAACTCAATCTCGCGGGCAAGATCTCCGAAAACGTAACGCCCTCGCGCGGCTCGACGCCCAACGGCATTGCCTCCGGCCCGGGCCCGAACCTAAACGTCTGGTTCACCGAAACCAAGCTCGCCAAGGTCGGGCAGATCACGGTGAACGGACCTCCCTACACGGAGTACACGTTTCCCGATGCCGCGGCGCGACCCGTCGGCATCGCCCTCGGAGCGGACGGCAACATGTGGGTGACCGACACGGGAACGAACTCCGTCTGGCGGATCCAGCAGATCAAGAGGAAGCCGTTTGTGAAGTTCACGCAGTTCCACCTCACGGGGAACGCGCAGCCGCTTTCAATCACCAACGGCTCCGACGGCGCGCTGTGGTTCACGGAGTCGGGCACGAACGCGATCGGACGCCTTCCCGTGAGCGGCAGGCCGCTCAGCGAGTTTCCGGTGACGACCCCGGGATCGCGTCCGATGGGAATCGCGCCGGGCTCGGACAAGGCGCTATGGTTCATCGAGCAGCACGCCAAACAGATCGCGCGCATCTCCCTGACGGGCAACATCACTGCCGAGTATCCGCTGGGTGCGGCGTCGATGACGCCGGATCAGCTCGTGCAGGGGATCGACGGCAACTTCTACTTCACGGATACGAAGGCGAACAAAATCGGCCAGTTCTTCTTCAGATCGCACCGCGTGCTGTACTATCCGGTTCCGACGTCGAACTCCGGTCCCACCGCAATGACGCTGGGCAACGACAGCGAAGTCTACTTCGTAGAAACCCTCGGCAACAAGCTCGCACAGTTCCGCTACTTCAACGTCTAGTCTCGGCTAGTCTCCGCGGGCTGCAGGTCTGCCGGCGCGAGCTCCGCCAGCGTCGCGATCGAAGCACCCGCGGTGCCGATCAGAAAGCAACGCGTTCCGACGCCGAGGAGGTAGATCGCGGCGTGCTGCGACACCACGGCGGTCTCGATCACTCTGATCCTGCGCTGGCCCGGACGCGTGAAGAAGCGCATCCGGCGTAGCGCTCGAGCCGCGGCGTAGAGCGCCGCGAGCAGCGCTCCGACGACGCCCAGTTTCAACAGATAACTCACCCAGAAGCTCCACGGCATCGCGCTTTACGGCGGTCGCCGCCGCGCGTTGGCCTCGTCGATTTCCAGCTCTTCGCGCCGCGCCTCTTCTTCTTCGAACGCGTGCCGGCGCCGATCGCGCAGCTTTTCGATCGCGCGGCGGTCGCGACGCGCGGCCATCAGTTCGTGGCGCGCCGTTGCCAGGGCTCGCTCGACCCACTCGGCGCGCTGCCGGCGCGCCGCGATGGCGGCATCGAAAACCGCGAGGCTCCCGGCATCGCTCGTCCGCAGCGCGCGCTGGATAAGCGCGGCCGCGAGCTGCTCGCCTTCGTACAACGCGCCGTCGCGCTCGCATCGCCGCAGGTCGAAGCGATGCTGCTTCTCCTCTTCGATGCGGCTGCGCCGGTCGAGAAGCGGTTGGAGGGCGAAGCGAAACCGGGGGGCCATACCGAGAGAAACTCCCGCGATGGCAGGCTAACGAGCCAGCTGCGAACGCTCCCGGCCGACGGAGACCAGTTCGATCGGCACGCCGATCAGCTCGCGCAGTCGTTCGACGTAGCCGCGGGCGGCCTTCGGCAGATCGGCGATGCGCCGGCACTCGTCGATCGGCTCGCTCCAGCCCGGTAACTCCTCGCACTCGATCTCAAGCTCGGGCGCGCCCGCATCGGCGAAGCCGACCGGCTTGGCGCCTAGCCGGTACCCGGTGACGATGCCGATGCGCTCGAGCCCGCTCAGCACGTCGAGCTTCGTGACGACGGCGCTGACGGCGCCGTTGAGCGCGACGGCGTAGCGTGCCGCAACGGCGTCGAACCAACCGCAGCGCCGCGGTCGCCCCGTGACGGTGCCGAACTCGCCGCCCTGGCGGCGCAAGCGTTCGCCGCGCTCGTCGTGGAGCTCCGACGGAAACGGCCCCGCGCCGACGCGCGTGCAGTAGGCCTTCAGCACGCCGACGACGCGCCCGATCGTCCCCGGTCCGATGCCGAGCCCGGTGCAGGCGCCGCCGGCGATCGTGTTCGAGCTCGTAACGTACGGGTACGTGCCGTACGTCACGTCGAGCAGCGAGCCTTGCGCGCCCTCAAGCAGCACGCATCTGCCGGCGTCGAGGCGCTCGTGAATGTACGCCACGCCGTCGACCACATGCGGAGCGATCCGCCGCGTCTCGGGCGTGTCATCGCGAGCTAGCAGGTCGCCGACGCGAACGCCGGTCCGCGCGACGCGATCGACGTAGGCCGGCCCGATGCCGCGGCCGGTCGTCCCGAGCGCCTGCGCGCGTTCGGCCTCGGCAACCTTGTCGCGCTCGACGTGATGCGGAAACACGACGTGGGCGCGGTCGGAGAGTTTCACGCGCGAGACGTCGACGCCGATCGCGGTCAACGTGTCGAACTCCTCGAACAGCGTGCGCAAGTTGACGACCGTACCCCCGCCGATGAACAGCTCCACGTGCGGGTGCATGACCCCCGACGGCACGATGCGCAGGGCTAGCTTCCGATCGCCGACGACGATCGAATGTCCGGCGTTGTCGCCGCCCGCAAACCGCGCGACGACGTCGTAGTCCTGGGCGTACAGATCGACGACGCGGCCCTTGCCCTCGTCGCCCCACTGCAGCCCCAGAATAATATCGGCCTTAGAAGCTATTCGGCTATTCCGTCCTAAACTCGAGGTCGCTGGTGTCGCCCATCGGGATCTGTGCGGTCCCCTCAAACTGCGTCATCACGAATTCGGAGAACAGGGCGTTGGGCCAGCCGAAGTTGCGGCGCGTGTATTGCTGCGGGTTGTTCGGATTGAAGGACTCGTGAAGCAGATGATCGCCGGGATCGCTGGCGAGAAGCTGGCCGAGGACGTCCTGTTTCTCGGCGCCGGTGGTCGCCGTCATCCCCTCGATGATCAGAGCCAGCGGCCAAACCCAATTCTCGGGCGTGTGATAGCTGCCGATACCGCGCGCCCAGTGACCCTGATAGAACGACGGGTTGTCTTGGGAGAGCAAGAACCGCCGCGTGTTGTCGTAGTAGCGGTCGCTGGGCGTCGTGTAGCCGAAGTACGGCGAGGCGAGCAGGCTGGGGATGTTGGCATCGTCGGTGAGAATCGCGTGGCCGAGGCCGTCGACCTCGTAGGCGTAGATGTAGCCGTACTTCGGCACGAGCACGAGGCCATACGTCTGGATGCCGCGCTGCACCTCGTCGCGCAGCGCCTTGGCCTCGCGGGCCTTGACGATGTTGTGGTAGACGTTGAGTTCGATGTCCGCCATGTCGCCCAGAGCAACGACGGCGAACATCTCCGACGGAATCAAATAGTTGTATTGACACGCGTCGTCCGAAGGACGAAAGCCGGTCCAAATCATGCCCGTGTAGCCGACGGGGTTGCCGCGACCGTTGTTGGGGAGCTCCTTGTGCGCGTAGCGTGAGTCGCGCGGATGGTTCTGCTCCCGCTCCATAGTGACGAGCACGCCGTCGAGCATCTTCGAGAAGTCGCCCGAAAAGATCGACGTGTCGCCAGTCGTCTTCCAATAGCTCCACGCGAGCACGGTGGGGTAGGCGAGGGAATCGAGCTCAAACTTCTGTTCCCAAACGCGATAGTCGAGCGTGTAGGCGTTGGCGTAGGGATCGATCTGCAGGTACTTCGCCATGCGGCCGACGATCGCGCGCAGCAGCCCGCGCACTTCGGGATCTTCCTTCGCAAAGAACAGGTACGGCCGGGCCTGCGCGCTCGCGTCGCGGAGCCATTCGGCCGGAATGTCGCCCGTCATGATGTAGGCTGTGCCGTCGGGAGCGTACTGCGCAAGCCGGCTCGTGTCGAGAAGCGCGGCGCGGAACATCTCCTGGAGACGCTCGTTCGGGCTGCGGTAATCCGCGGCAGCCTGTTCGATCGACCGCAGTTCGAGAGCGGGAGAGGGAAGCGGCAAGATCGCCGGCGCGACCGCACACAGCCATGCCAGCAAGAATCTTAAGCGAGCATAACGGCCCATTTTATCCGGGCCAGGTCCCGTGTGCATACAACGCCGGTAACTCCCGATAGCGTCCAAGGTAATCGAGGCCGTAACCCACGACGAATACGTCGGGGACCTCGAAGGCCCTGTACTTGATTTCAATGTCCACGATTCTCCTGTGTGGCCGGTCGAGCAGCGTACAAACGGCCAGCGAGGCGGGCCCCCGCTCCATCAGCGTCTTGTAGACGTATTGCAGGGTCAGACCCGTGTCGACGGTGTCGTCCACGAGGATGACGTGGCGCCCGGCCAGCGGAATCGCCACGTCCTTCTCGACCACGATGCCGTCCGCATCGCCGTACTTGTTCACGGCAATGAAATCGAGGTGGCAGGGGATGGTCACGGCTCGCGCCAGGTCGGCGAGGAACGTCGCGGCCGCGGCGAGCAAGCCGATCATAAGCGGCTGCTTACCCGCATAGTCGTGCGAGATCGCGGCGCCGATGGCGGCGACACGGTCGGCGATCGACCGGGAGTCGAACAGCGGCTCGCCGATCACGAGACGCGCTTCATCGAGCGCGAAAAGACGCGCTCGACGTCGCGGCGTGTGAAGAGCTTGACGTTGACGCGCGGGTGATGCGAGCGCATCAACCGCAGCTTGCGATTCTTCCTCGTATTCCGAGCCGGCTTGGCGACGGTCACCTCGACGTAGAGGTCGTGTTCCGGAAGATAAAAATCCGGTGTGAAAAACTCCACCGGACGGCCGTTCTCGTTCCACGCGATGGGGAAACTTCGCGGCTCGTACTGCCAGGTGATTCGATAGAAGTCGAAGAGGCGCGCGAGCTCGGCCTCACTCGCATGTGCGAAGGTCACCCGGGACATTGCCACGGGCTGTTATCTACGACGCGCGCACCCCCTCATCCCGCTGGGAAGCGCAACACGAACCTGGCGCCGCCCAGAGCCGAGCGTTCGACCCGCACGTCACCCCCCGCGCGTTCGGCGATCGCCTTGACGACCGCCAGTCCGATGCCGCACCCGCCGCGGCCTGGAAGCGCGCTGCTTGCGCCCATCAGGAAGATGGACTCGCGCTGCGCCGACGGAATTCCGCCTCCGTCATCCTCGACGGCGATCTGAACGTAGCGCTCTTCGCGGTAGCAGCGCACGTCGATCGTTCCGCGGTCGGTGCCGTGCTTCACCGCGTTCTCGACCAGGTTCGCCAACGCATGAACGCATGCATCGCCGTCGACGCGTGCCGGCGCGGACTCCGGCAGATAGGTTCGTATCGTGACGCGGCGCGCGGCCGCGAGAGGAGCGATCATCTCGACGGTCGCCTCGATCTGCTCCACGACGTTGCACCGGCCGCACGGCTCTGTCGCCACCGGCTCGAGCATCGAAAACTCGAGCATGCCCTCGACCAAACGGCTCAATCGCAGCGTCTCGCGCCGGGCGGTCTCGAGGAAGCGCCGCGCCGTCGGCGCGTCCCACTCCTCATCGAGCAGCGTCTCGAGGTAGCCGCGGATCGACGTCAACGGCGTGCGAAGCTCGTGACCGACGGTGGCGATCATCGCCCGGGCGAGATGCTCCGGGCTCATGGCCGGCCTTCCGCGAGGTCACTGTCGCAGGAACTTGTAGCCGAATCCATGGACGGTGCGCAGGAGCGGCGGGAGATGCCAGCGCTCCTCGATCTTGGCGCGCAGGCGGTGGACGTGAACGTCAATCGTCCGCTCGTCGCCGTTGAAATCGAATCCCCACACTCGTTGCAGGAGCCAGTCGCGCGACAACGCGACGCCCGCATTGCCGGCGAGCTCCATCAGCAGCGCGAACTCGCGAGGTTTGAGCCTCGCGTCGGCGCCGTCGACGCGCGCCTCACGAGCGCCCTGATCGATCTCAAGCCGTCCGAAGCGTAGCACCGGGCCGGCCTGCGCGAGCGCCCGGCCGCTCCGGCGCAGGATCGCCTTGATCCGCACGACGAGCTCGCGAGCCGAGAACGGTTTGGATAGATAATCGTCGGCTCCGAGCTCGAACCCAAGGACGCGGTCGATCTCGTCGGAGCGGGCGGTGACCATCACGATCGGCACGGTGCGTTCCTCGCGCCGCAGCGTGCGCGCGACGTCGTAGCCGTCCACACCGGGCAGACCGACGTCGAGGACGACGAGGTCGGCGCCGCCGCGCGCTCGGCGTAGCGCCGCGTGGCCGTCCGCGACGCACGTCACCGCGAAGCCCTCGCGCTCGAGATGATGCGTCACCAGATCGCGAATCGCTGCATCGTCTTCGGCTACGAGGATCGTGTACGCCGGCATGCCGGATGGAGTGCCCGCGGTAGGGCCCGGATGAGACGCGGTGTCCTTCGACTCGCTTCGCTCGCTCAGGACCCCGAGGCACGCGCGTCCTTCGACTCCGCTCGCTACGCTCGCTACGCTCAGGATGACAACGGCAGGAGTGCGCCGGATTGCGCGGCGTGCGCGCGCAGTGTCCGGTAAATCGTCGCGGCCGGAAAGCCGAGCCGCTCCAGGCGCCGCGCCGCCGACGGATACGATATCTCGGGATTCCTGTCGCGCAATCGCGCGAAGGCCGCCGCGCAGCGCGCGCCTTCGTCGCGTTCCAGCGATGCCACGGCGTGGGCGGCCGCTTCACCGTCGATTCCCTTGCGCACGAGCTCGCCGACGAGCCGGCCGTTGCCGACCGGTTTGCGCCTCCCCTCGACGTACAAGCGCGCGTACAGACGGTCGTCGAGGAATCCCTCGTCCTTGCAGCGCTCGATCGCCTCGCGAACCGCAGCGTCGTCGAAGCCCTTGCGCTCCAGATGCTGCCAGAGGCGCACCTCCGTGCAGCGCTGCCGCGCGAGAAACGCGAGCGCCGCAGAGTACGCCCTCATGTCGAGTTAGTCGGCGATGGCGGCGGGGGCCTTGCCGTTGGTCGAGGCCGTTTTGCTGAGCGCCTCGCGGATCTTCGCCTCGATCTCGGCGGCGAGGTCGAGGTGCTCTTCCAGATATGCCTTGGCGTTCTCGCGGCCTTGACCGATGCGCTGCTCGCCGTAGGTGTACCAGGAGCCGCTCTTGCCCACGATGTTCTGATCGAGCGCGACGTCGAGGGTAGAGCCCATCTTCGAGATGCCGTGACCGTAGGTGATATCGAACTCCGCCTGCCGAAACGGCGGCGCGACCTTGTTCTTCACGACCTTGACGCGGGTGCGCGTGCCGACGACGTCCTGACCGATCTTGATGGTCTCCAGCTTTCGGACATCGAGCCGGACGGACGCGTAGAACTTCAGTGCGCGGCCTCCCGAGGTCGTCTCCGGGTTACCGAACATCACGCCAACCTTTTCGCGCAGCTGATTGATGAAGATCATCACGGTCTTGCTGCGCGAGATCGCGGCGGTCAGCTTGCGCAGGGCCTGCGACATCAGCCGGGCCTGCAAGCCGACGTGCGCGTCGCCCATGTCGCCCTCCAGTTCGGCGCGCGTCACCAAAGCGGCGACGGAGTCGACGACGACGACGTCGACCGCGTTGCTGCGCGTGAGCATTTCGGCGATTTCCAGCGCCTGTTCGCCGGTGTCCGGCTGCGACACGAGCAGGTTGTCGAGATCGACTCCGAGCGCCGCGGCGTAGTTAGGATCCAGCGCGTGCTCGACGTCAATGAACGCCGCCGTGCCACCGGGCTTCTGCGCCTCGGCGATGGCGTGCAGCGCGAGGGTCGTCTTGCCGCTCGACTCCGGGCCGTAGATCTCGACGATTCGGCCGCGCGGGAAGCCGCCGACGCCGAGCGCTAGGTCGAGCGCGATCGAGCCGGTCGGCACGATCTCGAACGCCATGCGTTCCTGGAAGTCGCCCATGCGCATGATCGCGCCCTTACCGAACTGCCGCTCGATCTGAGCGAGCGCGTTGGTGAGGGCGAGTTGCCGTTCGTCTTCTGCTGCCATGATGTTCCTTTCTCTTCTGAGCCTGTATCACGCTCTCACGGCGGAGTGCCAAGTGGGTGGCATTCGTCTTCGAACAGGGCATCGATGAATTCCGCGGGGACGAAGGGGCGCAGATCCTCGGGACCCTCGCCCAGGCCCACGAACTTGATCGGCACCTCGAGCTCGTCTACGATCGCGACGAGCACGCCTCCCTTCGCTGTCGAGTCGAGCTTTGTGATGACGATTCCGGTGAGCTCCGTCGCGGCGTTGAAGAGTTTCGCCTGCGAGATCGCGTTCTGGCCGTTCGTCCCGTCGACGACCAACAGCGTTTCGGCCGGCGGCTCGCCGAGCTCGCGCTCGATGACGCGCCGGATCTTCTTGAGCTCTTCCATCAAATTCGTCTTGGTCTGAAGCCGCCCGGCGGTGTCGACGAGCACGACGTCCAGTTCACGCGCCTTCGCGGCGCGCACGCCGTCGAAGACGACCGAAGCCGGATCGGCGCCTTCGGCGCCGCGAATCAGCGCGCTGCCGCTGCGGTCGGCCCAGACCGCGAGCTGCTCGGCGGCCGCGGCGCGAAACGTGTCACCGGCCACGAGCAAGGCGCGCTTCTCCGCCTTGCGCAGGCGTAACGCGAGCTTGCCGATCGTCGTAGTCTTGCCGCTGCCGTTGACGCCGACGATCAAGATCACGGCGGGCGTGCGATCGAGCTGCAGCTCCGCTCCCGGCAGCGTGAGAAAGCGTTCGACGTCTTTGCGGAAACGCGCGACTGCGCGATCGGTCGTCGTCCACGCCTCCTGGCGCGCGACCGTCTGCAGCCCCGTTGCGATCTTCGCGGTCGTCGGTACGCCGAAGTCGGCCAGAATCAGCGTCTCTTCCAACTCGTCCCAGAACTCGGCCGTCAGCGGCCGCTCGGGGCGGCCGAGGCGCGCCACGGAGGAGAATGCCTCACGCGCCTTGCCGAGCGAGGTGCGCAGGCGTGAAAGCCAGCTCAGGCGACGGCCCTTGCGTTCACGCTACCGACTCTACCATGCGAACGTATGTTCGTCAAATCGCCGCTCATCTATGCGCTATACTCTGCCTCGGGAGGGCGCGATGCAACGGCGATGGATCCTCGGAGCAGCCCTGACCTTGGCCGTCGCGACAGCCTGCGGTGGGAGCCGCGGCCTTACGGTGATGCCGTCGCCACTACTGCGAGCATTGCCGCAACTGAACGCCTCACAGACGCCGGTCGTCGAGCTCGACGCGCGTTCGAAGGGACCGACGGTATCGGCCGACCTCTACGGCGCCTCGCTCGACACCTGGTACGACTTCCTGCGCGGCTTCGTCAATCCGTCGCTGCGCCGTAGCGGTATTCATCTCGTTCGCTTTCCCGGCGGATCGGAATCGGACGCGTATCACTGGGAAGACGGCGGGTCGCTCTGCGACAATCAAGGCTATATCACGCCGCCCTCCACCTTCGATCACTTGATGAGGCGCGTCGCCGATCCGCTGAAGATCGACATCGCGATCACGCTCGACTACGGAAGCAATCGCGCCTGCAACGCGGGCGGTCAGCCGAGCGAAGCCGCCGCGTGGGTCGCGCATGCAAAGAACCGCGGGTATCACGTCGCATTTTGGACGGTCGGAAACGAGGTGTACGGCTCGTGGGAGTACGATCTGCACTCGCATCCGCACGATCCCCACACCTACTCGGCCGCCGTCCGAGACGGCTACTACCCGGCCGTGAAAAAGGCGGATCCAAATGCAAAGCTCGGAGTGGTCGTCGACACGCCCTCGGATCGCGCGTGGAACGACGTCGTGCTGCGCGAGGCGCAACCGTTCGACTTTGTCGAAGTCCATTATTACCCCGAGTACAACAAAGACAGCGACCGTTTTCTGTTGGGCGCGGCCATCGACACGTTCGCTTCCGACCTCGAGGGCTTGCGCGACGAGATGACCGCCGCCGGGGTTCCCGCGAGCACCCCCATCTATCTGGGCGAGTACAACAACGATGCCGGCAAGGAGGGTAAGCAATCCGTTTCGATCGTCAACGGGCTCTATGTCGGACAAATGCTCGGCACACTGGCCAACGCCGGGGTGCCGATGTCCACGTTCTGGCTGGCCTACGGCAGCTGCGATCAAAACGGCGACTTCTCGAAGAAACTCTACGGCTGGCAAGATTTCGGAACCGAAGCGCTCTTTTCGGACGACTTACCGGAGTACGGGTGTCAGGGCGCGCCTAAGATTCCCGGCGGGACGCCGTTTCCAACGGCGCGCGTGATGGCGCTTCTGGCCGGCGACGTCGCCGCCGGTTCGCAGGTCCGAACCACGACCGTTCCGCGCACACTGCATCCGGCCGTACGCGCGTACGGTTTCGCCGAAAGCAACGGCTACGCGTTCGCCATCTTCAACAACACGCTTCATACCATCGACGTCGAGGCGAGGGTGAAGAACTCGACCAGAACGAGTTTCACCGCCGCGCTCGCGACCTACGGGAAGGCTCAGTACGATAAATCCAAGGGCAACGAATGGGTCGGGCCGGAGAGACGCGCCCTCGGCAAAGTCGGCACGTCGGTGCCGCTCGCGCTCCCGCCTTATAGCGTCTCGGTGCTAACGCTCGAGTAGCGTCCTTCGTCCTTCGACACGCGCGCGTTGCGCGCGGCTCAGGATGACAATACTGCTGTGCGGCGTCCTTCGGCTTGTTCGCGCTTGCGCTCGCGTAGGAAGTGGAAGAACTCGACCCCCTCGCGCAGGCGGCGCTTCATCACCTGACGGTCGCCGATCATGCCGCCGAGCAGCGAGAACATCTTGCGCGGGCGGAAGTAAAAGCGCCGGTAGAACTCGTCCACCGATTCGAACATCATCGTCGACGTCAGACCGGGATAGTTCAGCGCGGCGTGCTGCACGCCGTGCGTGTCGACCAGGTCGCTGCTCTGCGCCTCGAGCCAACCGTTGTCTTGCGCCTGCTTGTAGAGATACGTGCCGGGATACGGCGCCGCGAGTGAAACTTGGATCGTCTCCGGATCCATCTCGCACGCGAAGTCAATCGTCTCGCGGATCGTCTCCGGCGTCTCGCCCGGCATGCCCAAGATGAACGTGCCGTGAACCTTGATGCCGAGCTCGCGGCAATCTTTCGAGAAGCGGCGGATGATGTCGAGGCGCGTGCCCTTCTTCATGTTGTTGAGCACCTGCTGATTGCCGGACTCGTATCCGACGAGGAGCAGCCGCAGGCCGTTGGCCTTCATGATCTCGAGCGTCGAGCGCGGCACGTTGGGCTTCGCGTTGCACGACCACGTGATCCCGAGGGGACCAAGCCGCCGCGCGACTTCCTCGACGCGCGGTATGTTGTCGGTCAAGGTGTCGTCGTCGAAAAACCACTCGCGAACCTCCGGGAACAGCTCCTTGGCCCGCGCCATCTCGGCCGCGACGCTCTCGACGCTGCGCACGCGGTAGAGATGGCCGCCGATCGTCTGCGGCCAGAGGCAGAACGTGCACTTCGACTTGCAGCCGCGTCCGGTGTAGAGCGAGACGTACGGGTGCTGCAGGTAGCCGTTGAAGTAGTTCGGGATCGTGAGGTCGCGGCGGTAGACGTCGAGCACCGACGGAAATGCGTCCATGTCCGTGATCGTCGGGCGCTCGGGGGTGCGCACGATATCGCCGTTAGAGCGGTAGGCGAGGCCGTCCACCTCTGCGATGGGCTTTCCGGACGCCACGTCGACGCAGGTGTAGTCGAACTCGCCGACGCTCACCCAATCGACGGCCGGCGCCCCGCGCAGCGATTGCTCGGGGAGGACGCCGACGTGCGCGCCGACCATGCCGATCAACACGTCCGGATTTTCTTGCTTCAGACGCTCCGCCACGCGGGCGTCGTTGCTGAACGACGGCGTGCTTGTGTGCATGACGATTGAATCGTAGTCCTTGGCCAGCGGCACTACCTGATCCATCGTCAGATCGTCGGGCGGCGCGTCGACGAGGCGGCTGCCCGGCACCATCGCGGCGGGTTGCGCCAGCCACGTGGGATACCAAAAAGATCGCACCTCGCGGCGGCACTGATACCGGGAACCCGCGCCACCGTCGTACCCTTCGAAGCTCGGCGGGTTTAAAAATAACGTCTTGCGCCCTGTCATCTGCTCCCCCTGTAGGCCGTCACGGTTTTCAACAACGGACGCCAAAGCCTGCTTCGCGGAAGCCCGCTATTAAGAACTCGGCAGGGAGCGGAGCGCGCTCTGCAGGTCGGTGAAGCGATGAAAGTCGGAGAAGGTTATCTCGACCGTTCCGGAGCCCGGAAACGGCCCGTAGCTCCCTTTATATTGCTGCGTCTCCTCCACGACCGCCCAATAACCCGGCAGCGCCTCGGAGCGCCGGTCCGTCACCTGGCCGAAGCTCGCGTGCGGCGGCAGGACGTTCGGCTGATACGTATAGCTGAGCACGTTGCCGCTTCCGTCGAACGAGAAGCTGCCGGTGCCGTGGGCGGCGTCGCGCAAGGTCGACGTAAAGGCGATCTTTTGCGGCCCCGCGCTCTGATATTGATACGCTTCGACGTAACGCGGATCGAACGGAACGTTGAAGATCGCGCCCGGGGCGGGATGTTCGTACGACTGCACCAGCGTCGCCTGCGTCGCGGCGTCGGCCGGCTTTCCGTCGATCGTGTAGCTCGACACGTGCACCTTCACGATCGCGCCGTCGCTGTAGATGCCGTCCATCACGAGCTCCTCGTGGCGCTTCGAGAAGCCCGCGTGTACGTCGAAGACCCTGCGCAGGTGGAAACCGACGATGCCGCGGTTCGTCTCGGCAAACCGCTGCGTGACAAGCGTCAAAGCCGGCGGCGGGCTGGCTGGCGGAGTTACCACGCCGCCCTCATACCCGCCGTCCACGGCCTTCTAACGGCCGGGGGCTCCTACCCTAAGGAAACCCTAAGACGGCGTGGCCACGTAGAATACGCGGTTGGTCAGATCGAGCGTGAAGATTTTCCCCGCCCAGAACGAGTTGCCTATGTTGCAGTCGTAGATCAGGTTGGCGAACGTTACGGCCGGCTGCTCGATCATGGTCTGCGGCGCGCCCTCGAGCGATATGGACGACAGTTTCGTCGCCCCGGCATTGGGATTCAGCCCGAGCGATGCCGCCAAACTCTTATCGATCGTAATGCCGGGCGAGCCCGTGTCGATCTCGCACAAGCCGGTCTTGCCGCCACCGAAATCGAAGCGCGCGAAGAGGCCGAGCGATATGCCGAGATCGTCTTGGAGTACGATCGGCACCTTGATGCCGGCACGCACGCGCTCGGGGAACGTCTGCGCGTCCTCTATGATAACTTGATGGTTTTTAAAGTCGAAAGTCGTCGCGACGTTGCGAAACGCAGTCGCCGATACGAGGCCGTCGACTCCGGTTCCGTCGAGGCCGCCCCAGATTCCGACGTGCGGCGCGGCAACGTTTACGCCGCCGAGCGCAAGCGAAACGATCGCCCCTACCGGCAGGTCCACACGCTGACCGGTCAGACGTAGGCTGACGTACTTGCCGTTGACGAGGACCAGCTTGCGGCCGAGCTCCGTCGACAGCACGTCGACGCCGGCTCCCGTATCGATCAGCATCGGTACCGGCGACTGGCCGTCGACCGATCCCTGTACCTGGAGCAGGCCGCCTTTGACCTCGGTAAACGGAATGGTATCGACGGCACGCGCGGCGGGCGGCGCCGCCAACACGACGGCGAAGCAGGCGGAGGCCGCGAAGCGAACGGTAACCATAGTCACCAAGCAGGCTGCGACAAGATTTTCTCTTCTCCTGCAGCGAATACAGTAAGCAAGAACACCGCGCTTGGAGGTTCCATGAAACGCTTCGGACTTTTCGTTCTCTGCGCCACGCTCGCCGGCGCCGCTGGCTGCAACAACTCGAGCAGCATCTCGCCACCGCCGACGATGCAGCCGGCTCACTCGATTCAACACGTCGTCATTCTGTTGCAAGAAAATCGCAGCTTCAACAACATCTTCATGGGCTTTCCGGGCGCGACTACGGCGACCACCGGTCTGTGCAAGCCGGCCAAATGGTGCCCGCCGAGCGGCAAGGTACCGATCACAACGGTCGCGCTCGAGAGTACCAATCAGTTCGCGCTGGGCACCGACATCAGTCACAGCCACGGCGCATTCGTGGTCGAGTGCGACCCGAACGCATCGAACGTCTGCCAAAACGACGGATTCGACAAGATAACGTTCGGTCAGGCGCTGTATGGACCGCCCGCCAAGCTCTACCCGTATCGCGCCGTGAAGCGCTCCGAGACCAAGGCGTATTGGGACTTCGCAAGCCAGTACGGGCTCGCGGACGACATGTTCTTCACCGCTACCGCGAGCAGCTTCATCGCGCACCAGCAGATCATCGCCGGGACGACGCGTCTGAACGCGAACGAATCGCTCACCGATCAGCCCGACGCCACGCCGTGGGGCTGCGACGCTCCGCCCAGCACCGTGACCGCAATCATCAAGACCAACGGACAGGTGAACGAGTTCGGCGGCCCGTTCCCGTGCTTCACGCAATATAAGACGATGGCGGATCTATTAGACGCCGCCAGCACCTCGTGGAAGTTCTACGTGTCCAGCATCAACGGAGATTTCTCGGGCGGTGTTTGGAACGGCTTCGATGCGATCCGCAAGGTGCGCTATGGCCCGGATTGGAAGGACCACATGAGCTTCCCCAACACCAATGTGTTCAAGGACGTGCAGAACGGCACGCTTCCGGCCGTGTCGTGGGTCATCCCGAAGCTCGCCGACTCGGATCATCCCGCGAGCGGCTGCAACCACGGCCCGCACTGGATCACCTCGGTCGTCAACGCGATCGGCACGAGCAAGTACTGGAACAGCACGGCAATCCTGGTCGCGTGGGACGACTGGGGCGGATGGTACGATTCCGTTCCGGCGCCGCAGACCAACTACACGAGCCTCGGATTCCGCGTGCCGTTGATCGTGATCTCGCCGTACGTCAAGCCGCACACCGTCGGCCACACGCAGTACGACTTCGGCAGCATCCTGAAGTTCATCGAGCAGACCTTCGGCCTGGGATCGCTCGGAACGAGCGACGTGCGCGCCAACTCTCTCAGCGACATGTTCGACCTGTCTCAACCGCCGAATGCGTTCCATAAAGAACCGTTGCCGCCGACTAAGAACTGCGGCAGCGGCAGCGGCGGCTCACCTAGCATGGAGCAGATCATCGAGCACGATAACGGCGTACCCGAATAGCTCACCCCCGTCTACTACTCGGAGGTCGGAATGAAACGCTTGGGCCTTCTGTGTCTTTTCGCTGTGCTTGCCGCCGCGGCGGGATGCAACAGCTCGAGCAGCATCTCGTCGACGCCCCCGACGACGCGGCCGGCGCACGCGATTCGGCACATCGTAGTCATGGTGCAGGAAAACCGAAGCTTCGACAATCTCTTCGCTGGTTACCCGGGAGCCAACACCGCGATGCGGGGGGCGTGCAAGCCGGCCCCATGGTGTAAAGGGTCGCATCTAGTGCCGCTTCACTCGGTGCGCCTCGCTAGCGGACCTCCAGCCCTCGGGACCGACATCGATCACAGCCACCATGCCTTCGTCGTTGAGTGCAATGCGAATGCCAGCGACGTTTGCCAAAACGACGGTTTCGATTCAATACGCTTCGGCGAATCGGGCCAGGCTGGGCCAGCCAAACTTTACCCTTACGCATACGTCGACCGCACGGAAACGAAGCCCTACTGGAACCTCGCGGAGCAGTACACGCTCTCGGACGAGATGTTTTTCACCGAGACGGCCTCCAGCTTCATTGCGCATCAAATGCTGCTCTCAGGTACGGTCGCACTGAACGATCATGAATCTATAACCGATGAGCCCGTGACGCCCCCATGGGGCTGCGATTCACCGCCCGGCGACACAACGTCCGTCCTCTTCAAGGACGGCCGCGTAGGGTCTGGAGCGTTGCCGTGCTTCACATGGGCTACACTTGCCGACCTGCTCGACGCCAAAAGCGTTTCCTGGAACTTTTACGTGGACCACTGCTGCATCACCCTGCCGAGCGACTTCTCCGGCGGTGTATGGAACGGTTTCCGCGCGATCAAGAAGGTTTTCTACGGTCGCGATTGGAGGACGCATATCAGCTCGCCGAATACGAGCATTTTCGCTGACGTTAAGGCGGGCGCTCTACCAGCAGTCTCGTGGGTCATACCGTCGCTTTACGATTCAGACCATCCCGCGAGCGGATGCGATGGCGGCCCCCTATGGGTGACTAAGGTTGTCAACGCCATCGGAACCAGCCGCTACTGGAAGGACACCGCGATCATCTTGCTATGGGACGATTGGGGCGGATGGTACGACAACGAGCCCCCTGCCCAAATAAACTACACAAGCCTGGGCTTTCGCGTGCCGATGATCGTTATTTCCCCGCTCGCGATGCCGCATCACGTCGCGCACACGCACTATACCTTCGGGAGCATCTTGAAGCTGATAGAACAAACGTTTGACCTCGGGACGCTTGGCACTACTGACGCGACCGCGCCGTCGATGGCAGACGTGTTCGATTTGAGCCAGGTGCTAAACACCTTTAAGCCCGCACCGCTTCCTCCCGCATCGCCGTGCGCTCACAAAGTCACGAACCCGGCCGGCATGGCACGGCTCATCGAACACGATGGCGGGCCACCGGAGTAATAACGGCGTCCCCGAGTAAATCGGCCGCCGCCGCGGGAACAGTGTCAAGCATGCAGCTCTTCGCCGACCGGGCCGACGCCGGGCGGCAGCTCGCCGAGCTTCTCGCGGAGTACGCCGGCGATCCGAACGTCGTGGTGTTGGCGCTGCCGCGCGGCGGTGTCCCGATCGGCTACGAGATCGCGGGCCGGCTGCGCGCGCCGCTCGACGTCTACGTCGTCCGCAAGCTGGGGGTGCCGGGTCACGAGGAACTCGCGATGGGGGCGCTGGCGGGCGACGGCACATGCGTCCTCGATGACGAGCTCATCGCAACGCTCGGGATCGACGCGGAGGCGTTGCAAGAAGTCGTTCGGCGCGAGATCGACGAGCTGAGGCGCCGCGAGATTGCCTATCGCGACGCGCGTCCGGAGCTGGATCTGCGGGGCAAGGTCGTCATCGTCGTCGACGACGGGCTGGCGACCGGTGCAACGATGCGGGCCGCCGCGACGGCGTTGCGCCGCCGCAGCCCCGCCGCGGTCGTCGCGGCAGTGCCCGTGGCGGCGCCGCGTACGGTCGCGTCGCTGCGCGGTATCGTCGATCGGGTCGTGTGCGTACGAACCCCCGAACCGTTCCACGCCGTGGGTCTGTACTACGTGAACTTCGAACAGACTAGCGACGACGAGGTACGGCGTCTGCTCGCCGACGCCCGCCGCGAAACAGGGCGGCGCGCCAGCGCGTAGTATGAAGCGAGCATGAAGCGTCCTCTCGCCGCGGCCGCGGCGTTCGCGGCAATCGCGTCTCTGGCGTGCGCGGCCGCGCCGGCACAAACGATCATGTATTCCTTCACGGGCCTGCCGGGCGGCGCGGCCGATACGTGCAAGTGGTTCGACGACAATCTCACGGATCGCAGCATCGGCGCCCTCACGCGGCAGACCGATCTGCTCTACAACCGCGTCGCGCTGCCGGTCGACTCGCCGGTCGCCATCGGCGGAACCGCGACGACGGAGCAGGGTGAGGCGCTGGTCGACTTCAAGCTCGGCTCGCGGACGATCTGCACCGCCGCCGAAGCCATCTACGGCCCGACGCCCGAGCCGTCCATGTCGCCTTAATCGAGCGCTAGCCGAAGGCCCCTCGTTCCGGCTTCGATCAGTTCCGTGTCACCGACGCGCAGTCCGTAGTGTGCCGTCATCACGCTGTGATAGATCGCGCGATAGCGCGCGAGCTCGAGCGTGCGTGAATCGACCGGCGCGTACGCCTCGAAGAACGCATCGCGCGCGCCCGGTGCGACGACGCTGAACGCGATCGCGAGGTCGAGGGCCGGATCACCGTGGTGAACGTCGCCCCAATCGATGACTCCCGCCGCTTGCAGCCTCGCGTCAACCAGGACGTGGCGCGCGTAGAGGTCGCCGTGCGCGACTGCGAGCCGCTCGGGTCTTGCGCCCGCCGGAGCGACGCGATCGAGGAACGCCATCAGGACACCGGCGTTGCGCACCAGGCCGGCGGCGTCCAGCGCGCTTAGCCGCTCGAAGAACTTCGGCCGCATGCGAACATGGTCGAGACGCCCGATCGTATCCTCGGGAAGTCCGGCGGCGACGAGCGGCTTCGCGTCGATTGCATGAAGAGCGCGGAGAAATTTGCCTAGCGCGCGCGCGAGCTCAGGATCGTCGCATTCGCATGTGGGCGTATTCGAGATCGGCGTACCCCGCAACACGCGATAGCCCACGAATGGCCACGGATAACCGGCGCTCGCACGTCCCACGAAAACGGGAACGGGGACGGGCAGCGGAAGCGCGGGCGCGACCAAGGGGAGAATCCGCGACTCGGTCGCGATGAGTCCCGCGGCGACGGCGCGACGCGGGAAGCGAAAGACCCACGCGTCGTTGACGAGGTAGGCGGCGTTGTCCCAGCCCTCGCCGAGTGGGCGCAGCAACGGTGCGCCGAGCTGCGGAAACTGCTGCGCTACGAGTCCGGCGGCGCTTTGCGCAGTCAGCTCGACCTCGGCGGTCCACGGCTCCGCACGCGATTCCATCAGCGCGGCCGCACGCGCAACGCGACGCTGATGCGCGGCCCGACCGGCACGCGGCTCTTGGGAATGCCGTGATCGTAATGCAGCTGCGTTTCGTAACTCATCAGAAGCAGGCTGCCGCCCTCGAGGTCCAGGTCGAACGTGCGCCGAGGCCTACTCTTGCTGCGGATCGTCATCAGGCGCGTCGCGCCGAGCGAGATCAGCGCGATCGGATATCGCTCGACGATCTCGTAAAGGTGGTCGTTGTGCGGCGCGACGCTATCGCGCCCATCGCGATAGTAATTCAGGCCGACCGAATTGAACGGCGTACCGGTCGCGGTCGCGACGCGTGCGGCGGCCTCGGCCAGCACCGCGGGCGGCTCCTCGTCATCGAGGCGGTAGCCGGCGACGAGCCGCGGCACGTCGACCTCGCGATCGTACATGTGCCGCCGCTCGCTCCTCCACGGCACCGCTTCGCGCAGCGCGTCGAACCAGCGCTGCGCGGTCGGCGGATCGATGAAACCCGGAACGTACACGATCGCGCCGGTCTCGTCGTCGACCAGCGTGCGCCGGCCGCCTTCGAAGAACCCGAGCTGCGTCAGGGATAGAGGCCGCGGAGTTTCGTCGCCTCGGCGACGCGCGCAACGGCGACGCAGTACGCACCTTTGCGCATCGAGACGCCGTGCCGCTTTGCCTGCTCGTGCGCCTCGCGGAAGGCGCGCGTCAACTTGCGCTTCAGACGCTCGTTGATCTCCTCTTCCTCCCAGAAGTTGGCCTGCAGGTCTTGCACCCACTCGAAGTACGACACCGTGACGCCGCCGGCGTTGGCCAGGATGTCCGGGAGCACCATGATGCCGCGGTCGAACAGAATGTCGTCCGCATCGGGCATCGTCGGCCCGTTGGCGGCCTCGGCAACGATCGACGCGCGGACGCGCGGCGCATTCTCGCGCGTGATCACCTTCTCCAGCGCCGCCGGCACCAGCACGTCGCAGTCGAACTCGAGGACCTCGCGGTTGTCGGTGCGTTCGCCGCCGGTGAACCCGACGACCGAACCCGTCTCATACTTGTGCGCGATCAGCCCCTTGATGTCGAGCCCGCGCTCGTTCGAGACAGCGCCGATCGAATCGGACACCGCGACCACGCAGTAGCCGCGCTCGGCCATCAGCTGGGCGGCGTACATGCCGGCGTTCCCGAAACCTTGAATCGCAACGCGGGCCCCCTCGATCGTCTTGCCCTGCGTCTCCATCGCCTCGTCGACGATGTACATGCAGCCGCGGGCCGTCGCCTTGTCACGCCCGAGCGAGCCGCCGATCGCGAGCGGCTTGCCGGTAACGACTCCGGAGATCGAGTAGCCGTGCTGCATCGAGAACGTGTCCATGATCCAGGCCATGATCTGCGGCGTCGTGTAGACGTCCGGCGCGGGAATGTCTTTCTCCGGACCGATGATAATCGAGATCTCGCTCGTAAAGCGCCGCGTGAGATTCTCGAGCTCCTGCATCGACATGCGCTTGGGATCGCAGATGACGCCGCCCTTCGCGCCGCCGAACGGGATGTTGACGAGCGCGCACTTCCACGTCATCCACATCGCGAGCGCCTTGACTTCGTCGAGCGTCACGTCCGGGTGAAAGCGAATGCCGCCTTTGCCCGGCCCGCGCGACATGTTGTGCTGCACGCGATAGCCGGTGAACATGCGAAAGCCGCCGTTGTCCATGCGTGCCGGAACCGAGACCTCGAGCACGCGCTTGGGCACACGCAAATAACCGTGCAGCGAATCGTTGAGACCGATGAGCGAGCCGACCTCGTCGAGCTGGCGCTGCGCCATCTCCCAGACGTTATCGCTCGCCTGTACTGCGGACAAATCCTGAGTCATAGCACCTTTTCTATACAGCGCCCCGGACATGGGCCCCTTGAAGGCGTCTTCCTGGGGCCCACGTTCCGCGCTGTATTGCGTGCTGTACTTTTAGTGCGGCGGTTGTCCGTAGATCGAGCGACGCAGCGCCGGGAGATGCGGATTCTTCCACTTCGTACCGTCGGCGAACGTGATCTTCAGCGGAACGCATTCCTGAAAGCTCGTTTGAAGCGGGAAGACGTTGCGGCTGATTCCGAACTCGTGCTTGATCTCGGCGCCCGGCGAGAAGGTACCGACGTCGCGTACCTCGGCGACGAGGTTGCCGCGAACGACTAACCCGAACTCGATGTCCTTCATCACGGTCTGCGTGACGTTCACGTAATCAATCGCGAGGGTTGGATTGCCGGACACCGGATACTGGTAATACTGGTAACCGTAGCCGTAGACCGAGGGCCAGCCCCAGTACGGGCCGACGCCGCCGGGATAGTACGCGGGCACGTAACCGGCTTGCGCGTAGTTGTTGCGTTGCGGATTGCACTTGTTGACCTTGATCGGATGCGCCGGATGCGACGTGACGCTCAGGGCGGGCGCGGAGCAGACCAGGCTAAGTGCCGCGACGCCTAGCGAGAAGCGTGCTTTGTTCATAAAAACGTTCGGGCTCCTTAGATGTTCGGAGAAGCAGATTGCCGCCCGCTTTTCTTCAAAGCGAAGGGCGGCGCCTTGGCGCCGCCCTCTTTTCCCTGCGAAGGTGCGAGTTACTGAGGCGGTCTGCGGCCTCCACCGCCTCCGCCGCCGCCGCGAGGAGCTCCACCACCACCGCCGCCGCCGGATTCGCGGGGCGCAGAGTAGGATCCGCGCGAGTACGACGGGGCCGAGCCGTACGATCCCCGCGAGTACGACGGAGCGGAGCCATACGAGCCGCGCGAGTACGACGGGTACGAGCCGCGTGAGTACGACGGGTACGACTCGTGCGAATAGGACGGGTACGACTGGCGCGAGTACGATGGGTATGACTGGCGCGAGTATGACGGGTACGACTGGCGCGAGTACGACGGGTACGATCCGCGAGCCGAGCCGGCGTTCCCGTAGGACGCGCCGCGCGAGTACGAGTCGCGATCGCCGTACTGGACCGGGACGTTACCGCGCGACTGCGAGAAGCGGCCCCACGAATTCGAGGGTGCCCGCTCGGTGTTGCGCGCCGCCGCGCTCGACTCCGTCGCCCGCCCGTTCAAACTCGACCGTTCGAATCCGGAGTTCTGCCGAGCGCCCGTGCTGGCGGTCGCGCGCTGCTCGCCCGCCGAGCGTTGTTCGGAGGAGAAGCCGGCGGAGCGTGGCTCGCCGCGCGATTGGCCGAAGCGCGCCCATGAGCCGGTCGGGGCGGCCGCGTTGCGGGTCGCCTCGGTTCCGCGCATCGTGGCTTCGCTGCCACGCGTCACGGACGTTCCGTGCATGGTTGCCTCGTTCGTGCGAGTCAGCGGCGCAGTCTGATGCGACACGGCCGTTCCGTGGACGGTTCGAGTGACGTCGCGCTGCTGCTCGGCGAACGAGTTGCGCGCGGCGACCGCGTGGTTCGACGCGAAGCGCGGCGAGTCGAAGGCCCGCGAGAAGTGCGTCTGCGCGACGCTTCTGCCGGAGAAGCGCTCGTTGGCAGTCGTCGGCCGAATCGGCAGCGCGCCGTGGATCGATCCGACGCGTCCGCCGAGGTTCCGCGACGTCACCGCTATGGTGTGTCCGGAGATCGTTCCGTGCTGGAAGCGGCCGACCACCGTTCCGCTGCCGCCGCCGTGACGGAAGTTACGATAGACGTTGGTGATGTTCGTGACGTTTACGATGCGCGTTCCGCCGTAGAAGCCGCCGTAACCGCCATAGCCGCCATAGCCGCCATAACCGTACCACGGCCAGCCCCATCCGAAGCCGGTCCAGGCCCAGCCCGGGTACCACGGATAGTACGCCTCATAGGGTGCGAGCGGGCACCAGCCCACGTATGGATAGCCGAAGCCGAACGAGACCCCGACGCTCACTCCGCCGCCGAATCCGTAGAATCCGACGAGCGCCGGCGACCACGCGGGCGTGTAGCCGTATGCCGGCGGATACCAGGCCCAGCCGTAGCCGTTGGCCCAGAACCAGCGGCCGTAGTGATACGGCGCCCAGCCCCACGGCTCGGCACCGACCCACGTCCAACCGTAACCGCCTTCCCAGGCCCAAGAGCCGTCACGATACGGAGCCCATCCGGACGTCTGATCGGGCACCCAAGCCTGGCCGTAGCCGGCGACGTCTTGCCACTGGCCATAGGCGTCGAGGTTGTCGTACCCGGCGATGCTCGGGTTGAGGTTCGGGCTTGCGTTCAGCGCGGCGACCATCGACTGGTCGCGCTGCGCGTTGAAGTCGTCGAACGAGTCGAACGCGATCGCGGAGCTATAGCTAATTGCCGGATTCGACGCCGAGCCCCGCGCGACGAGCGTCCGGCCTTGTCCCAGCGCGAAGGTGTTCTGTGACGTGACGATGTCGACCGTCCCGCGCCGAACCGTTACCCAGCTCGAGCCGTCGTTGCCGATCGAGATCCGGTAGTCGCCGGCCTCGTGGACACGCACCGTGACCGACGGCGTGTCGATGTCAATCGTTTGTCCGTTGCGGACCATGCCGACTTCGATCGTGCCGTCAGCGAGCTGCATTCGCCGGTTGTTCGGATCGTTGTCGGTTACCCGCGCCTGAACGTTCCCGCCCAACCGCACGGCGGTCTCGCCATCGAACTGAACCTCGGCGCGCGATGTCTGGCCGGTCGAAATGTAGTCGCCCGGTAGGAGCGGCGTGTTGCGCACCGCGGCCGACTGGGTGTGGCTGTCGCCGCGCTGGACGACCGCCGAGCCCTGGATGATGCTGACTCTCGCGACGCCCGGCCCGTTTTTGTCGGGCGCCTGCTCGGCTGCTGCGACCGGGAATGCGCCCGTGAGAGTCACCCCGACGAGGGCAACCCCGGAAATCAGGCTAGTGAACCACTTGGTTGTCATGTTGTGTCTTTTTCCCCTCACGCCAATTGAAACCGCATTGGCCGCGCGAAGTCATCGAATCACGATTAGCGTACCATTAAGCCGGAGTGAGAGGCCGGTGCCGCCTGCCCGGTCACTGCAGAGGCAAGAATGGCCGCAGCTTTGGGCAAAAGGGTTCTTCGTAGGAGGTAAGCGTTCAAATGAAAGAGTCTAACGACGGCATGACCCGCGGCCGGTTCGTCGCCGGCGCCCTGGTGCTGCCCGCCCTAGCCGGGCTGCTTCTCGCCGAAACGACCGCGGCCCAGGCGAAGGCTTCCAAAGCGCAATTCAAATATCAAAGCACCCCCAGTCACGGACAGCAGTGCTCGCAGTGCCGGTTCTTCAAGCCGGGCAGCTCGGCATCGGCGAACGGAACGTGCAGCATCGTGGACGGATCGATCAGCCCCAAGGGCTGGTGCACGGCGTTTTCAAAAAAATAGCGCGCTAGGCGACCTCGAAGAGCGCCGCGGCTCCCATTCCTCCGGCGACGCACATCGTCACGACGACGTATTTTTCGCCGCGGCGCTTGCCCTCGATGAGCGCGTGCATCGTCATGCGCGCGCCGCTCATGCCGTAAGGATGGCCGATCGAGATCGCACCGCCGTCGACATTGAACCGGTCGTTGGGGATTCCGAGCGTGTCGCGGCAGTAGATCGTCTGCACCGCGAAGGCCTCGTTCAGTTCCCATAAGCCGATGTCGCCGATGCTCAAGCCATGCTGCTTGAGCAGTTTCGGAACGGCGTAGATCGGCGCGATGCCCATCTCGCCCGGATCGCATCCGGCGACGACGTAGCCCCGGTAGATGCCCAACGGCGCAAGCTTGCGCTGCTGCGCGAGCGCAGAATCCATGACGACGACGGCGGCGGCGCCGTCGGAGAGCTGCGACGAGTTGCCCGCCGTGACGCTCGCGTCGGCGACGCCCGGCACTGCGCTGCGGAGCGCGGCCAGGCCGTCGAGCGTCGTGTCGGGGCGGTTGCCTTCGTCCTTCGTCAGGTCGACGTGGCGCTCGGTCACGGCGCCCGTCGTCTTATCTTGTTCGTACTTCCACGACGGCAGCGGCACGATCTCGGCGTCGAAGCGCCCCGCGGCCTGCGCGGCGGCCGTGCGCTGCTGGCTCTGCAGCGCGTATTGGTCCTGCCGCTCGCGCGAAACAGAATATTTCTTCGCGACGAAGTCGGCGGTGAAGAGCATCGGCGTGTAGAGATCGGGCGCGTGGCGCAGCAGCCACTCCTCGGTGATGAAGTGCATGTGAACCTCGTTCTGCACCATACTGATCGACTCGACCCCACCCGCCACGACGATCCGCGCGCCGTCCGCGATGACGCGCTTCGCCCCCGCGGCGATCGCGTCGAGGCCCGACGCGCAGAAACGGCTGATCGTCTGTCCCGGCACGCTCACCGGACAGCCGGCCCGCAGCGCCGCCGTGCGCCCGACGTTGTTGCCCGTCGCGCCCTCCGGCAGACCGCAGCCGAGGAGCACGTCGTCGACTTCGCCCGGATCGACCGACGCGCGCCGCAGCGCGTGCTCGATGGCGTGTCCGGCCATGGTCGCGCCCGGCGTCTGATTGAACGCGCCGCGAAACGCGCGGCCGATCGGCGTGCGCGCCGTCGACACGATGACGGCCTCAGGCATGCGCCAAGACTCCCTCGCGTTTGCTTTCGTCTCGCTGCGTCTCGGCGGCGTACCACATCGGACCGCCGTGATGCGGCGGGAATCCGTAGCCGTAGACGTAGACGATGTCGATGTCTCCGGGGCGCAACGCAACGCCCTCTTCCAACAGGTGCCTGCCGCGGTTGACGAGCGCGTTGAGCAGGCGCTCGCGAATCTCGTCGTCCGAGACGTCGCGCCGCGCGATGCCTGCTTTGCGCGCAGCGTCCGCGAAGAGCGCGTCAACCTCGGGATCGGGAATCGGCTCGCGTCCCTTGCCGACGGACTTGTCGTATTTGAAGTAGCCGGCCATCGCCTTTTGCCCGAGGCGGCCCATCGCGACGAGCCGCTCGAGCACGTCGGTGCGCGCACCCGAACCGCCGCGCGCCCGCGCAATCGCTGCGCCGACGTCTAACCCGGAGAGATCGCTCATCGCAAACGGCCCCATCGGGAAGCCGAAGTCTTTCATCGCGGCGTCGATCCGCGCCGGCGGCACGCCCTCCTCGGCCAGCGCCGTGGCCTCACCCAGGTAATCGAAGATCATGCGATTTCCGATGAAGCCGAACGCGTTGGCCGAGAGCACTGCCTTCTTGCGCAGCGTTTTGCCGAGCCGGAACGCCGTCGCCAGGCTCTCCTCCGACGTCGCTCGGCCGCGGACGATCTCGAGCAGCGGCATGATGTTCGCCGGAACGAAGAAGTGCAGCCCGAGGACGCGCTCCGGGCGCTTCGTCACCTCGGCGATCTTGTCGACGTCGAGCGTCGACGTGTTGGTGGCGAGGAGCGCGCCGGGCTTCGCGATCTCGTCGAGGCGGCGGAAGACGTCGCGCTTGACGTCGAGGTCCTCGAAGACGGCCTCGACGATGACGTCCGCGTCAGCGAGGCGGCTCCAATCTTCGGTGAACTCGATCGATTGCGCGCGCTTCCACGCCTCCTCTTGGGTAAGCCGCCCCTTCCGAACCTGATACATGAACATGCCCATCACGGTCTGGCGCGCGCGATCGACCGCCGCGTCGTCGTTGTCGACGACGACGACCGGGATGCCGGCCTGCGCGAAGGCGATCGCGATGCCGCTGCCCATGGTGCCGGCCCCAACGATGCCTGCGGATTTTACGTCACGGTGGGTGGAGCGCAGCATGTCTATGCCACCCACCTTGGACAGCTCGCGTTCCGCGAAGAAGATGTGGCGCAGCGCGAGCGACGGCTCCGAGCGTACGAGTTCGTCGAAGAGCCGCGCCTCGCGCGCGAGCCCGAACGCAAACGGCAGCTCGACCGTGGCTTGGACCGCGTCGATCAATTTGTGCGCGGCGAGCCCGCCGCGGTTCTCGGGCGGCACCATCTTGTGGGCCTGCGCCACGACGTACGGGCCGGCTTGGTCCGGAACGCCCGGAGCGATCGTCGCCTGCATTGCCGAGGTGCGCCGTTTCGGCGGATGGCTGCGCGCTTTGGCGACCGCGAGTTCGACAACGTTGCCCTCGACGACCTCATCGAGGATTCCGAGTTCCATTGCGCTGTCGGCGTTTGCCGAGGAACCTTTGAGCATGAACTCGAGCCCGGCGCGCGCGCCGATCAGGCGCGGAAGCCGCTGCGTGCCGCCCGCGCCCGGCAGAAGTCCGAGCTTGATCTCCGGGAGGCCGAGCTTCGAGCGCGCCGTCGCGATGCGATAGTCGCAGGCCAGCGTGAGCTCGAGTCCGCCGCCTAAACAGTTGCCGTCGATCGCCGCGATGTGGAGCTTGCCGCTCGTCTCGATCGCGTGAATCACGTCGCGGATCGTTATGGCGCCCGCCGGCAGCTCGTTCTTGAAATCGTTGACGTCGGCGCCGGCGCTGAAGAGACCGTTGCGGCCCGTGAAGACGATCGCTTCGACCGCGTCGTCCGCGTGCGCGGCCTCGAGCTGCGCGCTCAGCTTCGCGCAATAGGCGAACGAAAGCGCGTTGACCGGCGGATTGTCGAGCGCGATGAGGCGCACATCGTCGCGCCGTTCCTGCGGAATCATGATACGCCGGCCGGAACCTTACGATCGAGTCCAAACTGCGTCTCGTCCAACGTCATCACGTCACTCGAGCCCTCGACGATCTGGCGCTGATACCAGGCGCACTGCGTCAGCACGTGCGTCGCGTAGAATGCCGCCGTCGCCAGCTTGGCGCGATAGAACTCCGCGTCCGCGTCGCGGGCGGCGATCTTCGCTGCCGCGATCTGCGCGGCGCGCGCCATCTGCCACCCGCCGGCGATCGTGCCCCACAGTCGCAGGTACGGCACGGAACACGCGAAGGCTTTGTTCAGATCGCCCATCGCGTTCATGCCGATCCACTGCGACGTCTCCTGGAGCACGAGCAGCGCCTTGCCGAGCCCCTCTCCGATGCGCTTGACGGTCGGATCGGCGTGCGCCGCGCATTCCTTCGCGACGGCCTCCATCTTCGCTCCGACGCTGCGAGCTCCGGCGCCCATGTCGCGCAGGAGCTTGCGCCCGATCAGATCGAGTGCCTGGATTCCCGTGGTGCCCTCGTAGATCGTGATGATGCGGACGTCGCGGTACTGCTGCGCGATCCCGGTCTCCTCGATGTAGCCCATACCGCCGAAGACTTGCAGCGCGGTCGAGCAGAGCTCGACGGCGTTCTCGGTGCACCAGCCCTTTACGACGGGGATCATCAGCTCGACGAAGGCCTTGTGCTCCTTGCGCACGCGCTCGTCTGGATGGCGCAGCGCGTAGTCGAGCGACGCGGCAGTGACATACGCCAAGCCGCGCATCGCCTCGATCGTAGCCTTCTGCCACATCAGCATGCGTCGCACGTCGGGGTGCTTGAAAATCGGTTCCGGCGCGCGCGAGCCGGGCTTGAGGTCGCGGCCCTGCACCCGCTCCCTGGCATACTCCAGCGCGCTCTGATAGGCGCGATCGGCGAGCGCGATGCCCTGCACGCCGACGGAGAACCGCGCGGCGTTCATCATGATGAACATATACTCGAGCCCGCGGTTGGGTTCGCCGACGAGATAGCCAGCGGCGCCGTCGCCGCGCTCGCCGTAGTTCAGCGTGCACGTCGGGTTGCCGTTAATGCCGAGCTTGTGCTCGATGCCGGAGCAGACGACGTCGTTGCGCTCGCCGAGGCTGCCGTCGGCGTTGACTAGGAACTTCGGCACGATGAAGAGCGAGATTCCCTTCGTCCCCTCCGGTGCGTCGGGCAGCCGTGCCAACACGAGGTGGATGATGTTCTCGGCCATGTCGTGCTCGCCGAACGTGATGAAGATCTTCGTGCCCGAGATCTTGTGATGGTCGCCCGAGGGTACGGCGCGCGTGCGCACTTGCGCGAGGTCCGATCCCGCCTGCGGCTCGGTCAGGCACATGGTGCCGGTCCACTTGCCGGAGACCAGGTTGGGGATGAAGCGCTTCTTCTGCTCGTCGGACCCGACGAGCTCGATGGCCTCGATCGCCCCCTGATTGAGCAGCGGTCCGTTGGCGAAGCCGATATTGGCCGCGTTCCACATCTCGAGCGTCGGCCCGAGCAGCAGCTGCGGCAGCCCTTGGCCGCCGTACTCCGCCGGAACGGGCAAGCCGATCCAGCCCGCCTCGGCGAATTTATGGTAGGCCTCTTTGAAGCCGGCCGGCGTCGTCACCTCGCCCGCGTTCCAGGTACAGCCCTCCTTGTCGCCCACCCGGTTGAGCGGGTCGAGCACTCCGGACGCGAACGCAGCGGCCTCCTCCAGCACCGAGTCGAGCACGTCGAGCGTGTCCTCGCAGCCCGGGAGAGCCGCCACTCCCTCGATCCCGGCCAGCTCGCGGAGGGCGAACTGCATGTCGCGCAGTGGCGCTCGATAGGTGCTCATGTGGCCTCCTCTTTCCTCAAATATATCCTAGCTTTTCGGCGTCGCCGGCGGGGTGATAAATAATACATTATCAGGAATAAGCATTCAAGCGAGCGGCCCATTCCGGCTAAAACGCGGGCATTAAAAGTTGTACAAAACGCTTCGCCTGCTTGCGGGCAAGCGCGACGCTTCCGGTTATCCTACTCGTATACATCGTAAACCGTCGCAAGGAGATAACACGATAACGATGATCCTGATGTCACTCCTCTTGGCCGCACTTACGTTCAATCCGGCCATGGCGCCTCGTGCCGAGGTAGCCCCCGCCGAGGGAGCCGTCCAGGCCGACGTAATTTCGCCTGACAAAGTGTGCAAGCCCGGCAACATCTGCGCCAAGGCGCGCCTACCCATCAATCGCAACGGCTGTTACGTCAACAACTTCTGGAACGGCTCCGAGGGCGGAACGCCGCTCACGATCGACGTGACGGAAAGCGGACCCAAAGGAAGCCCTGTCTACCTCTACTGGGTCAACGCCACCAATCTCAACATTACTATCACGGGCAACGCACACGCGAATTACTACTGCCCTCGATACTAGGGACTACTGCAGCAGCGTAACCGCTCCGCTTCTCAGGTGATAGACTCCGCCGGCCACGCGTACGCGTCCGGCGGAGGCTTCTTTTGCAATAACAGGCGGGCTATTGCGCAGCGCCGTCACCGCCGCTCGAACGTTCGCCTCTATCGCTTCTTCTATGCTGCCGCGCGCCGCCACGACGTCGGCGATCCCCGGCGCAATCAAGTGCTGAAATGCCGAGAGGTGCTCGGGTAGCTGCTGCTTCCCCTTGATCGCCGCGTACACGGCCTTGACGGCGCCGCAGCCTTCGTGCCCGAGCACGAACACGACGGTCGTGCCAAGAGGCGCGATCGCGTACTCGAGTGAGCCGGTGACGAGCGCGTCGGGGTAATTGCCGGCCACCCTCGTCACGAACAGCTGACCGATCGTCTGAACGAAGACGAGCTCTGGGATGACGCGCGAATCGGCGCAGCTCAGAACCGCCGCGAACGGCGCTTGGCCCTCGACGACCAGCTCGCGCTTCTCGGCGACGCGGCTGATCGCGGGAAAATCGTTGTCGACGAAGCGCTTGTTGCCGGCCATCAGCTGGCCGAGCAGCATCTCTGGAGTGGCGCTCGCCGGCGGAGCGGTGGCCGCATCGGCGGGCCGAGCGAAGGCACCGGTCGCCAGCGCGAGCGAACCGGTCAAGAACGCGGCGCGGTTACATTCCATGCGATCTCGCTATTGCTCGCACGCGCGAAGCGAACCTTTGTTTCACTGGCCGATGCGCAGCGATGTGGACGCGCTGCGGCCGAACTCTTCCGGAGCGTCCTGGAGATACGCGCGCGCGCCGGGCCACGCGAACGTTCCCGGAGTCACCGAGCGAACGAGGTAGTGCAGATCGTATACTCCAGGATCCAGGTGCGACGCGTACGCCATAATGCGATCGCTGTAGATCTGGCTCGTGTCGATCTGCCAGCTGTTGCTCTGCGGAACGACCGCCTGCAGCGCCGTTCTGAAGCTCGTGTCGATGGCCTCGAAGCCGGCCGGCAGCGGATCCTCGATCACAAAACGGTCGACCGGGTGATCCGCGATCACGCGCACGCCGACGTCGAACACGCGTCCGGCCGCGACGCTGACGGGACTAACCGCGGCAAGGTCCATCGTCGCGAGCGCCACGCCCGCGCTCGTCGACGCCGAGCTCGAGGGATCGTTCAGCGTGCGCACCACGCGGAACGCCGCGAGCTCGCCCGGCGCGTCCGACGGCACGGGATACGTGTACAGCACGGTGTAGTGCACGGTCGTCCCTTTGATGACGATCTTCTTGCCTTGCAGCGTTGAAACGGGCACCGTCACCGTCTGCGACGACGCCGTCGTACCAAAGCGCGCGCTGGCAACCGTCGCGCCTCCTACCGTCGCCACCGCCGTGGACGGCACGAGACGCTCCGTCGCCGCATACGCGCTGAGCGCGACGAGCGCCGACGCGGTGTCGTCGGCCGTTCCCCAGCCGCATCGGCACTTCTGCGCCATCAACGCGCGCACCGCACTATCGATCTGATCGGCGGGCGCATGGCGCTCGAGCAGCAGCTGCAGCATCTGCGACTGCGCGTCGACCAGGGAGCCGAGCCACGACCAGCGATACGAGAGGTTCGCGACCGCGTAGCGGCCCGTCACGTAGAGCGTCTGTTGCAGACGCGACGCCATCGCCGCGCCCTGACTCTGCCAAGCCGGCGTGCGCAGCAGGTAGCGCGCCAGCCGGATCTGCGCCGCGCTGTCGAACCTGTCCGACTGCGCGACTATGTCGGAAAGAAAGTCCGTGCGCGGACTCCCCGCTGCGGCAAGCGCCCAGAGCGCTTCGAAGCGCAGCCGCGCCTTGCACAGCGCGTCGGTCGCGCACCACTTGAACCGGCCGGGGTTCGCGAGTGCCTGCGCCATGAAGCTCGACGCCTTGGAGACGGCGCCAGCGTCGACCGCGACGCCCTGCGCGCGCGCGAAGGCGAGCCCCTCGAGCGCCGCCGCCGTGGCAAATGGATCGCTGTCCGGCGCGTTCACATAGACGCCAAAGCCCCCATCGGCGCGCTGCAGCGAGAGCAGCCGTTGCAGATTCGTCGCGATCGCCGCCGCCGGGTCGAACGAGAGCTTGAGGCGGTAGGGACTGCGCAGGCGCTGCAGCACGCTTGCCGCCGTCAGCCGCGACGCCGCGTCGTCCGCGAGCAGAAACGCATCGTTCGTCATCACGCGGTCCGCCGAAACGCCGAACTGCGGCACGACCGAGTTGGAAAGCGTGATCTGCAGCGATCCGCCCGAGCTCAGGTCGATCGGAACCGACGCCTCGCCGCGCGCGACGCCGGTGTCGATCACCGAATCGGTGATCGCGCGATCGCTCGCGCTGAACGGCACGCTGAACGCGTCTTGGTGCCCACCGAGCGCGGCGTTGGCCGCGAGCGTCGTCGGCGCCGGCGTGCCGACGCTCACCGGGAAGCGCAACGCAGAGACGCCGGTCGTGGCCTGCTCCGACGCGTTGTTCGTACGCGGATCGCCCTGCGCGAAGCTCAGCGCGCCCGTGAGCTTCAAGATCAAGTCGAGCGCGCCGGCCGCGCCGGTCTGATTAGCGATCGAGACGCCCAGATCAAAGCGATCGCCGGGCCTAGCGAACTGCGGCAGCAGCGGGTTCGCGATGAGCGGCTGATTCGACACGAACGTCGTGTCAGCGGTCGCGAAGTGGGCGGTGTCTTGCGACAGCGCGACCGCCATAACACGCCACGTCGTTAGGTCGTCGGGCATGTTGAATGCGGCGCTCGCGTGGCCTTGCGCATCGGTCGGCAGCACGCCGTAGTACGCCATCGGCAGGAAGTTCGCGCGCACGCGCGTGCTGGCCGCGCCGGCTAGGAAACCGCCCCCGTAGCCGAAGCCCTTCTCGAGCGGGGGCGTCTGCGTTTTTAACGTCACGTTCTCGCGGTTGTCGGCGAAGATCGTCGCTATCGGCTGCTGCGCGAACACCGTCTGCACGACGTCCGGCGGGCGATAGCCGGAGAGCTGCAGGATCGCGTCGTTGACAACCATCGCCACCACCTCGCCGCGGGCCGGCGCGCCGCTCTGCGCGGTCACGCGGAAGTCGACGCGCTGGGGCCCGCCGGGATGCACGGTCGCGTTCTGTGGAGCGATCGCGAGCTTGAGGTAGCGGCCGGCGAGATCGACGTTGAAGCCGGCCATGCCGGTCAGCGAGAGCGTGTCCGGACCGCCCTTCTCCGAGGGAGACCTGCGCCGCACGACGACCGCCTCGACCGCCGCGTTGGGCAGCATCTGCGACGTGACCTTGAACGTCGCGTGAACCGCGCCGCTGACGTCGTGCAGCGTGGTGCGATAGATGGCGTCGTTGCGCACCACGGCGAGGTAGACGTCGGCGTGCGCGTACGGCGACGCGACGAGCGCCGCGGCGGTGTCACCGATTGCATACTGCTTCTTGTCGAGCTTAACCGCGACGGCGTTGGTGTCGGTGAGGCCCCAGTCCGCCTCGCCGGCGCCGAAAGCGAAGACCTGGATCTCGCTCGCGGTCGCGTCGCCCTTGGCGCCCGGAAACGTTGCACGCACGCGATACGGCCCGGAGTCGGGCGGCGTGAGCGGCGCGGTGACCGGCTTGTCGCCCGAGGTCGCGTCGGCGGTTGCGACCGTATCGTACTTAATCGCCTGCTGCGCGCTCTCGCCGCCCTCGACTTCCTGCGTGGCCGACGTATAGGTCATCTTCTGCAGCTCGAGGTGCACCCCGCGACCGGCGATAGCTTTGCCGTCGGCGTCGGTCACGATCGTGCGGATCGGCATCGGTGTGCCGGCCTGGCCGACGGTATCGGAAGCAAGGCCGATCACCGCGTCGGAGGCCAACGCGAGAAAGCTCTTCGAGTCGGCGACGGAGAGGTTCGAGACGTCGCTCGTCTCCATGTCGACGCGATACGTCATCGGAAACGGCAGGTTCGCCGGCACGGCGACGTCCAGCGACGCGCCGCCTTGGCTGTCGAGCGGGAGATCCTTCTGCAAGACATCGGTGTCGAACGAGGGCGTCTGCTCGGGATAGAACCACTGCGGACCGAACGAGAAATCATCCCAGTCCTTGGGCTGCACGGTCGCGACGTCGCGCGTGACGTATGCGTGCGCCGTGCCGCCCTGTAGCGGCGCGCCGAAGAGATAGGCGGCCGCGACGGCGGCGTGCACGCTCGTTCCCGCAGTCGCGGACGTCGCTCCCAGCGTCAGGGTGAGCTTGAAGTTGGGCGGCTTGAACTGCGCCACGCGCAGCGAGCCGTCGACCTCGTTGCCGTTGGTGCCCGTGGCCTTGACACTATAGTAGCCGAGAGCCTGCTGCTTCGAGAAGGCGATCGGCAGCGAGAAAACGCCGTACGCGTCCGTACGCACTTGGCCGAGCGGCGATGCATTGTTGTTCGGATCGATCAAGCTGACTTTGTAGGTCGCGTTTGAATCCGCGACGACCCGATCGCCCTTCACGTAGTACGCCAGTCCTGTTAGCTCGCCGCGCTCAGCGGGCTGATACATCTGCCGGTCGGTGAAGATCGTGCCGCGCGAGAGCGGCGCGCCGCTGGTCCATCCGGCATACACGTCGAAGCGCGAGACGCCGCTGTAGTTCCACGCGGTCACCGTCGCGACGTCGCCCCCTTCCCTCGCCACGACGCCGATATTGGGCGCGTTGTTGTTCTGCGCGCCGACCGAGCAGCGCTCCACGTCGACGCCGGTCAGGTCGAGCTCGCCGTTTGCGTCGGTGCTTCCGGTCGCGCACGCCTGCGGCGCAGTCTTGTTGTCTTCGTTCAGGCGATATACCGTCACCGCCGCCGCGCGCACCGCCGCGCCGTCGCTCAAGTGCTGCACGAGCACGATGCCGTGCGTCGGAAACCATTGCGCGAAGACGCCGAGGTTCGTGATCTGCACGATGCCCGTGAGCCACGGATCCGAGCTCGGCGAGTCCAGCGCCGTGCGGAATCCGTAGGCAAACGCTCCGTAGTCGCCGCCGGCCTCGTCGCGCAGCGGCACGCGCATGACGCTCTGCGCGTTCGTGCGGGCGCCGGCCAGCGTGCGCGACGGCCAGCTCTTCCACGCCGAAAGCATCGAGAGCGGCGCGGCGGTGCCGAGCAGCTGCTGCGGAGCGACGCGTGCATACGCGGCCTGATACGCGTTGCCGGGGAGATTGGTGGCGTAGAAATTCAGCGCGACGGGTGCGCCGGCCGGGACGATCGTCGTGCCCGTCGGCGCCCATGCGCCGGGGGCGAAGTCCGACGTGCGAATCGTCACCTGCTGCGGCGTGCCCAGCGTCTGACCGAACGTGTCCTTCACGCCGGCGCCGATTGTGGCGGTGTACGTGGCGTTCGGATCGAGCGCGTACGGATCGATCGCGATCTGGTTCGACTGATCCGGCACGGTGACGAGCGACTTCACCGCTGTGGGGGCGGGCGAAATCGTGACCTGGCCGGCGACGGACTTCGGATCGAGCGGATTGGAGAAGACGATGACCGGGTCGCCGCGCGCGAAGCGGCCGCCGGAGTTCGGACTCGGCGCCGCCGTGGGAACGATCGCGAGCGCGTCGTAGGTGCGGACCGACCCCACGAAACGCTCTTGTGTCGGAACGTTGCCGTACTGTGGGGCGACGCCGGGATCGATCTGCAGCGCGTACGTTGTTCCGCGGCGCAAGTCGCGCGCCGGGCGCAGCTGGTACGTCCAGACGTTGAGCGATGGGTCGAACAGCTCTTGCGCGTTGCTGC
The DNA here is from genome assembly GCA_035544215.1 of Candidatus Binatia bacterium. Classification (GTDB taxonomy): domain Bacteria; phylum Vulcanimicrobiota; class Vulcanimicrobiia; order Vulcanimicrobiales; family Vulcanimicrobiaceae; genus Cybelea. Next base: position 142,011 of record DATKHY010000003.1, on the reverse strand, counting down.
CGGGGTAGGGTGTGGGCTGCGCCTTGATCGCGGCCGTCACGGAGACGGTCTCGCCGCCCCCTACCAGCGAGGCATGCTCGGCCAGCGACGACGCGTCGACGGCGGCGTTGGACGTCACCGAGAGCGTCGGGCGCAGGCCAACAGGCGGCGGAGTGGACTCGTCGTCAGGCGCCCGCGTCTGCGGCAGATCGGTAAACTGCACCGGCTTCGTCTCAAACGTCCACGCGAGATCCTGCTGCAGGGCGTCACCCTCCAGATCCCGCAGCCCCGCGGCGAGCGTGATTCGCACGCGCGTTCCGATCGGCAGCGCCTGCTCCGCGACGAACCCGATCATCTTTGGTGTGAGCACGACGAAGTGCCCGCGCAGGGCCGGCTCGATGCTCACGCGGCTCACCACGTCCTGCGGTCCCGGGCCGGAGAGCGCGGTGACCGGCGCCACCGGCTTGTTGAAGATGATGCGAATCTGCGCGAGCGTGTCGGCCTTACCCGTCGGCGAGATCGACGCGATCCACGCTGGCAGCTGCGGCTGCCGGAGCGCCGTGACCGGGCCGAGCCGGTTCGCGTTGCGCGCGGGGCCGCCGCACGCGACGATCGCGGCCGTCGTAGCAATGGCGAAAAGCAGGCCAAAGAAGCGCAAGGAATCGTACATTCCGTGCACAGGCCATGAAACTCTTTGCGTTGGCGCTCCCTGTTGGCGTTTTGGCGGCGATCGTTGTGCTGCGCCTCGGCGGCATCGACGTCGCACGGCTCAACGTGCCGCGCGGATCGGTCACCTACACCGACCGGAACGGGGGCGTGCTCGGAACGGTCCTCGGCGCCGACGCCCTGCACGCCATCCGCGTGCCGCTAGCATCGGTTTCGCCGGACTTTCTCGAGGCTATCGTCGCCGCGGAGGACGCGCGCTTCTGGCATCACGGCGCGGTGGACGTGCCCGCGCTCTTCCGGGCAGCGCGCGACTATGCGATCTTCGGCGAGGCGCGAAGCGGAGGCTCGACGATCGAGATGCAGCTGGCGCGCCTCTTGCGCGGCGAGCCTAGCACGATTCGCGGGAAGCTCGCGCAGATCGGCGCAGCTCAGCGCATCGCGATCGCCTCCAGCAAGAGCGCGGTGCTGGAGGCCTACGTGAATCGCGTGCCGATGGGCGGTAACGTCTACGGCGTGGAGGCTGCCGCGCGAACCTACTTCGGCGAGCCCGCGAGCGATCTCGACCTCGCGCAGGCCTCGTTGCTGGCGGCCATCCCGAACGATCCGGCCCGGCTCGCGCCCGACGCCGATTACAAAGCGCTCCGAGAGCGCCAGCGGTTCGTCCTGCGGCGCATGGTCGAGCTCGGCGCGATCACGCCGGCGCGCGCTACGCAAGCCTTTGCCGAGACGCTCGCGATTCGCCGCAACGACTACGGGATCGACGGCGCGGCGCAGGCGCTCTTCCTGCTGTACCGGCAGTCCGACGGCCGAGCCGGGCGCGTGCGCACGACGCTCGACGCAGATCTGCAGCGCTTCGTCCAGGCGCAGACGCAGGACGTGATCGCGGCGCTGCAGCGCTATCACGTCACCGACGGCGCCGCGCTGGTCGTCGACAATAGGAGCGGGGACGTGCTCGCCTACGTCGGCTCGCCGGATTACTTCTCGCTCGAAGCGCTCGGAAGCAACGACGGCGTGCAGGCGTTGCGCCAGCCCGGATCGTCGCTCAAGCCGTTCGCCTACGAGCTCGCGCTCGAGCGGCGTACGATCGACTCGACAACGATTCTCGCCGATGTGCCCGCCTCATACGCCATCCCCGGCGGCAAACTCTATCAGCCCGCCGACTACAGCGGACGCTTCAGCGGACCGGTCCGCGTTCGCTACGCGCTGGCGAACTCACTCAACGCGCCGGCGGTGCAGGTGCTCTCGCGTCTCGGCGTCGGCGCGTTCTTGGATCGGCTGCACGACCTCGGCTTCGCGCACCTCACCCATCCCGCGTCGTACTACGGGCTGGGGCTCACGCTGGGCAGCGGCGAGGTGAGCCTCTGGGAGCTCGTGCAGGCATACGCCGCGATAGCGCGCAGCGGCGTCTTGGCGCCGCTGCGTCTCGTGAATCGAAGCGCGAGCACGCGAACCGTCGGCGATTCGAGCGACTGGCAGCTCGTCACCGACATCCTCGCCGATCCGCATGCGCGCGCGAAGTCGTTCGGCGTGGGCTCGGTGCTGCAGATGCCCTTCCCGGCGGCCGTGAAGACGGGCACGTCATCGGACTTCCGCGACACGTGGACCGTCGGCTTCACGCGCGACTACACCGTCGGCGTGTGGGTCGGCAACTTCGATGGCAGCGCGATGCGCGGCGTCTCCGGCGTCACCGGCGCCGGACCGCTGTGGAATCGCATCATGCTGCACCTCTACGAGCGGCGCGACGACCCGCCGCCGTTCGCGCCGCCGCTTGGATTCGTTCGCACGCCCATCTGCGCCGCGACCGGACACGCGCCCGAGGCCAACTGCCCCGCCGTCGTCGAGGAGTGGGTGCGGCCCGAGGACCTCGCGGCCGTGCAGCGCCCGGCCGGACCGTCGCACGAACAGTACGATTCGTGGCTCGCGCTGCAGCGGCGCAATACGCCGGGGCGCCTGCGCATCGTCTTTCCGCACGACGGCGACGTGTTCGTACGCAACGACTCCGGCGATCGCGTGCAAGCTCGAGAACAACAGCTCTCGCTGCGCGCGGTGGGCTCCGGCGGACCGGTGCGCTGGAGCGTCGGCGGCGAGAGGCTCGCGCTCGACGCAACCGGGACCGCGTTCTGGCCGCTGCGGCTGGGCACGTGGCGCATCGAAGCCGCCGATGGTGCACGAAGCGATCGCGTGACGATCCGCGTCGTGCCCCCGCCGCACGGTAGCGCTCCGGGGTTTACGGTTCTACGCTAACATCGCAGCGATCTGGCGGCTTAATGCTAAAGTGCCTCGACACGATGGCGCCGCGCACGGAGCACGGAAGAATTACTGAAGTGGGCAACGAAAGGCGCGTTTGAAGTCCCGATGCAGGAAAGTAAGAACGAGTTTAAGTCGCAACAAGCAGTCCTCGACGCTATTCAGGCCGCACGTGAGGTGCAGGAGCACGCGTGGGAGGCGTGGTTCGCAGTGCGCGATGTGGATTCAAGTGAGTTCGAATCAGCGCGGCTAGCGTACACAGGCGCTAATTTGGAAATAAATCGCCTCGTCGAAATCTACAACAGCTTCCGTCGGCGGCGATAGCTCGGGAGCTCGCGGCCTCAGGAGCTCAGTAGTCGATAGGACTTCCTCGAATGTTGCATTTGCTGCGCGGCCTCGGAGTCGCGCTCGGCCTGCTTTTAGCGGTTTATGTGCCCACGTTCGCGCTGGTGGCAGTTTTGCGTCTGTCCATTGCTCATTCCGTTCCCTTTATTATTTTTGTTAGTGCAAGCGTGGCTCTGATGCTCATGTTCGCACTACAAACACCCCTAAGAGCGACGCTCGCAGACTTTGGACTGCGTTGGTCGAGCAAGCGCGATCTGGCCATGGCATTCGCGCTTGCGGTGCCATTTGCAGCAGCCGTAGCCGGCGTACTGTCACGTGTGCACGAGCCTGGCCCGCTAGCGGGATTAACCTTGCCGCCGATCCTAGCGTGGCTTTATTTCGGACTGTGCGCGCCGCTCCAGGAGGAGTTGATTTTTCGGGGCCTGTTGCAAACAGTGTTAGCACGCAATCTCTCCGCCGCGGCAGAGACGTCAGTACGTGCGAGCGTCGGAGCCGTAGCGGGAAGTGCGCTCCTGTTCGCCATTGTCCATTTCGCTGTCGGCCCATGGACGGCCGGTGCGGCGCTGGCCCTAGGGGTACTGGCGGGCGAACTGCGCCAGCGGAGCGGTAGCGTGATTCCCGCCGTTATCGTCCACGTAGTATTCAATGTCCCCGGGCTATTAATGGCGAGCGCGGCTCGCTAGCCCCCATTTGTGCGTCACATGCGTCGCCGCGCAATAAGGACGAAGATGACGACGAGCACTCCGGCGACAACTATCAGTAGCGGGAAGGGGTTAATGGAGATCACGTGGCCGGGCACCCTAGCATTATAACCCCTGCCCGGTTGGTTTAGCCGTCGTGTCCGCCGTTTATGGGCGGCTAATAGAAGAACTGCTGGAGCTGGCTGAAGGCGGGCCCGAAGGCCCAGCCCGTGCGCGTCGCCGGATTGATCACCGGCGGCGGCTCGCCGATCGCGAACTTGAATCCGGTGATCGTCTCGACGTTATTGCCCTTCTCGTCGTACACGACGAGCGCGCTGCCCGAGCTGCAGGCGTAGCTCGGATCGGTGACTAGGAACAGCCCGTGGACCGGATCGGCGGCGATGCCGGCGCCGCTGTTGATTTGCGAGGTGCTGCCGGTGCACGGTAGCTGCGCGGCGATGCCGGTCTGCTGTGCCAGGTTGTAGATTTCGACCTGCGCGTTGAGCTCAGTCGTCGTGGCGGCAACTCCGGTCATCGAGTCCACCGCCAAGCCGTTGACGTAGCCCGAGCCGAAGAAGCCGTTGTTGAGGCCGGCAAACTTCTTCTCTTTTCCGGTCGCGAGATCCACGAGAACGTTGACCGGCGCCTCGCCGCCGACGCGTCCGCCGTCCGGCGAAAGTGCGATCACGGCCTGGTTCGTCGTCGTGTCCTGGCCGAACTGCGGGCCGTTACCGCCGCCGAACAGGTTGGGATCGAGGTGAATCACCTTGGCGATCGTGTTCTTGGCGACGTCGGAGACGACGATGACCGGTTTGTCCTGCTTCTTCAGCTCGATGGCGAAGAGCGCGCCGGTCGACGTGACCTGATTGACGCCGGTCTGCAGCACGTCGATGTCGCGAATCGGAGGCGTCCAGACGTTCGTGAATTTGCCCGCCGTGACGGGGTTCATCAGGTCGTAGAAGCGCTTGGCGAATATCTGTCCCTTCGGTACCACGTAGCGTGTGACCAGCGCGACGTCTCCGGAGAAGATCGCGTCCAGCGAGTAGGACGTTCCCGGCGGGAGCTTCTTCGGGAAGGACTTGCTGATCGTTCCGTTGTTTTGATCGAAGGTCTCGACGTCGGACGCCGTCGCGAGCACGCCGTCCGTGCCGTTACGATCGATGTCGAAGCCAAAGACCTGCCCACCGTTCTTGGTGGTGAGCAGTTTGCCGAGCCCCACGGTGTGTTTCGCGTGCGCGGCGAGCGAGCTGGATGGGGTCAGCGAATTGACGGGCGCGAGCGGCGGGGCCGAAGCCCCACTGCTGCACGCTCCTAGGGCGGCGGCCGCCGCACAAGCGGACAGCGCAAACCCAAAGCGTAATGCGTTCATGTTCTCCTATCGTTCTCGTGCGCGTAGATCGTTGTTGTTGTCGTCGTTGAGTAGAGCTTCGTGTCGGCGGCGGAGCGTCCCGTCGCGACCATGCCGACTGGTTCCCCAGGCCGGCCGCCTGCGGCGGAACGACGTCGTTGCATGGCACTGATCACACGAACCTCCGGAGATTTTAGCGAGGGGCCTGGGTGCGGTGCGACCACCCTAGGACACAGGCATGAAAAAATTCTGAAAACGCGCGCGCCACGCCGCGGTAACGTCGCTGCGCGACGATGGCGCGGATGCATAAGGACGCAGCCGCGGTCGCCCGGCGTCTCGTCGCGGGTGACCGCCGTCGCCCACCGGAGCCCGCGGTGATCGAAACGCTGCTGCGCTTCGGCGGCGGCGCTCTGGCGTACGCACTGCGCAGCCGCATTCGCGTGATGCTCCTGCGCCCGGAAGAGCGCTATCGCGAGGCGTCCCCGGCGCTGGCGCGCCTGGGCATCGACGTCGACGCCTGGCCGGCACCGCCGGCTGGGTTGTTTGTCGTCGAGGAGCGCGCGCTGTTCTTGCGCTCGCGCAGCCCGATGACCGTTGCGCACGAGTTCGGCCATGCGCTCGATTGCGCGCTCGGCGGCGGCGTCTATCGCAGCGGCATTGACCCGCGGCTGCGCGCGCTCTTCGCGAGCGCAACCAGCTTCGTCACGCCGTACGCGGCGACCGGCGTCGACGAGTACTTCGCGGAATCGCTGCGCGCCTACGTAGAGGCCAACGACCCCGCGTCGCCGTGGCCGCGTGCGACGCGCGCGCGCCTGCGCCACGCCGATCCGGCCATGCTCGAGTTCGTAGAGTCGCTCTTCGAGCACGAGTTCGGATCACCGCTGCGCGAATCGCGGGACTGCGGCGTCGTCTCTATTTGACGGCGTGCACCTGCGCGACGCTGACGCCGGCGGCGCGGTTGTGCCAGGAGCTGCGGACGTACGTGATCGCCGCCGCGATCTGCTCGTCGGAAAGCACGCCGCCCCAGCGCGGCATGATGCCGCTGTACGCTTGGCCGTTCACGACGACTTTGCCGTCGAGACCGTTCTTGACGATGGCGATCACCGCGGTCGGGTTACCCGTCACGACCGGGTTGCCGGCGAGCGGAGGAAACGCGCCGCTCACGCCTTGGCCGTCGGCCTGGTGACAGCTGGAGCAATTCGCAATGTAGACGACGGCGCCGTCGCTGGCCGATGCCGGATTCGCTGCCTCGGCGGACGCTGAAGCGGAAGCGGCCGCGCCATTCGAGCTCTTCGCGCATGCGGCGAGGAGCACGAACGCGAGCGCGGCGGCGATCCTCATGTGGTCCTCCGCGGACGCGCGCTCATCGCCCAAACGAGCGCGACGAGCAGAAAGTTTGCCACCAGCGAGCTGCCCCCGTACGACATGAAGGGCAGCGTTATTCCCGTGAGTGGAAGCAATCCGATCACTCCGCTGACGATGATGATGACCTGAAAACCGAGCGTGGCGGCGAGACCCGTCGCGAGCAGCTTCGTGTAGAGATCCGGCTGTTGCAGCCCGGTTGCGAAAATCCTGCGCACGAGATTCAGGAAGATCGCGAGCAGAATGAGCGCTCCGATAACGCCGAATTCTTCCGCGAAGGCCGCGTAAACATAATCCGTTGGCACGTCGGGAATGTTTTCGGGATGTCCAAGCCGGTACCCGCTGCCGAAGAGGCCGCCCGCGGCGAGCGAGTAGTACGCCTGCGACGACTGGTATCCGGCGCCGTACGGATCCGAGAACGGGTCGCGCCACACCGCGATGCGCGCGTGCACGTACGGATAGTGATGCACCGCCCAGAAGGCGCCGACCACGAAAAGCAGCGCACCGAACAGTACGATATCCGCGCGGCGAGTCGCGACGTATAGAATCGTCGCGAACGTCGCGAGGAGCAGCGTCGCCATGCCGAGGTCGCGCTGAAGGACCAAGATCGCGATCGAGACGCCCCAACCGATGAAGAGCGGGCCGAGATACTTGACGTTGGCGCGCAGCGACCACGGACGCGCGTTTCCGATCACGTCGGCCGTCTCCGCGAGATATGCCGCCAAAAAGAGCACGATAAAGAGCTTGATCAGCTCGATCGGCTCGTATTCGACCGGCCCTAGCTTGATCCACAGGCGCGCACCGTTGATCTCTTCGCCGAAGAACAAGAGCAGTGCGAACAGCACAAGCGAGGCGATGACCCAGAGATACTTGTACGCGGCGAAGCGGCGGAAGCCGGAGAAAAGTGGCCCGAGCGCGATCGCGAGCAGCAGGGACACGACCAGCCACACTTGTTGGCGCTGCGCGAGCTCGGGCGAGAGCCGATCGACCAGCGCCAGTCCGAGCGCCGCAAGCACGACGGCGAGCGCCGGAAGCGCGTCGTCGCGGACGGTGTTCGACGGCTGCCACAACACCCAGATCACGGCGAGCGCGGCCAGCAGCGCGAAAACCCAGGGCGGACCGATCGTGTTGCGCGGCGCGTACGACAGGATCAGCGCAGCGACGGCCAGCGCACCCGCCATCGGCGCGACGCGGCGAAGAATTACCAGCGTCGGCTGACCGCCGCGACGACGGATGCGATCGCCGCGGCGAGGCGCGCGAGCGCTCGCGCGAGCGGGCGCGGTGGCTCGGCGACGTACGCGTCGCTCGGCGCCAGGTCGTCCTGATCGAATCGCGCGATGAGCACGCGTTCGCCTGGGTCGGCTGCGTCGAGGCTTGCGAGCACGGCGCGGCGCTCGGCTTCGCCCCGCATACGCCGGCCGAGGAGCACGATTGCGTCGCCCGGCGCGAGCATCGCGCTCGATATCGTGACGTCGAGAACCGGCGCGACCGCGAACGCGCGAACCAGCAGCGGGCCGCGACGCTCCTCGAAGACGTCGTCGCGGAACAGCGGCATGAGCTCGCCCTCGCGGGCGAGATACGCGGCGGTCGAGCCCGCGTGCATGACGTACGCGTGGCCGTGCACGATCACGACGGCCGTGAGCGAGGCCGCCGCCGTGACGTAATCCTCGTGGCTCGCGGTGCACGCGTAGAGGTCGCCGTTCACGCGCGCCAGCACGCCGTGCATGGCCGTCGCCGCCGCCTGCGGCCGATCTACCGCCGCCCGAAAGCGTGCGCTGCGCATGCGACGCTCGCATTCTACTCGTAGCCGCGCGAGCAGCGCGGCCTCGGTGGCGATTCCGCCGATGCTGCCGAAGCCGCGCGCGATGGCCAAGAGCCACGTGCGCGGCCCGAGCTGTAGGCTCAGGCACGATGTGCGGTCACCGCGGATTGCGAGCGTCATCCGGGGCGGACCGATCTGACCAGAATCCGCGTCGTCCCGACGTCGATCTCGTCGCCCGGACGGACCTCGATGGCCTCGGTCACGCGGCGCCCGTTCAGAAACGTGCCGTTGCTGCTCTTGAGATCGTTGACGAACACTACGCCGTCTTGGCTCTCGAATCGCGCGTGACGGCGGCTCACCTCCGGGTCGCGCAGCACGATCTCCGTCCCTTTGTCGCGTCCGAGCTCGAGCGGCGGGCGCCCGTCGAACGAACGGTTTGCACCGCGCTCGAGGATCTCGAGCCGTAGACGCACGGGCGTGACGAGGCCGATCTCCGCCGCGGTGCGCGCCGGCAGTCGCGCCGTCAGCGCCGCGACGAGCGCGAGCGCCGCGGTGATCTCCAGCGACCCCATCCGCATCTGCCGCTCGAAATCGGCGGCGGCGATCTCGAACGTCATGCGGTCTCGAACCTCATCTGCGTGTCGCCGAAGAGCAGCTCGTCCCCGTCGTGCAGCGACTGCGAGCGCACGCGGCGCCCGTTCACGTACGTTCCATTGGTCGATCCCACGTCGCTGACGACCGGCTCGCCGCGCCGTATCTCGACGATCGCGTGTGCGCGCGAGACGCTAGGGTCCACGAGAACGATTTCGCTTTCTTCGCTGCGTCCAATTCGGGTCTTCCCCAGAATCGAATATACCCCATCCGGCGGAACGCCTTTGACCATGCGCAGGCAAAAGCTCCCGCGCGTTGTCCTCCCGTCGCCGACCTCGACGGCGATCGCGCCGAGCGGAACGCCGGCCCGCGCGGCCATCGTCACGCGCGCCTCGCCGTCCTCGAAGACGATCCCGACCCGCGCTGCCAGGTCGCGTAGCAGCTCAGCCCAGGCGCGCTCCAAATACGCCCTGTGCTCGGCGAGCCGTTCGAAGTCGCCGGGGCTCACGTAGACGGCGTACGCGGCGGGCGCGCTCAGGCGCCCCTCGTCGCCTCGCGTTTGCGCCTCCATCGTGGATACGAGCTTGCGGGCGATCTGCGCCGGCTCCAGGTCGCTCGGGAACGACTTCGCGAAGGCGCGCTCGATGAGTGTCGCGCAGAACTGTTCGATTTTCGAAAGCACGCTCACGGGCGGCGCTCGACCCGTGCGAGATAAAAGCCGTCGCGTCCGTCGATGCCGGGCGGCACGAGCACGTCGCCGTCGTCGGTCAGCAGCTTCTCGTACGCGGCGGGGATCAAACCGCGCTCGAAGTTTTCTCGCGCCAAAAAGTCCTCGATCACTTCCGTCGTCTCGCGTGGATCCGTCGAACAAACCGCATAGACCAGCGCGCCGCCCGGGTAGACGTGGCGGGCGATCCGCTCGAGCAAGGCTCGCTGCGTCAGCGACAGCCGTTCGCCGTCGGTTCCCTGCTTCTTCCAGCGCGTCTCCGGGTGCCGCCCGACCAGGCCGACTCCCGAGCACGGCGCGTCGATGAGGACCCGGTCGAAACACTGGTCCCCGAGCAGCGCTTCAGCCGTGGCGTCGCCCGCGACGACGCCGGCGATGACCCCGGCCTCCTGCATCCGGCGACCGAGCGTCGCGATCTTGCGCACATCCCGCTCCACGCAGATCAGGTTCCCCTGTCCGGCGAGCCGCGCACCGATTTGGAGCGCCTTGTTGCCGCGCCCGCTACAGACGTCGAGGATCGCTTCGCCGGGTTGCGGTCCGAGCACGTCGACTGCCATCGCCGAACTCTCGGACTGCGACCACCATATGCCGTCGTCGCTCGGCAGCGGACCGCCACCCCCCAACAAGAGCACCTCCGGCACGACGGCCGAGCCGCGCGTTTCGACTCCCAGCGCCAAAAGCCGCCGCGCCGCATCGGCCGGTGTCGCCTTGAGCGCGTTGACCACTACCGCCGCTTGCGCCTGGTCGTTAACGCTCGCAAAGACTCGCTCGGCGTCCGCGCCGAAGATCTCGCGCCACTGGCGCACGAGCCATGTCGGGAGCGAGTAGCGCGTGGCGAGATACTCCCGTTCGCTCTCGAAGCGATCGCGCTGCGGCGCCGGCGGTCTCTGCCGAAGGAAGCTGCGAAGCACTGCGTTCACCAGATTGGCCAGCCCGCGGTGCGCGTGCCGCTTGGCGAGATTGACGAACTCGAATACCGTCGCGTGCTCGTCGGCTCGCGTGAAAGTCAACTCGTAAATCGCCAGCCGCAGCAGCTCGCGAATCACCGGCGGCAGCTCGCGCTGCGATGCCAAGAACGGCTCGAGGTACCAATCGATTGTGCGCCGCATCTTGATCGCGCCGTATGCGAGCTGCGCGGCGAACGCGCGATCTCGATCGCCGAGCTGCGCGCGGCGAGCGCGGTAATCGAACGACGCCTGCGCACCCCGCTCCACGGCCCGCGATCCACGGGGAGGAAAGACGTCGCAAACGACGCTCAGCGCGAGCTCCCGAGCGTTCATCGCGTCCTTCGGCTCTGCAGGTAGGCCGCGCCGCTCATCCTTCCGCGGTTCGGCGCAATCAGCTCGTCGATGACGAGCCGGCCCTCCGGCCCGATGTGCGCGCGCAAGATCTTGACGATCTCGCCGTCGATGCTCGCCCGCGCCGCGGGGCGCGGCGAGTAGGCGCGCACGCGGTTAACGACGCGCTGCGCCGGCCAGCCGAGATCGACGGTAAGATCCTCGCGGGCGAGCGGCCGCGTCAAGCTCGGCTCGCCGCGCTGTGGTGCGGCAACGAGCTCCCCGCTATCGGCGAGATCGAGCGCTTGCGCGAGCGCGTCCGCGCCAATCCGCGCCAGACGGTCGTGCAGTTCGCCGTAGGTCTCGTCCGGTCCGATGACGACGCGCTCCGCAAGGACGACGCTGCCGGTGTCAAGGCCGGCGTCCATCAGCATGATGCTGACGCCGGTCTCCCTATCGCCGCTCAAGAGAGCGGCCTGAATCGGTGTCGCACCGCGGTATTTCGGCAGCAGCGATGGGTGCACGTTGAGCGCGCCGAGGCGCGGGAGATCGAGCAGCACTTGCGGCAAGATGCGTCCATAGGCCGCGAGGACGACGAGGTCGATTCCCTCGTCGCGCAGCTCCGCGGCATACGGGCGCAGCGCAAGCGGCTCGTCGACGCGGAGTCCGAGCTCGAGCGCAACGCGTTTGACGGCGCTCGGCGTGAGGCGCAGACCGCGTCCCGCAGGACGATCCGGACGCGTCACGACGCGGACGAGCTGCGTGCGGGCCGCAACGACGCGCAGACTCGGCACCGCAAACGAAGCTGTGCCGAGAAAGAGCGTTTTCACGCCTCGGCCGTTTCCTTGTCCTCTTCGGAAACGGCGAGACGGACGTTCTTCGCCCGGTCGATGTAGAGCCCGCCATTGAGGTGATCCACCTCGTGCTGCAGGCACTGCGCCAGCAGCCCTTCGCCCTCGATGCGAATTCTGCGGCCCTCGCGATCGAGACCCGTGACGGCCGCGCGCTCGTAGCGAACGATCTCACCGATCATTCCAGGCACCGAAAGACAGCCTTCGCGCAGCTCGACCTCTTCCGCCAAACCCTCCAACTTCGGGTTGATCACGACGGCCGGCGGATGCTCGTCGTCGTTGACGTCCATCACGAACAAGCGCTTCGAAACGTTGACCTGCGGCGCGGCGAGCCCCACCCCCGGAGCCGCGTACATCGTCTCGAACATGTCGTCGATCAGCTGTTGAAAGAGCGGATCGTCGATCTCGCGCGGATCGACCCTCTTCGCGACCTTGCGCAGCGTCGGATGGCCCTCGGTGAGGATCTCGCGAATGTACGGCATTGCGGGCGGCTATTCTTCGTTGTCGCCGCCCGCTACTTTAGTTCCGAATAGCCCGGACCTATTGCGTGCTGAAAGAGCTCACCAGGAAGTGCGGCGAGCAGTTCGTTCCACCGTCGTTCCAGAACAGGCTGACCGCCTGGTGCGGCCCGATGAGATAGCTCGGCGGTATCTGCGACGCATAGTACACCGCTCCCGAATAGGACGGGCTCGCATGCGGGTTGGGGATCTGCCCCGCGGTGATCTGACCGAAAAGGCTCGTAAACGTCGAGTTGCCGTTCGACTGCGCGAGGAGGAAGTTGAAGCTGTTGCTCGGCGGCAACGACCCCTTCGTGGAAACGTAGACGAAGTTAAGGTTCTGCGGGGCGTTCTTCGTGTTTGGGATCGGATACAGCACTTCGAGCTTATTCGGAGGGCCGCCGCACGTGCCGCTCGGCGCCGGAGCGGGGTTGCTGCCGTTGTTTCCGTTGCACGCAACGAGAAGTGCGGCTACGGCGAGGAGCGCGGAAAAGGCGCCAATGGACTTGTTCATGCGTGAACATCCTCTTTGCCGGCGTATTCGCCCTGCCGGGCGTAATGTGAATATCCTTAAAGAATATACCCCGAAAGGTCGGCGTTCTCTACGACGTCGGCGAGACGCCCGCGCACGTAGGCGGCGTCGATCACGACCGTACCGGTGGTCTCGGGGGCGGAAAAAGAGATGTCTTCGAGGACGCGCTCCAGCACCGTGTGGAGGCGCCGGGCGCCGATGTTTTCGGTCTGCTCGTTGACGCGCATCGCAAAGGTCGCGAGCTGCTCGATCGCGTCGTCCCGGAATTCGAGCGTGACGTTATCGGTAGCAAGCAACGCCTTGTATTGCTCGACCAACGCGTTCTTGGGCTGGGTCAGGATGGTCTTGAAGTCTTCGGCCGTTAGCGAGTCCAACTCGACGCGAATCGGCAAGCGTCCCTGAAGCTCGGGAATTAGATCGGACGGTTTGCTGATGTGAAACGCGCCGGCCGCGATGAAGAGGATGTGATCGGTCTTGATCGGGCCGTGCTTCGTATTCACGGTCGATCCTTCGACGATGGGCAGGATGTCGCGCTGGACGCCTTCGCGCGAAACGTCCGGCCCGCCGCGCTGCTGTTGCGATCCCGCGACCTTGTCGATCTCATCGATGAAGATGATTCCATCTTCGCCGGCGCGGCGGAGCGACTCGCGCTTGACGGCGTCCATGTCGATCAGTTTGCCGGCCTCTTCTTGCTCGAAAATTTTGAGTGCATCGACCACCGTCACGCGCTTTTTCGTGCGGCGTTTCGGCAGGATGCCGCCCAGCATCTCGCCGAGGTCGCCCCCTTGATCCATGCCGCCGCCGATCACGCCGATCGGCAGGCTCGGCGTCTCTTCGACCTCGATCTCGATCAGCCGCACGTCGTAAAATCCGCGCTCGATCTCGCCGCGCGTCTGGTCCCGAACGCGCTGCGCGTCGGGAGAAACCGAAACCGACGGACCCGGATGCGACGGCTGTCCTGCGACTCCGCTCCCAAAGATCGACCCCAGCGCCGCGCCAAACGGGTTACTCTGCGACTGGCCGGGCGGGCGCGTCTCCGGATGGAGCGCATCGATCACGCGCTCGACGGCGTGGCGCCTCGCCAGCTCGCGCACCTCCTCGCGGCGCTCTTCCGTGACCGTCCGGATCGAAGCCTCGACGAGATCGCGCACCATCGACTCCACGTCGCGTCCGACGTAGCCGACCTCGGTGTACTTCGTGGCCTCAACCTTGACGAACGGCGCGCCGACCAAAGCGGCGAGCCGCCGCGCGATCTCGGTCTTCCCAACGCCGGTCGGACCGATCATGAGAATGTTCTTCGGCGTGATCTCCTCACGCAGGTCTTCGCGAGCGCGCGCCCGCCGATACCGGTTGCGCAGCGCGATCGCGACGGCGCGCTTCGCCCTGGCCTGTCCGACGATGTACTTATCGAGCTCGGCCACGACTTGACGCGGCGTCAGCGCGGTCGGATCGACGGTGGTCATCCCGTTCGTCACCGCAAACCCTTCGACAGAGCTTGTCCTGAGCGAGCGCAGCGAGTCGAAGGGCTCAGGACAGCGTCTCCACGATGATGTCACCGTTGGTGTAGATGCAAATCTCGGCGGCGATCTCGAGGCTCTTGCGCGCGATGTCGGCGGCGTCGAGCTGGGTGTTGCGCAGCAGCGCGGCGGCTGCGGCCTGCGCGTACGCGCCGCCGCTGCCGATCGCGGCGATTGCCTCGTCGGGCTCGATCACGTCGCCGGTTCCGGAAAGCACGAACAGGTGCTCGCCGTTGCCGACGATCATCAGCGCCTCGAGTCGCCGCAAGGCGCGGTCTTGCCGCCAGTCCTTGGCGAGCTCGACGGCCGCGCGCGTGAGATCCTTGAACTCGGCGAACTTGCTCTCGAACTTTTCGAGCAATGTGATGCCGTCGGCAGCTGAGCCGGCGAATCCGGCCAGCACCTTGCCGCCGCAGGTCTTTCGGACCTTTCGCGCCCCGTGTTTGACGATCGTCTTGTCGAGCGTGACCTGGCCGTCGCCTGCGATGGCGAGCTTACCGTCGCGCCGTACCGCCAGAATCGTAGTGGATCGAACCTTCATGCTAGCGTGACTACCCTGCAGGCGCAAAGAGGGTTTCAGCGGCCAACGATTCGATCGCGGCTAGCGCGCGCTCGGCCATCATTCTTCTCCTCTCCCGCTTACCCAGCGGCGCTTCGGCTTCCCGAGGGGCCGGGAACGCGCCCCAGGTCACGTTCGCCGGCTGAAAGTCCGGCGTCTCGCGATTTTGCAGGTGTGCGACGACGGCCCCCAACGCGCTCGCGCGCGGAAAGTCGATCGGCGCGAGGCCTAAGATCGCGCGGGCTGCATGGATCCCCGTCATCGCACCGCACGCCGCTCCCTCGACGTAGCCTTCCGCCCCGGTGATCTGTCCGGCGAAGTACAGCGCGGCGCTTCCGCGCAGCTTCAAATGCGAGTCGAGCAGGCGCGGCGAGTCGATGAACGTGTTACGGTGCATGACGCCTAGCCGAAGCCACTCCGCCCGCTGCAAGCCGGGCAGCTTTCCGAAAGCTTCACGCTGTGCAGGCCACGTAAGACGCGTCTGAAAGCCGACGAGATTGTAAGCGGTGCCGTCAGTGTTCTCTTTGCGCAACTGCACGACGGCGTAGGGCACGCGACCGGTGCGCGGGTCGCGTAGACCGACCGGCTTCAGGGGTCCGAAACGCAGCACGTCGTCGCCCCGGTCCGCCATCTCTTCAACAGGTAAACAGCCCTCGAAGTAGCGCGTCGACTCGAACGCCTTCGCCGGATGGCGTTCGAGCATTCGCAGGTCGGCCAACAACCGCTCGTACCCGGCGCGATCGAGCGGAATGTTGAGATAGTCGTCGCCCGCACCCTTGTCGTAGCGCGACTTTCGGTACATCTGGGACTCGTCGATCGAATCGGCCGCGACGATCGGCGACGCCGCGTCGTAATAATGCAGCCGGCGCATCTCGCCCTCGCCAAACAGCCGGTCCAGCTGCGCCAAGAATTCGTCAGTTGGAAGCGGGCCGCACGCCACGATCGCGGGGCGATCGAGAGGAATGGCGAGCAGCTCCTGGCGGTGCAGCCGGATATGCGGTTCGGCTGCGATCCGCGATTCGACGAGGCTCGAAAAGCGATCGCGGTCCACCGCCAGCGCGCCGCCGGCCGGCACGGCGCTCTCGCGGGCGCAGCCCACGATCAGCGACCGCAAGCGCGCGAGCTCCTCCTTGAGCAGCCCGACGGCGTTTTCGAGCGCCGCGCCGCGCAGTGAGTTGCTGCACACGAGCTCCGCAAGCGTACCGGTGTGATGCGCGGGCCCGCTGCGCTGAGGACGCATCTCGTAGAGGTCCACGTCGACGCCGCAACGCGCGGCCTGCCATGCCGCCTCGCACCCCGCCAGCCCGCCGCCGATGACGGCCAAGCGGAGGGTCATGCTTCGAGCGGTTCGCGCTCCGCCCCAGCGGCCTCACTCGAGGCGAGCGCACTGACGTCGTGGCTGCGGTCCGCCGCGCACTGCAGTTGGACGGCGCCGCCGCGGCGCGTTTTTCCCACGACGTACGATCCGCAGACCGGGCAGCGCTCGCGCGCCACGGCGTCCCACGAGATGAAGTCGCAGTTCGGGTAGTTCGCGCAGCCGTAGAATAGCCGGCCCTTCTTCGAACGCCGCTCGACGATGGCGCCGGCGCACTTGGGACACTCCGCGCCGGTCTCTTTGACGATCGGCTTCGTCGTTTTACACTCCGGGTACCCCGTGCACGAGATAAACTTTCCGAAGCGGCCCGTCTTGATCACCATGGGACGCCCGCAGTTTGGACAGATCTCGTCCGTCGGCTCGTCGCGCAGCTCGAGCCGCGGCAGCTTCTTCTCGGCGGTTTCGAGGTCGCTCTCGAACGGGCCGTAGAATCGGCGCAGCAGCGCGATCCAATCTTCGTGCCCCTCCGCGACCTTATCGAGGTCGCCTTCCATCTGGGCGGTGAAGTGGAGGCTGACGATGTTGGGGAAGTGCTCGACGAGCAGGTCGTTCACCGCGGCGCCGATCTCGGTCGGTACGAAGCGCCTATCCTGCTGCGTAACGTAACCGCGCGCCTGGATCGTCTCGACGATCGCGGAATACGTCGAGGGACGTCCGATGCCGTTGTCCTCCAGCGCCTTAACCAGAGCGGCTTCGGTATAGCGCGGCGGCGGCTCGGTGAAGTGCTGCTTGGGATCCAGCTTCCCACAGTCAAGCTCCGCATTTTCTTCTAATTGAGGGAGACGGACGCGCCCCTTAGCGGCCGATTCCTCGTCCCGGCTCTCGTCGTAGACGCGCGTAAATCCCGGAAAGCGCACGATCGTCCCGGTCGCCCGAAAGCCGTAGTCGTTGGCCGCGACGTCGACGACCGTCTGATCGAGCAGCGCGGGCGACATCTGCGAGGCCACGAACCGCTCCCAGATCATCGAGTAGAGCCGCAGCTCGTCGCGCTTGAGAACGCCGGCGAGCTTCTCGGGCGTGTGCAGCAGCGACGTCGGGCGGATCGCCTCGTGGGCGTCTTGCGCGCCCTCGCGCACGCGGTGGCGGGTTCCGGCGTGGAACTCCTTGCCGTACGCGCTCACAATGAACTGCTCGGCGGCCTCGCGCGCCTGGTCGCTGATCCGCGTCGAGTCGGTGCGCATGTAGGTGATCAGACCTTCGGTTCCCTGGCTACCGCCGAGGTCGACGCCCTCGTACAGCGCTTGAGCCACCTGCATGGCGCGCCGCACGCGCATCTTGAGCTTGCGCGACGCCTCCTGCTGCAGCGTCGAGGTCGTGAACGGCGGGGGCCCGTTCCTGCGCAGCTCCCGTTTCTTGACCGACGCAACCCGATAGACCGCGCCGTCGAGCGCACGCAGGACCGCGGCGGCGGCGGCCTCCGTCGCAATCTCGAGCTTCTCGCCGCGATGCGATACCAGATCCGCGGAGAAAGCCGAGTCCGCCAGTGCGCCGTGCGGCGCGAGAAGTGCCGTGATCGTCCAGTATTCTCTCGGAACAAAGGCGGCGATCTCGCGTTCCCGGTCGACGATGAGCTTGACGGCCACCGATTGTACTCGACCCGCGGACAGGCCCCCGCGCACCTTCGCCCACAGCAGCGGCGATATTTTATAGCCGACGAGGCGATCCAGAATGCGCCGCGCCTGTTGGGCGTTTACGCGGTCCATGTCGATGTGATGCGGGTGGTTGAGTGCGGCCAGCGCGGCGTCCCGGGTGATCTCGTGGAGCTCGATCCGCTTCGGATCGGACAGCCGCAGGAGCTCGGTCAGGTGCCAGGCGATTGCCTCGCCCTCACGGTCGGGGTCGGTTGCGAGGTACACGTCGGTCGCACTTTTTACGGCGCCGCGCAGCTCCTTGATCACGTCGCCTTTTCCCTTGATTGTAAGGTATTTCGGCGTAAAATCGTGTTCGACGTCCACCCCCAGCGTGCTCTTCGGAAGATCGCGCACGTGCCCCACCGATGCTTTCACGGAGTAGCGCGCCGGCAGAAACTTCTTGATCGTCCGCGCTTTCGTGGGCGACTCCACGATGATCAGGGGCTTTTTCACGGGCCCTAGTATACCGCCGGGGTCAAGGACCCGCAAATTACGCGAATATCGCGCACGCGCGAATTTGCATCATTTGGAAAAATCCTCTATGATTCGCTCAAAAGCGCTCCAACGGCGCTGTCCACTGAACGCTAATCGTCCCCGGGGACGAGGAGGAATGAATGGACTCGGATTCCATACTTGGCGGCGACTCGGCGATGGAGGCTCCAAAACCTCGTCGCAAAGCACGCCGTCGTAAAGCGGCCGCCGCCGTGAAGAAGGCCGTCGTCCGCAAGGTGCGTCGTAAAGTCGCCCGCAAGGTGCGCAAGGCGGGTCGTAAAGTCGCTCGCAAGGTCCGCAAAGCCGGGCGTAAGGTCGCGCGCAAGAAACGCAAGGTCGCGCGCAAGGTTGGACGCAAGAAACGCAAAGCCGTGCGCAAAGGCGCGCGCAAGGTTCGCAAGGCCGCCCGTAAAGTCGGACGCAAGGTCCGCAAGGGCGCGAAGAAAGTCGCGCGCAAGAAGCGCAAGGGCGGGCGCAAAAAGAAAGCCTAGGCTCTGGGAGCGGATGAATCGGGCGATCGCGGTGCGATCGCCCGTTTTTTATCGCGTGAGCTCGGGGGCCCGCCCGCCGTGTTCTTCGACCCAGTGACACGCCGCGAAGTGCCCCGGCTCGTATTCGCGCAGCGGCGGCTCTTCGGTAACACACCGGTCGAACGCGACCGGGCAGCGCGTGTGAAAGCGGCAACCCGAGGGCGGACTGACCGGAGACGGGATGTCGCCCGTCAACACGATGCGCTTGCGCCGCTTCTCGAGCACCGGATCGGGAATCGGAATGGCCGAGAGCAGCGCTTGAGTATACGGGTGCAGCGGATTTTGATACAGGGCGTCTCGGTCGGCCAGCTCCACGATCTTGCCGACGTACATCACGGCGACGCGGCTCGAAATGTGCCGCACGACCGAGAGGTCGTGCGCGATGAACAGATAGGTCAGCCCGAACTTCTGCTGGAGCTCCTCGAGAAGGTTGATGACCTGAGCCTGAATCGAAACGTCGAGGGCCGACACCGGCTCGTCGCAGACGATGAACTTAGGGTTGACCGCGAGGGCTCGCGCGACGCCGACCCGCTGGCGCTGGCCACCGGAGAATTCGTGCGGATAGCGATTGGCGTGGTAGGGCTGAAGCCCAACCAGCTCGAGGAGCTCGCGCACGCGGTGATCCGTCTCCTTGCCTTTGGTGATGCCGTGAATCTCCAGCGGCTCCGCGATGATATCGCCGACGGTCATCCGCGGATTGAGCGAGGCGAACGGATCCTGAAAAATGATCTGCATCGAGCGGCGCAGACGGCGAATCTCGCCGCGGTTCATCGCGAGCACGTCCTGGCCTTCGAACAGGATCGCGCCTCGCGTGGCCGGGAGCAGGCGCAACAGTAAGCGTCCGATGGTGGTCTTGCCCGAGCCCGATTCACCAACCAACCCAAGCGTCTCACCCTGCTGAATCGTGAAGCTAACGCCGTCAACGGCTCGCACGTCCGCCACGTGACGCGACGTCAAGCCCGCGTGGATCGGAAAATACTTAAAGAGGTCCTTTGCCTCGACGAGCGTTCCGTTGTTCACGAGGCCGGCACGATCGGGAGGGCCTCCGCGGACTCGGGACGCTGATCGCGGGCGCGCTCGTCGTACAGGTAACAGCGCGCGACGTGACCGTCGCCGAAATCGTAGAGCGGCACCGGCTCGACGCAGATCGGCATGCGGTACGCGCACCGCGGCGCGAACGCGCAGCCCGGCGGGAGCCGCAGAAGATTCGGCGGCTGACCCTGTATCGGCTCGAGCCGCCGGTGCACGCTGTCGTCGAGGCGTGGCAGCGACGCGAGAAGCCCCTGCGTGTACGGCATGCGCGGCTGCGCGAAGAGCTGCTCGGCCGACGCGTATTCGACGAGATTGCCGCCGTACATCACGAGGACGTTCTTGCAGAATTCGGCGACCACGCCAAGATCGTGTGTGATCAGGATAATCGCCGCGCCGGTCTCACGCTGCAGGTCGTTCATCAGCTCGAGCACCTGGGCCTGGATCGTAACGTCCAGGGCCGTCGTCGGCTCGTCGGCGATCAACAGCTGAGGGTTGCACGAAAGCGCCATCGCGATCATGACGCGTTGCCGCATGCCGCCGGAGAATTGATGAGGGTAGTCGCCCAGCCGTTTTTCGCCAAGCGGAATGCGCACTTTGTTCAGCATCTCGATCGCGCGTTCGCGCGCCTCGCGCTTTCCCAGCGCGAGATGGAGGCGCACGGCCTCGGCGATCTGCTCCCCAATGGTGAGCACGGGATTGAGCGAGGTCATCGGATCTTGGAAGATCATCGCGATCTTGTATCCCCGGATCCGCCGCATCTCGGCCTCGCTCTTGGCTTGCAGATCCTCTCCGTTGAACAGGATGCGATCGGCCGTTACCGTGGCGGTGCGCGCCAACAGGCGCATGACCGAGAGCGCGGTAACCGACTTGCCGGAGCCGGACTCGCCGACGATGCCGAGCGTTTCGCCGGCCTCGAGTGAAAACGAAAGTCCGTTGACCGCGGTAACGGGGCCGTCTTCGGTCCGGAACGTCGTCCGGAGATTACCGACCTCGAGTAGCGGCACCGTCGCCTAGGTCCCTTAGATGCCCGTCAGAGAGAGCACGAATCCGACAACCACGAAGACGACGGCGACCATTCCGGTCAGGCGCTTGAGCTGTTCCTCGGCGCCGAGCCGGCCCCGGTAGGCACTCTCGACTCGTCCGCCGATCGATCCCGTCAGCCCCTCCTGTTTCGTCGTCTGGATCGCCAGCAAAAAGACCAGCAGGACCGCGGCGATCATGAAAATGCCGGCGAACCCGTGGGTCAGCCACGGCCAATGTGTGGCGATCCACGTCTTAGGCTCGATCGCGGGCAGCGGCAAGGGCGCGTTCGGCGGGACGGCGGCGTTGGGCAATACGGTCGCGGCAGCCGAGGGAACGGCTTTGGACGCGGCAGCGGCGGCTAGTAATAGCGGGCTCAAATTACGTCGTGTTCCTTTAGAAAAGGCTTTGGCGGCTGCTCTCTACGACCGCAGGCTCCGGCGCGCCTGCCGACCAATACCCTGCCGTGTCCGAATCCGAGAGGCTCGAGCAGCCGCTGCGATCGATCGTTCCGATCAAGAACCGGCGCGTTTGGCGCGACTTGGCGCGGATTCTCTCCACGATCTTCAACCCGTTCCTGACGGCCCTCGCGCTCTTCGTCATCCTCGCGCTTATCGGCGCCAAGGACACCTGGGGCTTCTGGCGCCTGCTCTTTATCTCGACCTTCTTCACGTCCATCGGCCCGATGCTGTACGTGTTCTGGCTCTATGCCACCGATCGGATCTCCGACCTGGACATGTCGGTACGAATCGAGCGGGAGATGGTCTTTACCGCGTTCGTGATCTTCTACAGCCTCGGGGCGGCGGCGCTGTGGATCGCGCACGCGCCGCGCTTGATGATCGCCGCGATGCTCGGCTATTTGCTCTCAACGTTGATCGTGCAGTACATCACGCGGTATTGGAAGATCAGCACGCACGCCCTCGGCATCACGGCCCCGCTGGCGGCCCTGACGCTGATTTACGGCAGGCAGCCGCTGCCGTTCATGGTCCTGATTCCGATGGTGTGCTGGGCGCGCGTCTACCTGCGCGCCCACACGATCATGCAGGTCGTGGCGGGCGTCGCCCTCGCGGTCGCGACGACGGCGTTCTTCTTCTGGCTGTTCCACGTCGGATTGCTGTCCGCACATTAATCGAAGGACTAAAACTGACCCGCTCTATGCCATCCTTCGTCCTTCGACTCCGCGCCTGCGGCGCTTCGCTCAGGATAACAATGGTGTTGTTACGAAGCGCGCGACGTTGGCCTGAAATGCGGCTTCGTCGCCGCTGGTGACGTAGGTCGAGCGGCCGGTTCCGCGCGCGCGATCCCCAAGCAGTGCGGCCGCGCGCTCGGCCTGCATCGCCGCCGGGTCGACGAGCGCTATTCCGGCGCCGAGTGCGGCTCGAAAGTGGCGCTCGAGCACGGGATAATGCGTGCACCCGAACACGACCGCATCGAGATCCAGCGGAAGATGCGTGCACACCTCGGCGACCGCCGCGCGCGGCCCTTCGCCGTCGAGTTCGCCCGCCTCGACGAGCGGCACCAGCGCCGGCGCGGGCACCTCGACGACGTCGATGCCGCCGATTTGCGCGCGCAGCGTCCGGCCATATGAACCCGCTCCGACCGTAGCGGCCGTCGCCACGACGCCGACTCGCCGAAAGCCGCCGCGCTCGACCGCCATGGCCGCGGATTCGATCAGGTCGAGCACCGGCGCGCGCGACGGCGGCCACCCGTAACGTTCGGCGATCGCACACGACGTGTTGCAGGCCATGACGATGCCGTCGACGCCGTAGGCGTCGAGGCGCGCCAAATTGGCGCGCAGCAGACCGAGCAGATCGCTATGGGTGCGATCGCCGTACGGAACGTGCGCCTGATCGGCAAAGAAGATCGTGTCAACGAAAGGCATCCGCTCGCGCAGGCGCGCGAGCACGGTGAGTCCGCCGAGGCCCGAATCAAACAGCCCGATCATCGCCGTTACTGTGCAGGCTGATTGGGAACCGGGTACTCGCGCGTGTATTGCCCGATGCCGTCGGCAATCTCTTGCGCGACCTTTTGACGCCAGGCGGCCGACGTGAGCAGCGCGTAGTCGCTCGGGTTCGACAGGAACGCGGTCTCTACGAGCACCGCCGGCATGCGCGTGTGCAGCGTCACGTACAGGTGGCTCTTGACGATGCCGTCGTCCTTCGTTCCGTCCGCGGCGAGCTGCGCCTCGACGATCCGCGCGAAGGCGACGTCCTCGGGCTTGGAAACGTAGCATGTCGTGCCGTACGGCCCGGAGTTGATGAAAGCGTTGGCATGGATGCTGACGAACAGCCGCGCTCCGGCTTTGTTCGCGACGTCGACGCGGGCCTGCAGCTCGTCGCGTGCGCTGTCGCCCGGCGCGTAGACGTCAACGTCGGTGTCGCGTGTCATCTTCACCTCCCAGCCGCGAGCGATCAGGATGTCGCGCAACCGTTTCGCCATGTCGAGCGTGAGGTCGGCCTCGGCCACTCCACCATGAATCGTACCGCGATCGCTGCCGCCGTGGCCCGGATCCAGTACGATCAAGCGCGGATTCGTCGGGACGTAATTGCTCCGGGTGCCGAACTTCCACGTGCTGTCTGCAGAGCTTCCGGGGACGCCAGGCTGGAGCGGCGCCGGTGTGACGAGGACGGGGTTCGGCTGCCCCTCGGATACCACGCTGCCGACGCTGCCGCCGCCGGAGCGCGGCGCGTCGGCGACGTCCTGCGCGCCGACGATGATCTCGAGTCCGGTCGCGGAGGGCTCGACCGAGACGGCTTTGGAACCGGCCAGGGTCAGCGCGATGCGGACCGTCGTGGGATCGCTTTGCCGCACGCGTAGCGCGGTCAGCGGGGGCGGCGCACCCTCGTCGAGCGGCGGTCCCTGCAGCTGCGCGCCGTCGATGTCGACCCAAAAGCGATTGTCCGGATCGCGCAGGCGGTGCCACTCATACGACGCGTTGCCGGCGATCGCGATTGCGACCGAAACGCCGTCGTCAGAGGGCTGCATCGCAACGCCGGTGACGAGCGTCGGGCCGCTCGATGCCTGCGCCGACGGCACGGGCTCCGGCGTCGGCGACTCTTCGGCGACGACGGGCGCGGCCGGCGCCACGCCGTCAAACGCGAGCGCCACGTCGCGCTCTTCCTCGCGCGGCGCCTCGGCGACCGCCCCCGGCGCGAGCGTTACGGTGACGAGCGTGCGTGGATCGCGCACCGTTCCGCTCGTTTCGATCTGCACGCTGCGCACGCCCCCCGCGTTGATCTGACGAGTGCCGGTCAGAGTCGTGCCGACGCCATCGAACGCATACGTTACGACGCCATCACTCTCACGAACGACCCGAGGATGCAGCGGCGCGGCGCCGTGTGCCAGCAGCGTCGTACGGCTGCCGTCTTGGCGCACGTCGAGCCCGGCGAGCTGCGGCTGCAAAACGAAAGCTGCGCCGTCGCGGCGCAGCGCCAGATCGAGCGAACGCAGCACGTCGTCGAGCGGCAGATAGGCCTCGACGCCGCGTGCGAACGGCGCAAATGCGGCCTGGAGCGTGATCGGCCCGACGTCGTAGCGCCGATCGCCGAGCGCAAAGCTCACGACGACCGGCGCCGAGGTCGTGATGAGGACGTAACGCTCTCCCGGCTTCCAGGTGAGCAACGCGCCCGTGGCCTTCAGCAGTTTCGTGAACCCGGGATCCGCCACGCCGATCGCCGGCGCACCGTAGGCGGACGACAGATGCGTGAAGCGAATCGTCTGCTGCTGATAGACGGCGTTGATCGAAGCGTCCGCGAGCGCCGGAGAGGCGAACGCGAACGGCGCCACCGCGAGGAGCGCGAATGCGGCGCGGCTACCAGTCCGAGCGATGCAGCGGTTGATCAAGTTCCAAGTGTCCTCCCGGAAGCGTTTCGAGCCGGGCACCGTCGACCGTGACGGAGACGGCATCGACACCCGGGATTCCCGTCACCGTGTAGACCAGCGCCTTGAACTCGCCGTTCTCTCCGAACGTCCCGCCGGCTTGGCGCTCCACGTCCTTCGAAAGATCGACCGTTACGGTCGACCCGTCGACGCTGACGCCGAGGACGCGCGTCCCCGGCGGGAATCGAATCGCCGGCACGTCGTTAGGCGGTCCCGCGACGGCCTCGACGGCGGCGTAGAGCGCGGTGTTGTGCAGATGCTCGGCCGCGCTTTCACCCGGCTGTCGCGGGCGCATGGAAACGCGAACGTCTCCGAGCGTCGTTCCGTTCTGCCTCGTGTAGTAGACGGCGATCGTTTCGCCGTTTCGCGCCGCGCGATGGGAGAGCGAGTACCACGTACCGGCAGCAACGATTGCCAGAAGCACGATAAGGACGGGCAGGCGCGGGGATCTCACGTCTGAATGTGCAATTCGCGGAGGTCGCCAGAAATACCCTCGTCGAACGCCAGCGCGTTGGCAATCAAGTGGCTAGAGAAGACGATACGTCAGGAGCGGCGAGCGCTGGAACGAGCGCGCCGGCGCTTCGTCGTCGAGCCAAGCGAAAAGCATTTGCACGAGGTGCGGACCAACGGGCGGCGATTTCGGTCGCTGCTTGAGGACGTAGCCGACCTCGACCCACATCCGCAGCTGCTGCGACGTGTCAAGAGCGCTGCGGCGGCGACCGATGCCGCGCGAGACGCGACGATCATCCGGCAGTTGCTGGAAAGCAGCACGGATGCCGGCGAGCTGGACGTCGCGCGTCCGCTCGTCGACCAACTGCTCCAGCACGAAAGGCTCGCAACTCGCCTAGCTCGCAAGCGATTACGGCGCATGAGTTTCCTGTGCTAACGTGAAGCCGGAACGCGTCGACCTGCACGCCGTAACCGAGCCCCACGACATCGCACAGCGCGTCGTGCAGACCCGCCTGCGTGAGGTCGAAGCGCTCGCCTACGGCCTCGAGCGTCGCGACGAGCAGCGGCTTCACGATTTTCGCATCGCCTGCAAACGGGTTCGTTACGCGCTCGAGCGCTTCGCGGACTTGGACGGTTCGTTCGAAGCGTCCGCGGAACGATTTAAGGCGTTGCAGGATGCGCTCGGCGAGGCGCACGATCGCGACGTCTTGCTGACCATTCTCCCACCGTCGATGGGGAAGACGCAGCGGCGTCTCCAGGACGAGCGCGAACAGTGCGTCGATCGCGCGGCCGCTTTATGGAAGCAACCCGGCGGTGCCGGCGACTCTCACGAGATTTGAATCGGGCTCTAATCCGTACTATCGAATGGCAACACGGCCAGCGTGGT
Source organism: Candidatus Binatia bacterium (assembly GCA_035544215.1). GTDB lineage: Bacteria > Vulcanimicrobiota > Vulcanimicrobiia > Vulcanimicrobiales > Vulcanimicrobiaceae > Cybelea. Next base: position 115,776 of record DATKHY010000003.1, on the reverse strand, counting down.
AAGGAAGAGGCATGATGAACTTAAGAGGCTTCCTTCTTGCTTGTGCACTAGGCGCCGCAGCGATCGGCGCGGCCGTGCCCGCCGCGGCGCAGGTCTACGGCGGTGCGTACGTTCAAACGGCTCCTCCTGCACCTATCTATGAGACGGTCCCGGCATCGCCGGGTTCGGGTTACTACTGGGTTGCCGGATACTACCAATGGAACGGCTACCGCTACGTATGGGTCCGCGGCCACTACGCCCTCGTGCCGTACTCGGGCGCTGTATGGCGTCCCGGGCACTGGGTCCAAGGGCCGCAAGGCTGGTATTGGCGGCCGGGCCACTGGGCACACCCGTACTACCGCTAGACTCATAGTCTCATGAAGCATCGCCCACCGGCGTAAAGCAGCGCGCCGGTGGGCGACTCGCGTCCAAGTGTGGAACGTCGCCGTTTCATGAAGCTGCGACGGACGCTGGGTCTGTTCGACCTGGCGCTGTTTTTCGTCGTTGCCTGTTCCAATTTGCAATGGGTCGCGACGGCGGCCGCGAGCGGGCCGAGCGCAGCGGTCGTGTGGATCATCGGCGGGATCGCAATGTTCGCACCGCTCTCGATCGCGGTCGTCTTCCTCTCGTCGCACTACCCCGACGAAGGCGGCCTCTACGTCTGGAGCAAACGCGCCTTTGGCCCGTTCGCCGGATTTCTCACCGGTTGGACCTATTGGGCCAGCACGCTTCCCTATTTCCCGGCGCTGCTCTATTTCGCGGCGGGCAACACCGCGTTCGCCGCGGGCTCGCACGCGGGTGCGCTGACCCGCACTCCGCTGTACTTCATCGTGTTTGCGTTGGCCGGGTTGACCCTGGCCACGGTCGTAAACGTCTACGGACTGGCGATCGGGAAGTGGTTGAACAACGCGGGCGGCATCGCTCGCTGGACGATCACGCTGCTGCTCATCGCGCTCGGCGCTGCGGCGCTGTGGCGATTCGGCTCGGCGACGCCGATCACGGCGGAAACGATCCGGCCCGGCTTTGCGCTCAAAGACCTGATCTTTTGGTCGGTGATCGCGTTTGCGTGGACCGGCCCGGAGGCGGCGTCGTTCATGGGCGGAGAGGTCAGCAATCCGCGCCGTAACATTCCGCTCGGCCTCGCGCTGGCGGCGCCGGCCGTCGCCCTCATTTATATCGCGGGCACGGTCAGCGTGCTGACGGCGGTTGCCCCGCAGGACGTGAACCCGGCCTCGGGCGTCATGCAGGCGATCGGCCAGATCGCGTCGCGATTCGGCTGGGGCGCGCTGACGCCGGTCGCGGCGCTGCTCGTCGGCCTAAGCTGTCTCGGAAGCGCCAGCGTGTGGGTGGGAGCCATCGCACGCATTCCGTTCGTCGCGGGAATCGACGACTATCTGCCGGCGGCCTTCGGCCGCATGCACCCACGGTGGGGTTCCCCCGTCGCGGCATTGATGACGCAAGCCGTCATCTCGGCGATCCTGATCTTCCTCGGGCAGAGCGGGACGAGCGTGCGAGGAGCGTACAACGTTTTGGTCAGCGCGACGGTCATCACGACGCTCATCCCCTTCGTGTTCTTGTTCGGCTCTGCGATCAAGATGCACGCCGAACCGCGGACGCCGATCACGATTAGGATCTGGGGCGGAAAGTGGACCGTGCTCATCGCCGCTCTCATAGGGCTCGCCACCACGCTAATCGCCATCGTCTTCGCCGGCTTCCCTGCCGACGACGACCCGAATAAGACGCTCGCGCTGGCGAAAGTGATCGGCCTCACGGCGGTTGTGCTGCTGGGCGGCACGGCGATCTATCTCGCCGGTCGCAGAGCAGCCGAGCGCCGCTCTCACACTTTGTCTCACACTTCCTGACACAGTCGAAACTGCATGATTACGCGCGGGATGAACGCGTGGTATGATTCCGTCCGCGCGTTAATCCTTCCGCCGGTAACGCGCGCAGCTTCTTCTCAACAACCATTTCTTTGGGAGAACGATCCATGCCGACATCCTTCCTTACAATCCGCTACCTGCTAGGCTCGTTTGCCGCCGCTGCCGCCGTTGCGCTCATCGCCGGTTGCGGCGGTTCGTCCTCGCCGATGACCCCGCTCGGTTCGGCGCCGCAGCAAGGCCCGGCCGTCAAAGGTCACTGCACGCCGCACGGTGGCGTCCGCGTTCATCCGTGCACGATTACGTTCAACGCTTCGAACCCCGGTCCCGATACGGTGACCGTGCGCACTCCAATAGACGAAAAGGGCTCCCTTCAAGAGTCCGATAACTGCGGCGGCGCGTCCGGCATCGCGACGCTCGCGCCCGGAACAGGAAAGCAGTGGACCGTGACCGCCGGCCCGACGACCGGCTCCTGCACGGCTTCCTTCATCTACCTTAGCAAGCGCGGCAAGACGCTGGGTTACGCGCAGCTCAGCATCACCAACGACCTCTAGTTCCCGGGGCTTCGTCACAACGCGCCCGTCCCGCAATTTGCAAGCCTTGCGGGGCGGGCGCCCTCGCCCAGGTACAACCGTGATGCGTTTGGAAGGAACCTAGGCCGTGTTCACGTTATTCGGTCGACTCTTAGTCGGCGCAATCCTATCCGTTTCGCTGCTCTCCGGCTGCGCCGGTGGTGCGGCGCCGAGCATACCGTCGAGCTCGATCGACCTGGCCAGCTTGTCGCGGGTGCAGCCGGACATCCATCCGTTTGGTAGGTGGATGTATCTGGCGCAGCTCTACGGGGAAGACTTGATCATCTATCGTCGCATCGGATTCACGCTCCAGCCCTTCAAGACGCTAACGCAAGGCGTCGTGTCGCCACAGGGCACCGTCGCGACACCCGACGGTTGGTGGTACGTCGCAAACGGCGTCGGCGTGCTCGTCTACCGTTCGACGCACCACGGCCCCATCGCGAAGACGCCGTTGAACGATCCCGGCCAGGTCGCGGTAAACGTCGACGTAACGCCGAGCCGGCAGCTCGCGGCCGTTTCGAACGGTTCGTCGAACTCCGGCGGCGCCGGTAGCGTCAGCGTGTATCTGAACCGTCAGCAGAACCCGGCACGCACGCTGACCTACGGAAGCGACCCGTTACAGGGGACGGGCGTCGGGATCGATCATCAGGGCAACTGCTATTGGGCGTTCAACAATCCGGACACCAACAGCGGCTCGATCGTTAAATTTGCCGACTGCAAAGGCAGGGGCACGATCGTCCAAAGAGGCCTCGCCAACGCTGCGGGCATCACGTTCGACCAGCAGGGCAACCTCTATTACATTGATCAGCCCTCGGGCATCTACAAGTGTAAGAAAACCTCGCCCTGCAAGCTGTTCTCGACCGGTTTCGACTTGCCCATCAACCTTAACTTCGATAAAAGAGACAAGACGCTGTGGGTTGCCGATGCGGGCGGTGACCTCTATGCCGTCGACCCGCAGAGCGGCGCCATCCTCCACACGTATCCAGGCAACCCGAGCAATCCGCCGTTCGGAGTAGCGCCCGCACCCGGCGGCTAAGGCGCGAAGCCAACGCTCGAGTTCGCCGCCCTCCTGAAGCAGCTTCGGCTGCGCGCGGGCCTCTCGCAGCAGATGCTCGCCGAGCGCGCTTTGATCAGCGTCCAGGCCGTCAGCGCGCTCGAGCGCGGTTACCGCAAGGTTCCATACCGCAAGACGCTCGAGCGCCTCGCCGACGCTCTCGCTCTCCAGGACGATGCGCGTGCTGCGCTGGAGCTCTCGGCGCGCCGCGTGCGCGGCTCGCGCTCGCTCGAGTACGTCGCGCCGCCTCACAACCTGCCGCGCCAGTTGACGTCTTTCGTCGGCCGCGACGAGGTAGTGGAAGAGATCGCGCAGCTCGTCGCGGCGTCGCCGCTGGTTAGCCTTGTCGGAACCGGCGGCGCAGGAAAGACCCGCACGGCAATCGCGGTGGCGACCAAGCTGCTCGATCAATTCGGCGACGGCGCGTGCTTCGTCGAACTCGCGCCGTTGAACGACGAATCGCTGGTCGTGAACGCGCTCGCCGCGGTGCTGCGCGTGCAGGAGTCGTCGCAGCGACCGCTGCTCACGACCCTGCTCGCATATCTCGCCGAGAAGCAGCTCCTCGTAATTTTCGACAACTGCGAGCACGTCATCGCACAGGCGCGCCGTACGATCGGATCGCTGCTGCGCGACTGCCCCGGCATCAGCCTGCTCATCACGAGCCGGCAGCCGCTCACAATCTCGGGCGAGCGCGTGTATCGCATCCCCCCGCTTTCGGTTCCCGAACGTGCAACCGTGTCGCCGCAAGAGGCCCTGTCGTACGGGGCCGTCGCGCTGTTCGCAGATCGCGTGCAAGCCGCCGACGCGCAATTCGCCGTGACGGAGCGGAACGTTGTACCCGTCGTCAATATCTGCCGCAGCCTCGAGGGTCTCCCCCTGGCGCTGGAGCTTGCCGCGGCGCGCGCGACCGTCTTGTCGCCGTGGCAGATCGCGGACAGGCTCGATCGCGTCTTCGATCTCTTGACCGGCACCGCGGACAGCGCGCTCCCGCGCCATCAAACCATGCGCGCGGTCATAAACTGGAGCTACTCCCTCCTCTCGTCGCAGGCGCGCCTTTTGTTCGATCGCCTGTCCGTGTTCGCCGGCGGCTTCACGCTCGAGACCGCGACCGGCGTATGCGCCGACGATACACTCGTATTAGGAGATATCTTAGAACTGCTCGGCGCCTTGATCTCTCAATCGCTCGTATCGACCGACTTCTCGCACGGCGACGCGCGTTACCACATGCTCGAAGTTACTCGGCAGTACGCGCTCGAGCGCGCCGGCGAACGCGGGGAGAGCGAGATGCTCGCACGGCGGCACGCGCTGACGTTTCTATCCGTCGCGGACCGACTGGATCGCGATTGGTACGCCGCTAACGAGCGCATTTGGTTTCAGGACGCCGCGACCGACCTGGACAACTTTCGCGTCGCGCTGGGGTGGTCGCTCGCCGAACGGCACGATTTACTGACGGGGCGCCGGCTCGCCGCCGCGCTCGCGCGCGTCTGGTACTCGCTGTCGCCCGTGGAGGGCCGGCGATGGGTTCGCTCGGCGCTGCACTCGGTCGACAACAAGACACCTCCCGCCGTCGTTGCCGAGCTGCACATCGCGGAGGCCCGCCTGTGCGGCGCACTCGGAGAATACAAAACATCCCTTGCCGCCGCGGAACAGGCGCTCAAGCATGCCGACGAGCTCGACGAGCTGCAGATCGCGCGAGCGCGTGAGGCGGCGGGCAGCGCGCTGAGCGCGCTGGGGCGCGGGGATGAGGGCGAGGTTTTGCTCACCGAGGCGCTGGCGACCGCGCGCCGCCTCGACAATCGCGGACTCGAGGCCTTGCTGCTCGGCGACATCGGAACCGCGCGGAGCCGGCGCGGCGACATCGAGGGCGCGCGCTCGTTCTACGCCGAGGCGCTCGCGCATTACATGCCGCTCGGACTCGAGCGCCCGGCGGCGTCGATCGCGGGACACCTCGCCGAGGTCGAGTTCGCAGCTGGCGACGCTGCAGCGGCGCTGCAGCGCGCCGAAGAGGCGCGAATCGGCCACGAGGCAACGCATAATCGCCGCTCGGCGGCCAACGACCTGAGCAACATGGCCGCCTATCTCGTGGCGCTCGACTGTTTCGACGACGCGAAGGTCCATGCGTCGCTGGCGCTCGCCTCCGCGCGCGACGTCAAGGCGACGGTGCTCACGGCTTTCATCCTGCAGCACTTCGCGGCCGTCGGGGTATTGCAGCCCTCCTCTCCCAGACGTCACGACGCGCGCGAACGCGCGGCGATGCTGCTCGGATTCGTGGACGCAAGGCTGGCGACACTCGGAGCGGCGCGCGAGTACACCGAACGACAGGAATACGAACGGATCCTCGCCGCTTTGACCGACCGTCTGGGCGAGCGGCTTTCGGATAGCATGGCGCTCGGCGCGCAGTGGGACGAAGACACCGCGATCGCCGCGGCCCTCGATCTCTGAATTAGCCGTAGACGCGGCGGCCGCCGAAGTACGTGGCGAGAACCTTAGTCGGCAAGAGCTCGTCGAAGGGCGCGCTCATCCAGTCGCGGTCCAAGATGACGAAGTCCGCGTACTTACCCGGCGCGATCGACCCGATGACGCCGTCCTGAAAGTTCGCGCGCGCCGCCTCGATCGTGATCGATTCCAGCGCCTCGCTTCGCGTCATACTCTGTCCGTCCGCGCGCGAGATCGCGGCGTGGAACGTGCGCGCCGGGTTCACCGGCTCGACCGGTGCGTCGGTGCCGTTCGCCAGGGCCGTTCCTGCATCGAGCAGCCAGCGCCACGCGTACGCTCCCGTCATGCGTTCGGGCCCGAGCCGCTCTTCCGCCCATGCCGTGTCGCTGATCTGCTGCGCGGCCTGTACGGACGCGATGACGCCGAGCCGCGCGAATCGCGGAATGTCGGATGGGCTGAGAACCTGCGCGTGTTCGATGCGCAGCCGCGGATCGTCGACGCGAACGTTGCGCAGCACGCTCTCATAGGCGTCGAGCACCATGCGGTTGGCGCGATCGCCGATCGCGTGCGTGCAGACTTGAAATCCCGCCCGTAGCGCGCGTCGCGTCACGTCTTCGACGTGCGCCTGCGACGTGAGGATAAACCCGCTGGTCGCCGGATCGTCGGAGTACGGCGCAAGCAGCGCCGCACCGCGCGAGCCGAGCGCCCCGTCCGCATACATCTTGACCGCGCGCACCCACAATCGGCCCCCGTGCGCGCCGTCCACGATGCCGCCGCGCAGACGCGCGTCGACAAGCGCCGGCTCGTCGCCGAGCATCGCATGGTTCCGAATCGTGTACTCGCCGCGCTCTATCAAATCCTGATGCGCCGCGAGCGCCGCATCGTTGATTCCCGGTTCGGCGACGGCCGTGACGCCCCACCGATTGCACTCGCGAATCGCCGCGCGCGTCGCGCGGACGAGCGTGCCATGTGCCGGCGGCGGGATCTTGGCCTGGATGAGCGCCGCAGCGGCGTCGACGAACACCCCGGTCGGATCGCCGTCTGCGTCGCGCAGGATGCGGCCGCCGGCGGGATCGGGGGTGGACCGATCGACGCCCGCGATCGCCAACGCGCGCGCGTTGACGAGCACGGCATGACGGTCCACGCGCCAGAGCGCGACCGGGCGGTCCCCGATGGCGGCGCTTAACGCTTGGTGCGTCGGGAACGCGCGCGGCGACCAGAGATTCTGATCCCAGCCGCCGCCGAGAATCCACGCATCCGTAGACGCGTGCGCGAACGCCGCGACCTTTGCGACGAGCTCTTCATACGAGTCGAGATGCTCGAGCTGGAGGCGCAAAAGATCCAGTCCCAGACGCGTCAGGTGCAGGTGCGCGTCGACGACGCCCGGGAGCACGGCGAGTCCCGCGGCGTCGAGAATCTCCGTTTCCGGCCCGCGCAGCGCCAACGCCTCTGCCGTCGAACCGACAAGAGCGAAACGGTCGCCGCGAATCGCGATCGCTTGCGGCGAGGATTTCTCGTCGAGCGTGTGAACCGTGGCGCCGACGACGATTAGATCGGCGCCGCCGTTACCAGTGGAACGGATCGTCGCCGTGCGGCGTCACCCAAACGATCAAATCCCACTGCGTCGGAAACTCGAAGATCGTTGAAATGTAGTTGGCGCTCGGGACGCGGCCGAGCTTGACGACCGTGTCGGCCGACGGCTTCGCGAGGCTGCCCCCGGCGCCTTGGAAGTCATTGTTCCAGATCCACTGGTCGTACACCAACTTGCCCGTGCTCGGGTCCTTGATCACGTAATGGACGTGACCGTTGAACTCGTACCAACGCCCGGGGTTGATGCCCCAGAGCTGCGGACGGGCCTCACCGTTCGGGCGCGGAACGGAAAAGTCGGCGCCCATGAGATTGCCGTTCTTGTCGTACCAGAGCTGGCTCGGATGCGTGGGATCCGCGTTCCACTGCTGGTCGGCGTAGCTGATGGCTCCCGTGTCGTCGGGGCTCGTATAGCGTACGTATCCGGCCTTCTCCGCATCGGCGACGTGCGGATAGCGCGCCATGAGGTCGCGTGTGACCGAGGTCACAAACTGCTTCTCGGTGGCCGACAGCTGACCGTAATACGTCGCCTGTTCGTCTGCACGCGCGATCGCGACCGACGCAAAAAGGCCCACCGCGAGGGCGGCAAGCAGGCGTGACTTCATCGAATATCTCCTCTCAACGACGCTAGTGCTCAAAACGCGCGGATTTCCCGCACTGTGACGTGCCGCTACGGATAGGGCACTGCCACCCGCGGCCCCTGCGCGGCAACCTGGGGCCGCGCCTGTGCCTTGGCCCGAGCCGTTACAACTCGCGGGCTCAGGGCGGCCTGTATCGACCTAAAATACCGATCCGCGGACGTCCCCGAATGTATCGCTAGCGTCGAGGACACGATCGCAACGATCAACGCAAGCCCCACTCCAAGCCACGAGACCCACAGCGTTCGGCGGACGCCGATGACCTCTTCGCCGTTGTTTCTTGCGAGGACCAGCGATAGACGCTCGCGCAACATCGCGTATTCATGGTCTAGGCCGTTTACCTTTTGCAAGCGTTCGTAAGCGTCGCGAAAGAAAGCGCTTGCAGATGACTTGAAAAAGGCGACGTCATAGTAGTCCGCAAAATCCCGAATCGCCGATTCGGCCATTCGCACGAGCCGCGCGGTGGGCAGATTTCTCTCGCCGATTCCTCGGTGATACCAGGCCAGCAGGGTCTCCTGCATTGCGATGAGAGAGAGCGAGAGGACGTTCCACGCGCATGCGCTTAGGAACCGCTTCTCGCGTCTCACTCGCGCATCGTCCTCGCCGAATACGAGCTGCAATCGGCGCCCCGGCGCGATGATACCGATCGAGTGAGGGCTCGTTAACGCGCAGCTGTCTTCAGGAAGCTTGTCGCGGACGAACGCCCTGAGATTCCCGCGATCCGAATTAGTCGCGTCCATTGTACCCTGGCCAGCTTCGTCGAAGTCGACGCCCGGCGCAAGCAGCCGCTGGAAGAACGCGTAATATGCGTCGGTCGTCTCTGCAGACCGATTAGTGGGCTGCGTGATCGCGACGGCATCCTCAGGCGAGCTGCGCATTATCGTGCCGAGAAAATACCTGGTGCCCCAGTCGGTTATAGCTTCGAACTTCGTTCGCGCCAGCGTGCCGATCTTATACGTCCTGATCCGCTCGGCCACGGCCGCCCTTCTTTTCGTGTTCGCCGAATCCTCAAGGATCCTACCCAGATCTCGTATCTGGGCAGGGGTCAAATAGTGATAGCTCTGCAAGAAGCGCTCGGAGAACGTGCTGGCCAAGAGACTTGCGGCGTTCGGGAACAGGCCATTGGGCACCGTTATCCTCGCGGTGTCGAGAGTCTCATAAACCCGAAGCAGCTCTTCCCTCCCCAAGAAGCCCTCATTTGCCGACGTGATAATCGCCGTGACGGCTGCTATAGGACTGAACTCTATGTAAAAGTCTTCGTTTCGCGCGGGATTGACGGCCTTGATGATCGCAAAGATTCGCAGCCGCATCGTACCGAGCTCATCGTCCGTTTCGGTGCTGGTAAAGCTCGCAGCGTCGTACTCCTGAAGGAGAATCGTGATCAGCTGATCGGTTTGGCGGGCGCCCAGTATCGAGACATTGGTGGAGTAGATCGTGTAGAGCATGTCTTCGGTGTCGGCCTCGTCGCTCACGGTGACACCCGGAGCCCGCTGCACGGTCCGGTGTATCCATGCGTCGGGAAGTGGTCTTTTCGCCGACACGGCAACTGATGGATGCAGAGGAAACCGCCGGGATACGGCCACTTCGGACTCATCGCGCCCCACCGACGGTATTTGAACCCACCGATCATCGAAGTCGACTGCGGGGATCGTGATGGGGACCGTCTCCGGCGCTCGCGAACGGCGCACTTGAATTGGAACCGCCGCCGAAATGACAATGGCCATACGGTCAAGCTTACCGAGTATCGCGCGCGCGCCGTTCGCGCCCGAGGATGCCGGATTACTCGTCACAGCAATGCATGTATCTTAGCATCCGAGTGGTGTCGGCGAAAGGTCCGCGCCTTTACACCATATACGTCTTCGGTGGTGATTCCATCTGCAGGATCGGGCGGTCGATTTTGAAGGTAGTGCCACTGTCCGAGGTCACCGCGACGCCGAGGGTGCCGCTGTGGCCCTCGAGCGCGAACTCGCTCAGGATGCGGCCGATGACGCTCGCGAACTTAAATCCGTGGCCGGCGCCCACTGCGACGCTGACGTTGGGATGCGCGGGGAGCGTGTCGACGATGAAATCCCGGTCCGGCGGCAACGTGTAGAGGCACGTCTTGACGAGCCGCGCCGGGCCGAGCGCGCCGGGGAGATAGCGCTCGAGGAATGCCGTGACGCGCGCGGTGATCTCCGGATCCTCCTCGAACCCGCGCGTGTCCGCGTCAACCGGTTTGCCGCCGGCATCCTGCGTGATCTTGACCGCGCCGGCTTCGCCAAAGACCGGAAAGCCGTAGTACGCCGGATCGTCCATCCAAATCCAAACGGGAAATCTTCCGAACGCAAAGCTTTCGAGATCGCGCGACTCGAAATAGATGACCTGCTCCTTCGTCACCTCCAGCGGGACGCGCATGCCGAAATGCGCGAGCGCGTTCGCGGTCCATGGCCCCGCGGCGATGACGAGACGTCCGGCCCGATAGCGCTCGCCGCCGGCCTCGACCGTGACCTCGCCGTCCGCCGCATCCACCCGCGATACGGGAGCACGGTCGAGCAGAACGGCGCCGTGTGCGCGCGCCATGCGCTGATGCGCGGCGGTCGCGCGCAGCGCCGCCACCAGACCGCCATCCGGCTGGAAGAGCCCGTGAATCTCGTCGTCGATGCGCCACGCGGGCCAGCGCCGGCGAATCTCCGCGGCGTCGAGCCGCTCGAACGGCACGCCGCACGAACGCATCGACTCCGCGTACGGCTCGAGCGGAATCGCGCCGCAGCGCGGACGGACATCGAGGCCTCCCGTTTTGAAGACGACCCGCTCGCCGCTATCGCGCTCCAGCTCGTCCCACGCGGCGTACGCCTCCTTTGCGAGCCGCACGTACGTGGGCGAAAAATACGAGTAGCGAATGATCCGCGAATGGTCGTGCGACTCGCCGCGCGCGTGGCCGAGTTCGAACTGCTCGATTCCCAACACGCGCGCGCCGCGCTTCGCCAGCCAATAGGCCGCGCCGCTGCCGATGCCGCCCAGGCCGAGCACGATCACGTCGTATTCTTTGGTCATCCTTCGACAAGCTCGGGATGACAGAGGGAGTTAATGTAGCGGCGGATGTCGAGGCTCGCGTCCTCCATCGGCGCGTAGTAACCGAACTCGAAGCGTTGCGATCGCATGCCGGCCTGCACGCCTTCACAGACCTTCCAGTCCTGCGTGTTGACGAGGTCCCAAAACTCGGCCACATCGGTCGGATCGAAGCGCGACTTCGCGATCTCACTCGGGTGGAAGAGCAAGTCGCACACGACCGTCGTCTCTGCGGGGCTGCGCGGCCAGACCGAAAACGCCGCGACGTGATCGGCCGAGAGACTGAGCATGAAGTTCGGATAGATCAGCTCGCCCTTGTGGCGCTGCTTCTCCTCGACGCTCAGCGTCGCGAACGCCGCGCGATCGCTCGCGCCGCTCGCGGTGAACGTCCATGCGCCGTCGCGGTGCGGGATCCCGTGATCCCAATCGAGCCTCGCGCCCCCGTGCCGCTTGAACTCCGGAACGACGCGGCAGAGCTCGGGATGCACGCCGGCGCAGTGATAGCACTCGTTGTAATTCTCGAGCAGCACCTTCCAGTTCGCGGCGACGTCGTACCGTAAAGAGCGCGCGATCTGCAGATCCGAAAGCGGATAGCGCGACAGGCGCTGCGGAATCGCGCCGAGCTGCACAGCGAGCGTCGCGCCGGCGCGCTCCGCCTTTTCCGGTGAGAGATGGACGAAGACGAAGCCGCCCCATTCGCCCACGCCGACGCGATACAGGCGTTGCGCCTCGGGCGGCACGTCCTCCGCAGCGACGAAGGGCGACGCAACGAGCCTGCCGTCCAGCGCGTAGGCCCATGAGTGATACGGGCAGCGAATCGAACCGCGCACGATTCCGTCGCCGCACAGAAGCCGGCTCCCGCGATGACGGCAGAGATTCACGTGGGCCCTCAAGGTTCCGGCGTCGCGGATCAAGATAACGCTTTCGCCCGCCACGTCGAGAACGCGGTAAGCGCCGTCGTCGGCCAACCCTTCAGCGCGGCCCGCGTAAAACCACTGATCCCAAAAGATCGCCCGCTGCTCGCGGGCGTAGAACTCCGCGTCCCAGTACGCGCCGCGGGGAAGTGAAGCCTCAAGGGCGAGATTTTCCGAAGGTTTCACCGCTCGATTTGCCAAAAGCCAAACAAACTGCTGCCTGATAAGTCATTCCGTCAAATATTGAGGAACCCCTTGCCATGGAAACGTTCGTGAGGCCGAATGTTGGCGCCGGCGCAAAAACGTTGGACGCTTCGTGGTACACGTCTCCCGAGATCTTCGCTGCCGAACGGGAGCGCATCTTTAGCCGCGAGTGGCTGTGCGTCGGCCGCGAGGGTTCGCTTGCGAGCGCGGGCGACTTCTTCGCCGTCGCCCGCGCCGGAGAGAGCCTCATCGTGACGCGCGACGCCGCCGGATCCGTGCACGCGTTCTTCAACGTCTGCCGGCATCGCGGCACACGCATCTGCGAGCGCGAGTCCGGCCACTTTCAGGGCTCGATCCAGTGCCCATACCATGGATGGACGTACGGCCTCGACGGCACCCTGAAGGTCGCGCGTAACATGGCCGAGGTGGCGAACTTCGACCGCGCCGAGTATCCGCTCAAAGAAGCCGCCGTCGCGCTGTGGGAGGGTTTCGTCTTCGTTTCCCTGGACCCGCGCTGCGAATTCGACGAAGCGTTTGCGCCGTTGATGGGGCGTTTCGCGCGCTGGAACGTTGGCGCTCTGAAGACCGCGCGCAGCGTCACCTACGACGTCGCGTGCAACTGGAAGCTGATCTTCATGAACTACTCGGAGTGCTATCATTGCCCGCTGGTGCACCCGCAGCTCGACAAGCTCTCGCCGTCGGATAGCGGACGCAACGACCTCGCCGAGGGTCCGTTCCTCGGCGGCTACTCGGAGATGCGCCAGCCGGGGACGAGCCTCACGATGAGCGGTCACAGCTCGCGGCCGCCACTCGGCACCGTCGCGGGCGAGGAACTGCATCGCGTCTACTACTACACGATCTTTCCGTCGTTTATGCTGAGCACGCATCCCGACTACGTGATGGTGCACTACGTCGAGCCGCTCGCTCCCGATCGCACGCGCGTGGCCTGCGCGTTTCTCTTCGATCCGGGCACGATGGCCGATCCGCGCTTCGATCCGAGCGACGTCGTCGAGTTCTGGGACGTCACGAACCGGCAGGATTGGCACGTCAACGAGCTCACGCAGCTGGGCCTGAGCTCGCGCGCGTACTCGCCGGGGCCATACTCCAACGCGGAGGGCCTGCTCAGCGCGTTCGATCGCCACTACCGTGGCGTGATGGAGGCCTAAGGCGACGTTCGGGCTGCTGCTCGCAGCCGGCGTCGCGCTGCCATCGCTGCAGAATCTCGCCTGGCGCAGCATCGGGCCGGCGGTTGCCGGCGGTCGCGTGTCGGGCGTTGCCGGTACCGATAAAAATCCCAACTTGTACTATTTTGGCGCGGCGGGCGGCGGCGTGTGGAAGACCACCAACGCCGGGCTGACGTGGAGCGACGTTTGGCCGCGGGAAGCCGTCGGCGCGATCGGCGCAGTGGCGATCGACCCGCGCGACGAGAACACCGTCTGGGTTGGGACCGGTGAGCCGAACCTGCGCAACGACGTCTCGTACGGCGACGGCGTGTGGGTGACGCGCGACGGCGGAAGGAGCTGGCGCAGCGCCGGCCTGCGCGACACGTGGGCGATCGCGCAGATCGTGGTGGACCCGCGCGACTCGCGGCGCCTGTGGGTCGCGGCGGTCGGCAATCCCTACCGCGACAGCGCCGCGCGCGGCGTCTATCGCTCGACCGACGGCGGCCATAGCTGGCGCCGCACGCTGTATCTCGGTCCCTCGAGCGGCGCATCGGACCTCGCGATCGATTCGCGCAATCCGAGCGTGGTCTTCGCGGGGATCTGGCAGTTTCGGCGGGTGCCGTGGACCTTCACCAGCGGCGGCGAGCTCGACGGGCTGTTCAAGTCGACGAACGGCGGTGCGACGTGGCGGCGGCTACGTGGGAACGGCTTGCCGCGCGGCTACATGGGCCGCATCGGCGTCGCCGTAGCAGGCGACCGCATCTACGCAGTGATTCAGTCGAAAGACGGCGTGCTGTGGCGCTCCGACGACGCCGGCGCGCACTGGCGTCGCATGACGCGCGATACGCTCGTGAATCAACGGCCGTTCTACATGAGCCGCCTCGCCGTGGATCCCTCGAATCCCAACCGCGTCTTCTTCGCCTCCGAGGATCTCATCGAGACGCGCGACGGCGGCCAGACGTACGCCGACGTCGAGACGGCGGTACATCAAGACCATCATGGCCTGTGGATCTCGCGCGACGGACGGCGCATCATCGAGGCCAACGACGGCGGCGCGCCGATCTCGATCGACGGTGGGAAGACCTGGGACTGGCGCTACAACGTCGCGATCGCGCAGATCTACCGCATCGGCTTCGACGAACAGGACCCGTATCGCGTCTGCGGAGGGATCCAAGACAACGACTCCTACTGCGGCCCATCGGACTCGCTAAGCCCGCTCGGCATCGAGAACTCCGACTGGCGCGACGTCGGCAACGATGGCGACGGCTCGTGGGTGTGGCCGCAGCCCGGCGACCCGTCCTCGATCTGGAACGTAGGCGTCAATGAGCTCAACGGCCAGCTCGGCATCTACGACATGCGCTCGCGCCAAAACTACGACATAACGCCCGACGTGACCGACACGAACGGGCGCGCCCTAGCAGGCCTGCCGTTCCGATCGAACTGGGAGGCGCCGATCGCATTTTCTCCCTTCTCCAGTGCTGCCTACTACGGTGCGAATGTGCTGTTCGAGACGCGCGACCTGGGCCGCACCTGGTCGCAGATCAGTCCCGACCTGACGCGCAACGACGCGAGCAAGCAGCAGGTAGCGGGGGGACCGATCAACACCGACGTGTCGGGCGCCGAGTTTTACGACACGATCTTCGACATCGCACCATCGAGGGTCGACGCAAAACGCATTTGGGTGGGAACGGACGACGGCCTCGTGCAGCTGACCGTCGATGGGGGAGCTCACTGGCGAAGCGTCACCCCACCGGATGTCGCGCCCTGGGGACGCATCGACACGGTCGAGGCCTCGAGCTTCGACGCCCGCCGCGCCTACGTCGCCGTCGATCGTCACGTGATGGGCGATCCACGCCCGTATGTGCTCTCAACCGACGACTCGGGCGCTACATGGCGCTCGATCGTGGACGGCCTGCCGGGTGATCAATACGTGCACGTCGTGCGCGAAGATCCGGTCAACCCCGACGTGCTCTACGCCGGGCTCGAGGAGGGCGTCTGGTTTTCGCTCGATCGCGGTGCGCACTGGCACAGCCTTCAGTTGAATATGCCGTCGGTCGCGGTGCACGATCTGCGAGTTCAGCCGGAGCGTCACGACTTGCTCGTCGCGACGCACGGGCGCGGCTTCTGGATCCTCGACGACGCCGGCGCGATTAGCGGCCTGCGCAAAACCGTCGAAGCGGCCGTGCCCACGATCTTCCCGCTGCGCGCGGCGTACACGTGGTATCGCTGGTGGACGAGCGCCTACGGAACGCATCCCGACGAGTGCTGCGTGGCGGCGGGAGCCTACAGCGGCGAGGATCCCGCGGAGGGCGCGCAGATCACGTACTATCTGCCGTCGCAGGCCCACGCGTGGATCGACGTCTTGGATTCGAACGGCAGACGCGCTCGCTGCCTCGAAGCACCCGGCGGCGCCGGCGTTACGCGCACTTCGTGGGACCTGACCGATACGCCGCCCGTCCCTTGGCTCGCGGCCCGCGACTGGAACCGCGGCGGCGCGGGCCCCACAGTGGTGCCCGGCCGCTACACGGTGCGCTTGCACGTCCTTCGACACGCTCAGGACCTCGCGATCGCCGAACAGGCGCTCGAGGTACGCCCGGATCCGCGCGCCGCTTGGACACAAGCGCAGTACCTCGCGCGCTATGAGTTCGTGAAGTCGCTCGACGACGAACTCTCGGCGATCGACGTCGCGCTCAATCGGCTCGCCCTTCGACTCCGCGCTTCGCGCGTCGCTCAGGATGACAAAATTGCAGCCGCCAAGGTTCAAGCAATGTTTACCTCCGGGGTCGTGAACTCGGAGGACGATCAGCTCATGCCGGATCGCCTCCGCGAGCGGCTGACGATTCTGCAGGGAGCGATCGCGTTGTCGCAGGGACCGCCGCTGCCGCCGCACTACCGCGAGGCCGCGGCGATTCACGCGCAGTTCGAGGCCGCCACGGGCGCGTATCGCGCGTTCCTGACGGCGCACCATTTACCACCGGATGCCAAGACAGGTGAGTGCCGATGAAATTGAGATACGTTTCGATTGCAATCGTTCTCTGCGTCGTCGCGACCTTGCCGGCGCGGGCCGGGACGACCGGCGGCATCAGCGGCGTCGTCTCCAAATTCGGGACGGCGACGCCGCTCGCCGGCGTCGCCGTGAACGTCACGAGCCCCTCGCAGAGCGCGAGCACCACTACCGACGCGCGCGGACACTTCGCGTTCGTCTCCCTAGCGCCCGACGAGTACACCATCTCGCTGCAAAAGCCCGGCTACACGCCCGGCTCGTTCGCGGGCGTGGCCGTGTTCGCCGACGCGCAGCAGACGCTTACGCTCTCGATGCGCGTCGCTCTCAAGACGATCGCGAACGTGACGTCGCGCAGCGCGTCCAGTCTCGTGCGGCCGGGCACCACCGCCGACCTCTACTCCGTGAACGCCGCGCAGCAGGAGCGCACGGCAGTGCTCGGCGGCGGCGGCTCGCTCAACAGCGCCTACTCGGCCATCGCCTCGGTGCCGGGCGCGTACGTGCCTGCGAATCAGAACGGCTACCTCCAAGCCGTGCACGTGCGCGGCGGCGACGCGTACGAGGTCGGATACGAGTTCGACGGCATCCCCGTCAATCGCGCGTTCGACAACTTCCCGTCCGGCTCGCTCTCGTCGCTCGGCCAGCTCGAGCTGCAGGTGTACACCGGCGCTACGCCATCCAACGCCCAGGCGCAGGGCCTCGCCGGGTTCGTCAATCAGGTGATCAAGACCGGGACCTTCCCCGGCTACGCGACCATGAACGCGACCGCAGGCGCGCCGACGTTCTATCATAGCCTGAACGTCGAGGCCGGCGGCGCCACGCCGGACCGCGACTTCTCCTATTACGTCGGCATCGGCGGCTACAACCAGGATCACCGTTACATCGATCAGTTCGGCGGCGCGGCGTACACCAACGAGTTTGGGCAGCTGATCGGTAACTGCCCGGCGCCGAGGGTCTTGCGGACCACGGTTCTTCCGTCGTGCTACACGAACGGAGCGCCCAACGTCGGACCCAACGGCACGCCCGGCTGGATCCTCGGGCCGACCGGCTTCGGCACGATCAACGCGGCCAACGTCGCGACCCGCACGGCGGTCGCGAACTTTCACATCGCCATTCCACACAAGAACGACGGGCTGCGCGACGACATCCAGCTGCTCTACGACAACGACGAGATCTTCACGACCTTCTTGAGCTCAGTGAACGACGAGGGCTACGCCAACTGGATCAACACGGTCGGCGCCTTCCCGCCGTACTATCTCGACAGCTACCAGTATCGCGGCCAGCTCGGATCCTACTTGCCGTCGGACCCCAGGTCGCTCGTCACGCCGTATTTCTATCCGTCATCGCCGCCGCATCCGCTGTTCGGGGCCATCCCCGACCCGTGGAACCAGCGCGATCGCGGCTACAATGGGCAGGCCATCGTGAAGCTGCAGTATCAGAAGAACTTCAGCTCGAGCGCGTTCCTGCGCGTGTACGGCTACACGTACTATTCAGACTGGATCGAGAACGGCCCGATGATGTCGCTCCAGCCGTACGCCTTCTACGACTCCGGCGACTACGAGATCAACAACCACACGCGAGGCGTAAGCGTCTCGTTCACGGACCAGCTCAGTCCGCAGAACCTCATCGAGGCCGAGGGCTCGTACACGACCGCCAGCGGCGCCCGAATCTACAACGAGCAGATGTTCGGCTATGCCGACAGCTTCGCCGTCCTCGTCAACCGCAACAACCCAAACAGCGGGACGTGCTACGCGCTCACGGGCCCGAGCAGCGCGTACACCACGACGCCGACGACGTGCGGCGACGGCGGCGGCAGCGGCGTGACCTACGGCAAGACGCTGCCGACCTTCGCCTCGCTGTCCGGGATCTATGGCGGGACGCCGCTGCCGAACCTCTCCGGCCTGACGTGCGGCGGCGGGCCGTGCGGATTCTACGTCGTGGAGAACGGTGCGTACGGGCTGAACAACACGGTCACGCCGTATTTCGCCGGCTACTCGCTCACCGACGAGTGGCGTCCGAACGATCGCCTCTTCTTCAACGCGGGGATCCGCGTCGATAACTACAGCTTCGTCGGTGCGAACACCGTCAACGGAGCGGCACGCGCCTTCTGGTTCAACGCGTTCAATCAGGACACGTGTTACGACACGCAGACGCTGACGCTCATCGATCGAAGCGCGCTCGTCGGCGGCTCGTGGAGCACGAACGCACAGAAGCCGTGTTCGGCGTTCGGCAAGCAATACGTAAACGCGAACCTGCAGAACATCCCGGGCAGCTTCGACTACAACATCCCGCAACCGCGTTTCGGCGCGACCTACACAGTGAGCCCCGACACCGTGATACGCGCCAGCTACGGCCGTTACAACGAACAGCCGAGCTCGGCGTACGAGCAGTACAACGGGCTCGAGCAGAACCTGCCCGACACGCTGACGCAGTTCTACTCGCTCGGATTCACGACGCCGGGCCACGAGGTCGCGCCCTCGGTTTCGTACAACAGCGACATCTCGATCGAGCATCATTTCAAGGGAACGGACATGTCGTTCAAGCTGACGCCGTTTCTGCGGCAGACCCAGAATCAGGTCGAGAATTTCTACATCAACTTCGTGACCGGGCTCACGTCCGGTTTGAACGCGGGATATCAGACCTCGTCCGGATTCGAATTTCAGTTCGACAAGGGCGACTTCAGCCGCAACGGATTCTCGGGTCAGCTTTCGTTTGCGTATACGTATGCGACGGTAAAATATGGAACGCTGCCCAACGGCACAACGGTGATATCCCCGATCAACGCGGGCATCTCGGGATACAACGCCTATACCGCCGCATGCGCGCCGGGCGGAAGCGCTTACAGGAAGCAGCAGTTCGGGGCATTGATGTGCGGGGCGACGAGCAACGGAAAGCCGCCCGCGCCGTGCTACACGCAGAAGGGCATCCCCGCGCCCAACTGTCCGGCCGACAGCATCGCGAACCCGTACTGGCGTTCGCCGGCGTTTTCGCTGTTCGATCCGACAGCGTCGTATCTGCCGTTTTCGATCTTTCCCGGGCCCGTCGGCTCCGGCGTGAACGCGTACAACTATCCCTACGTCGCGACGCTGCTGCTCAACTACAAGCACAACCGCTTCACCATAACGCCGTCGCTGCAGTTCGTAGCGGGTAACCGCTACGGCGCGCCGCTGACGACGCTCGGCATCGACCCAGCGTTGGGCTGCGGTCCGCCGCTGGCGGGATCGACGACGCGCGATCCGCGCTATCCCTACGGCGCGGCCGGGGGCGGCCCGTTCAACGCCGACGGGCCGCACTGCGCGGCGACGATCTCGATCCCGGATCCGTACACGGGGCAGTTCGACGCGATCGGCGCGTTCCGCGAACCGGCGCAACTGCTCGGACACCTGCAGATCGGCTACGCACTGTCGCCGCGCGTGAGCCTCACGCTGACGCTCGCGAACCTGCTGCAGACGTGCTTCGGCGGGCAGCACACCGCGTTCACCTACTACTGGAGCAATCAGACGTGCCTGTACACTAACCTGATCGGCGGCCCCACGACGCCGCCCGTCGGCAACGCATACAATCCCGGAGCCAACGTGCAAACCTTCCTGCGTTATCCCTACGAACCGTATTTCGGAACGTACAACGATCAGACGAGCTCGCTGAACACCCCGTTCAACGCGTTTTTCGGCGTCAAAGTGAAGATATAAAGTGAAGTACGACGCGATCGTCATCGGCGCCGGCCACAACGGGCTGGTTACGGCGTGCTATCTCGCGCGCGCCGGATGGCGCGTGCTCGTACTCGAGCGGCGCTACATCGTGGGCGGCGCCTGCGTCAGCGAGGAGATCTTCCCCGGATTCAAGGTCTCGACCGCGGCATACGTCAATAGCCTGTTCCGCCCGGAGATCATCGCGGATCTGCGGCTGCACGAGTTCGGCTTCGAAGCGATCGAACGCAATCCGGCGTCGTTCTCGCCATTTGAGGACGGGCGCTATCTGATGCTCGGCGCCGGCGTCGAAAACGACGTCGCGGAGATCGCGAAGTTCAGCCGGCGCGACGCCGAGAACTACCCGAAATACGAGGCGATGCTGGAACGGGTGGCGTCGGTCGTCGAACCGACGCTGACGCGGGTGCCGCCGAACCTCGTTCGTCCGAGCCTCGGACAGCTGCTGGAAGCCGGCAAGATGGGCCGCGCGCTGCAACGCCTCGGCACGAGCATGGGCGAGGCCGTCGAGGTGCTCACCGGCGCGGCGCGGCCGATCCTCGATCGCTGGTTCGAGTCCGAAGAGCTCAAGGGGACAATCGCGACCGACGCGATCATCGGCGCCTTCATGGCGCCTTCGATGCCCGGAACGGCGTACGTCTTGTTCCATCACGTGATGGGCGAGACGAACGGAAAACGCGGTGTGTGGAGCTACGTGCGCGGAGGCATGGGCGGCCTCACGCAGTCGCTCGCGGCGGCGGCGGCGGCGCTCGGCGTCGAGATTCGCACCGACGCCGAGGTCGCGAGGATCCTGACGCGCGACGGACGCGTCACCGGCGTCGCGCTAGAAGACGGCGACGAATTCCGCGCGCGGCGCGTCGCCAGCGGCGTCGACTGCCACGTAACGTTCGAGAAGCTGCTCGAGCCGTCCGAATTACCGTCGGAATTCAACGCCGCGGTCGCCCGGATCTCCTACAGCAGCGCGTCGTGCAAGATTAACGTCGCGCTCGAGCGCCTACCCAGCTTCAGTGCGCTTCCCGGACACGAGCCGGGCCCGCAGCATTTCGGCACGGTGCACCTGTGCCCGGATCAGGACTTCATCGAACGCGCGTACGACGACGCGAAGTACGGCGGCTTCTCGCGCGAGCCGGTCGTCGAGTGCACGATGCCGTCGTCGCTCGATCCGACGGTCGCGCCGCCCGGCAAACACCTGATGTCGATGTTCACGCAGTACGCTCCGTATCGGCTGGCCGACGGCGAGTGGACCGACGCCCGGCGCAACGAGTACGCGGATCGCTGCTTCGACATCGTGGAACGGTACGCTCCGGGATTCAAGGACTCGGTGATCGACCGCCAGATCCTCACGCCGGTCGACTTGGAAGAGACGTTCGGCCTCACGGGCGGCAGCATTTTCCAGGGCGCGATGCCGCTGCACCAACTCTTCGCCTTTCGCCCCGTGCCGGGGTTTGCGAGCTACACGACGCCGATCCGCGGGCTCTATCTGTGCGGCGCGGCCGCGCATCCGGGAGGCGGCGTGATGGGCGCCGCCGGATGGAACGCCGCGCGGGTGATGCTGCGGGGCTAACGCGTGATTGGAAGGCATCGCCCAATCCGCCTATAAGAGGAGATTCATGAGCGCCCGGCCCCACGCTTCGATCAGATCGACTCACGCTTCACTCAACCGTGCTGTTTCACCGCTGACGCTTTTGCTGCAATGAGATAAGACTATGAATAGCGACAGATTTCCGTACCCCGACGACGATGACGACGCGATTGCGCCCGACGTCGCGCCGCGCAAGGACCAGCCGATCGATCCCGCAGAAGCCGTGCGGCGCGAGCAGCAGAAGTACGGCGAAAGCAGCCTCGACGAAAACCGCGACGACCAGTGGGACGAGCATCACGGCCAGGTTGACGACATAGTGTAACCTGCACTTTCGGGATAGCAGGCAAGCCGCGCTCATCCTACACTAGACGATGGGAGGATATCATTTGTGAAACGTCTTGCTATTTCAATCGCCTGCGGCGTCGCCCTCATGGCGGCGGCCATCACCGCCGCGATCGCGAGCCCGCCGAACGTCACGGGGACCTGGTCGGTCCAGCAGAGCGGCCTCAACGGCACGACCACCTCGACGATCACGCTGACCCAGTCGGGCAACGGCGTCGTCGGCAACAACGCCAGCAACGGCAACGGCTTCACCGGCACGTTTGTCAACGACACCCAGATCAACGGCAAATGGCACGGGCCCGGCGGCGCGGGCTGGCTGACGGTCTACGTCAGCGCGAACGGCCACAGCTTCAACGGAACCTGGGGCTACAACGGACGCGCAGCAAACGGGTCGTTCACCGCGAACAAGGTCCTGCCGCCGTCGCCGATTACCGCGGCCGGAACCTGGAACGTGACCGGCGCGGGCGGCCCGGGCGGCTTCATCGGGAAGATGCGCTGCACGCAGTCGGGTCCGTCGGTCGTTTGCCACGCCGGCGCGATCCTAATGAACGGCAAGTTCCGGACCAAGGACAAAGTCCGAGCGACCTGGACCGGACCCAACGGCAGCGGCTGGTTCGCGTTCTGGTTCAACGACGACAACAACAGCTTCAACGGCACCTGGGGGAACGGGAAGGATACGACCCCGCCGGTCGGTCGCGTCGTCGGCCAGCGCTCGCTAGGCGGCTAAGCGAAGTCTTCGCCTACTGCAAGCACCGGTGTCGCCGTTTGGCGGCGCCGGTGTTTACTTTGCCTCTTGGAGAAGCTGTTGGATGTCGATGCCGCGCTTGACGGGCCAGAGCAGGCTCCACGAGACCCGTAGCGTCGTCTGCGGCGCAATAAGCGGACGAGTAACGTTCGTGTAGTACAGCACGCTCAGCTGCATCAGTTGGCCGTCATTCTTGAAGGTCTTGGAGACGCCGCCGCCCAGCGGCACCGTCCACTTGTTCTGCGCTAGCGTCCAGTTCGCCGTGATGATCGGCGCCGAGCTTATCGCCCAGCCGCCCTTTAGGTTGTAGTTGACGAACGGCTGGACAAGAAAAGAACTCACGTTCGGCCGATTCGGCAGACCGGCGACGGACCACAGCTGGGTCACGAGCGCGCCCATCACCCAGCTGCCGGGCATGACCAGCGCGACGGCATCGGGACCCGCGGACCACTTGCCGGATCCCAGCGTGTTCGGCGTCGCCGTCGGAAACTGAAAGATCGGCCCCACCGCCCAGATGAGCTGACCCGGCTTCGTCTTGGGCGCAAAGAACAACTGCTCTTGCACATCGCTCAGGCCGAACGTCGAGGGACATCCGATGGGCGAAGCACACACTCCCGGCGGAGCGAACGACGGCTGATTCAGGACGGGGATGATCGTTCGGGCGATCAGGTTCATGTTCGGGCTCAACATAATCGGGACGACCGGCTGCACGTTGAGATTGTACTGCAACCGCGTGTAGGGCCCGACTCCGTAGTTGAAGTTGTTCTGAAACGGGAAGGCCGTGATGTTACCGACCGGATTTTGCGACGTCTTGATGACCGCGAGCCGGAGCGCTTCCTGCTGTGCCGGCGTCAGCTTGCTCGCGTCGAATCCGCCCGTATCTGCTGCGCCGGGAGTCGGCGTGGCTTGTGGGGCTTGCGCGACGATCGCCGCGGTCGCGGCGAGAGGCACCGTAGTAAGCTCCTATAGGTTGAACGTATAACCCAGGAGTGGGCCGTACATCGAGAGCTTTTGAACATGCGAGATCGGCGCGAATGAGTTATAGCTCAGGTCGCGGTACAGCACGATGATACTTTGCCCGTGGTTGAAGGCGTAGCCGGCGCCGGAATACGCCTGCCACGTCGTGTTGCTCAGCATGCCTATCCCCGTGCCCGCGTCGCCATAGTACGGCACGAACCAATGGCCGTCGCCGAAGTATGCCTTCCCGCGCAACCCGAAGACGACGTCCTGCGCGATGTCCGCCGTTTGGACCGAACCCGAGCGCATAAACGGGCGCCGCCGCCCAATAGTAGCCGTATAGTCGAACCCCAAGCTCAGCGGAAACTCGCGCAGGCCGGCAAAGACGCTTAAATCCGCGTCGTGCCCCCTTGCGACCGTGTAGCCCGCCGCCGCCTCCCAGATCGATTCGCGCAAGTGGGCGTTCGTGCTGAGGCTGACGGGGACTTGCAGCCGGCCGAACCGGCCGCTCAGCACGGCGGAGGCCGACGCGCTCACCGTCGCGTTGACGTAAATGTAGTCCCCGAAAATATCGAAGTTGCCTTGACGCGCGTCGAAGGCAAACATCGCAGCGGAGTTGAGTTTTGGCAGGTAGTTAACGGGCGCCACCTGCACGCTGGTCTGCCGCGTGCCGCCCGGGCGCCGCGGCAACCCCGGAATCGTGAACTGGAAGTCTCCGCCGACCGTCGGCGCCCACACGTAGGGAGCGGCCATGACGTGCAGCCGCCCATCGTACTCCCGATCCATTAGTGTAGGACTAGCGGCGGGCGCCGGCGTTGCGGGAGCCGGCGTTTCTTGGGCTCCGGCGCGCGCGGTGGCAGTTAAGCCAGCGCACACGAGCAGTGCTGCTACGGCGAAGAAGCGCTTCATCGGGCTCAATTGTACCGGTGGGCGGCTGGGGCGGTCTATCCCAAAGGCGCAAAAGTCCCGTTCTTGCGATTCTGGGATAAGCTTCCCGCGGTACTCCAGATACAATATGGATTGGTGTGACTAAACCGCTCTATGCCGCGCGCATCGGCGAGTCGCACCGCCTCGCCGACGACGTCAGCTACGCCGCACTCCTGAACCGCATCATGGAGTTTACGATTCGTGCGGCGCTCGCGCGATCGGTCGACGAATGCGACTGGGAACACGACCTGCTGAGGCGCAGAGGTCTGGGCGCAATCCAAATCTTTCGAAATGGTAAAGCGATCTGGGCGGATACGGCGGCGTTCGAACAGGAGCTGGCCGAGGCCCGGCGCGAGCGGATCGAGGAGCGCTTTCGAGAAGCGAACGAGGCCGATCCGGCGCTGTGCTTACGCCTCGACGAGGACTTGCGCGCGCGATGGCGCGCCGCCGGCTACGAGACCCCCAGCGTGGCAAACGACATGAAGAAGATTTTCACCGAGCTCGAAAGGGAAGCTGCGGAATGCGCTGAAGCCGCGAGAGAGAGCTTGGTCGGCGAGCTCCTGCGGGAGCTGTCGGCCGGACCTTCCTAACCTCTCCCCCCACGACTTCCTCCCCTAAGCACCCGGTTTTGGTCCATGGCTACCCGTCATGAAATTGGAGTCTTCTCATCTTCTGGAGCGGTCGGCCGAGGGTACCTATGCGCCCGAAACGGTAGCGTGGGCACAGCTCGAGCCCGGAAACTTCGAAGTGCACTACGGCTTCGTCGACGCGAGCCCGTTGCGGCTTGCTCTGCGTAAGTTCAACGTCGCCTTCAAGGGTGAGGCGCACGTAGCAAAGGAAAAATCGGTGATCGGCATCGTCGCCGATCCACTTACCCGCGCTCGCTGGTTCGGAACAAAGATGGACGCGAGCAGCATCTTTTCGAGCTCCGCCTTCGTCGAGCTCACGACGTCAGGCGCCGGCTCGTTCTACTCGATCAGCATCGATCGGCACTCGCTGGCGAGGGAGTTCTCGCGCGCCCCGGATGCGCTCATCTTGCTCGATGACCTGCAGAGGGCGAGATTGTCGCAAGACCCCGTCCTCGCGAGCCGCCTGCGAACGCTGATGCATAACAACTTTTCGATGTCGCGACCGCTTCGGCACCGCAGCATCAGCGGCACGCTGATTCCGTTGCTGGCCGCCGCGATGGATCGCGGCGACGAACGCATCGTCGAGTCGTCCAAATGCCTCAACCGGCGCCTCACCGCGGTACGCCGGTGCGAGGCCTACATGCGTGATCACGTGGACGCAACGCTGACGCTGCTCGACTTGAGCCACGTCTCCGGCATGCGCTCGCGGTCGCTGATCAATGCTTTCGAGGCGGTGACCGGCTATAGCCCCATGGATTATCTCAAGCGCATTCGTCTCAACGGCGTCCACCGAACGCTCCAGCGCGCGCACCGCGACGCGATCCGGATCATCGACGTGGCGACCGACTGGGGCTTCTGGCACATGGGCCACTTCACAACGGATTACCGAATGATGTTCGGAGAGACTCCCTCGCAAACGCTCGTGCACTAGCATGACATGGTGGGAAACCGTGAGAAGTGCGGGGGATGTTGCAGCATTTTATGCACGTTCACCCGTGGCTCGCGCTCGGCGTGATCGCGAGCACCGCCGCCACCGACGCCGTCTACGTCTTCTTCACTGCGTCCGTCTCGAGCCGCAGACGGATCTCGGCGGCAACGTGGAGCAGCGTGTGGTATCTACTCTCGTCCTTCGCCGTCATCACGTACACGAGGGACTGGACCTACGTGATCTTCGCCGCGCTAGGGTCGTGGATCGGCGCGTATCTCTCGATGTCGCTGCTTCATCCGCCGCAGCGCCAGACGCCTGCACCGGTCGCGCCACCGCTGGAGTAATTAGGGTGACAGCGCCTCGGCCCACTCCCGAACGACCCAGTTCGAGACGACTCCGTTGACCACGAACGGATCGTCCTTCGCAAATCGCTCCGCCGCTTCGCGCGTCGTGAAGATCGCCATCGCGCCTTCGTGCGGATTCGCGAAGGGGCCGACCATCAGCAGCGACCCGTCCGCGCTGAACTCCTGCCAGCGGGCGCGATGCGCCTCCGCGTGGAGCGGAGCCTTTTCCAGCACATCGGGCGACGACTGATAGTAGAGTACGTATTTCACGCTACTGCTCGCGCGTGAAGTCGCCGGGGACGCCGAAAACGGGATCACCGGCGGAGACGGGGCGCAGGTTGCCGCGCTCGCTGATGAACGTCGCGCCGCCTTCCGGACCGCCTCCAATGGTCGCCGCCTGATACATTGCGAACTTTCCGCGCGGCAGCGGCGGTCCGCTCTGCTTGAGGCTAAAGCGTGAGTCGGCACCAGCGAGTGCGAGCGCGCGCGTGAACCGCGAAAAGCCGCCGGTCATCGCCGTCATGGTCTGCGCGGCATCCGGAGGCGACTGCCTCCCCGGACCCGCCGCACTCGGACGCTCGCACGCGGGCGACGGGTTCGCGTTCGTGCTGTAATAGCCGACGAGATCGCCGTTGTACGACTGCGATTTTCCCGACGCGTACGTCTCTTTGAAGCTCATGTCCGAACTGAATCCATTCGTCGGCTGGCCGCCCACGTTGCGCGCGCCAAGAGCGGTGTTGGCGATCGTAATGGCGATGCTCGTCACATCGTCGGTCGCGCGCGGTTGCGGCGCCCCCGCGCCGCCGCTCGAGCTCGGCGCCGGCGACGCATTCAACGACTCCACCCGGTAGGTTTTGCTGCGCAGATCCAGCGTGGTGATCGTGCCGGCGGCGCAATCGAGGATCGTCGCCTTCTGCTCGGAGACCTGATCTACGCGCACCTTGGAGCCCGCAACATAGTATCGCTCCGCGAACCCATTGCGCAGCAGCGCCTGCAGGTGTTGCGCCATCGCCATGGCCTGCTTCATCTTGCCCATCATACCGCCGCCCGTGGATTCCGGAGGCGGAGCGACGGCCGCCGCCTGCGCGTAGTCTTGATCGAACGAACCGGGCTGCAGCGTCGCGGCGTCGCCGCTCCGCGAGAACTTGGTGACCGAGTCCCAGGCCAGCCCATTGGGCGCCCCTAATGCCTGCGGCACCGGCGCGATCGCGACAAACGCGAGGGCCGCAGCCGCGAGGGTGGCGCCGGCGAAACGATTTCGATGCATCGTCGCGCTGCTTCGTTGGAAGCGATGGCGCCACCCTGCTCGCTCGGAAGCTACATGCTCTGCATCTGCCCCATCGCGCCAAGATGATAGGCTCCGGCGAGATCCTTCATCGCCGTCGTCAGGATCGCGTGATACTGGGCGTCCGCCGCCAGCCCGTACTTCTTGTCGATGTCGAGCATCACTTGGACGTGGATCGGATGCGAGACCGCGCGATCGAGCATGACCTCGACGTTATAGCCTTCACCGGTCTGTCCCGCGGCCCAGAGCGCGCCCGCAAGCGCCGGGCCGTTCTTGGGATCCGGGTTCGGCTGGCTGGGAAGAGCGACTTTCTTCGCCGTCACGATCTTCAGCGAGTCGTCAACGACGAAGTCGAACGTCTTGAGAAACTGCGCCACCTGATCCTTGCCGTACTGCCTCGTGAGTTTGGCTACCTCGGCGTCGAAGTGCGAGCCCGCGAGCACCTTCAGCAGCGTCGCCGTGTTAAAGCTGCTCGGGCCGCCGCCGGCCTCGATCATCGAAAGCGTCACCTGCAGGGCGGGCGCCCCCGTATAGACGCAGCACGAGCCGCTGAAGCGGGTCGGCTGATCGACGATGTTTGTCATCAGTTTGGCCGACGCGATGCCAGTAAAGATCATCGCGAGGGTGACCGCGGCGAGCGCGGCCCATTGAAGGTTCTTCATAGGTTCCTTTCCGAGCCGTAGCTCTCGCAAAGAGATAAGACTCGGATGGAACGGTCTAGGCGCTTCTCCGGATTGCTACTGGAGGCTGATCATGGCGATCGGCTTGCTTGTAGGCTGTTGCGAGCCGCCCTCGGGCTCGATGCTGACCGCGACGGCGGCCAACGTCGTGGCCGACTCGGGGAGCCGCACGACCGTCATGCCCGTCGTCGCGGGCATGAACGTCTTCGAGGGCGCGACGGTCTTCGCGCCCTTCGTCAGCGTCCAGGCCTGGTAGACCTTGCCGCTCGGCGGCATCGGCATGTCGTGCATGGCGATGTAGAGCCGCGCTCCGTGCATCAGCACCTCGCCGTGCGCGAACGGATGCCGCTGAGAATCGGGCGCCATGAAATCGGCGATCGTCTGGTTTTGCTCGACGACCTGTGCGCGCTCTTGTTTGAGCCGATCGCTTAGCGAGAGATCGAAGAGGCCGGCGACGATTGCGAGCGCAAGGCATGCCGCCGCCGCGGCGTACGCGGGCCACGGACGGATCGGCCGAGGACGCCGCACCTCGCCGCGCACCTGTTTCATAATGCGCGCCTTGAGCAGCGGGCTTGCGACGTCGGCGCCGGATGACGCGTCCGCACACGTCTCGGCGGAGTACGCGACGGCCGTCACTGCCGGCTGCAACAACCGGTATTCGGCGCGACACTCCGCGCAATCGCGCAAATGCGCCATCACCTCGGAGGCCTCGCGCGGCGGAAGCGCGCCGAGCGCGTAGACGGCCACCGCGTCGAGCATCTCGTCGTGCGACCTCATACCGTGATCGCTCCTTCCAAGACGTTACGCAGTCGCCGCAGTCCGGTGCGAATTCGCGTCTTCACGGTTCCCAGCGGCAGCCCGATCCGACGCGCGATCTCCTGATGCGTGACACCGCCGAAGAAGCCGAGCTCGATCGGTTCACGTTGCTCGGGCGGCAGCTGCGCCAGGGCATCGCGCACGCGAGCGCCGTCCAGATGGGCTATCGCAGTGTCTTCGGGATTGTCGTCCAGCGGCAGCGAGTCGGGGAACTGCCCCTCGTCTCGAACCCTGCGTGAGCGGACGACGTCGAGTGCGCGATTGCGTGTGACGCGTGCGATCCAGGCACCGAAGTTCCCGCCTCGGAAGAGCGCCGGGCTGTCCCAGATCTTCAGGAACACGGCCTGAGTGACGTCCTCCGCCGCGCTCGCATCGGCAAGGACGCGCAGAGCAAGCCCGTAGACGAGCCGATAGTACTCGTCGTAGAGCGCCTCGAAGGCGTCGGCATCACGGGCGCGCACGCGCTCTATCAGCCGGCTCGCGTCTTCCACCGCGCCAGCTTTCTCTGTAAACCTCACTTCGCACTGCCCCTTCAACGCGCCGGGCCGCAAAACGGATTTGCAACCATCGCGTCATCCGGCGCGTCCTACGGCGCATGCAGACGATAAAGGAAACTCAACGCCATCCGTCGCCGGGCGGGCGCCCGCAGCCCCTGGCGTTCCACGACGGACTCCTCTGGATCGGATCCTGGGACACCGGTAAGCTCTACGGGATGGACGCGCGGCAATGGGCGGTGAAGCATGAGGTCGATGCCCCGGGCAGGCCGTTCGGCCTGGCCTCCCTGGACGGCGCGCTCCGCGTCGTCGTTGCGCTCGACGACGACGACCGCTATCTCTTCAGCTTTACGCCGGAACGCGGCTTCGACGCGAGCAGCAAGACGCCGTGCCCGGACTTCACGGGATCGCACCTGGCCTCGGACGGAGCGTCGCTGTACCTGTGCCAGCAGGGTAAGCACCGGATCCTCGAGCTCGACGACCGCGGGGGAATCCGCCGCGAGATCGCGCTGCCGACGCGCTGCGGCGGCTTCGCGTTCCGGGCGCCGGGCGACTGCCGTATGTTGTCAGCCGATGAAGACTTCGATCACCTGACCTTTGCGCGCATCGACGTAAACGTAGGCGCGCCCCCGGCCGAACCGATCGCGCCGATCAACGCCGAAGCGCGCGCGCTCACGTTCGACGGCGAGCTGTGGTGGACGAGCTACCGGGAAGAGAACGAAGTCGTAGCGTTTACGGCCGGCTAGGCGTACGGATAGCGCGTCAGAAAGTCCGGCGGCAGCCCCATCCGCTTGAGAACTTCGATCTTCGCGCAGTCCAGGCACGAGCCGCCGCGCCGCGCGATGAGCTCTTCGTTCTCGGCGACGAACGGCGAGCTGCAGCGCGTGCACTGGTAGAGTTTGGCGGCCATGGTTGGTCCTTTCCACCATAGCTTACTGCGCTAAACGCACACGTGAATTAAAGCTTTGTTAGCGCAAAGAAAAAGAGACGATAAAGGCGAGCGCCGACGCTGTGACGACCGCCGTTACGAGCCAGCCGGCACCCGCCAGGGCTATTCCGATCGGCTTTCCGTGCATTAGATTTCTATCCCTCGCGACCAGCATAGTAAACGCCAACGTGATCGGCGTCGCTAACCCCGCGATGACGGAAACCCAGTAGAGGAGCGAAATCGTCGGTATCGGCAACAGGGCGAAAACGGCGGCGATCGCGAGCGACCCAAAGATGACACGATAAAAACCTTTGGCCTCGGCCGGCTTCTGCGCCAATCCCGCGGGCCAGCCGAACGTCTGCGCGACCACGTAGCCGTTGGTGGCGGCGATGACCGGAATTGCGATCGCCGCCGATGCGAGGAGCCCGACGCCGAACAGCGTCTGATCGAGCGGCCCCGCGAGCGGCCGCAACGCCGTCGCGGCTTCGGCGGCCGTCTGAATCGGCACGCGATGCGCGCCCGAAGTCGCGGCCGTTGCGATTAGGATGAACAGAAAGCTGGAGCCCGCCACGAGCATTCCCGCGACCGCATCGGTGTTGACGGCGCGCAGCTGCGACGGCGCCGGTCGCCGCTCGGCGACCTCGATCGATTCCCAGAAGTACACGTAGCTCGTCAGGGTAGTACCGAGCAGCGCGATCGCCCCGGTGGCGAAAACGGGCGAGAGATCGAAGTGGGGCACGCAGATGCTGCGAAGCACGAGTCCCCAATCGGGTCGCGCCAGGATCGCGCTCGCGACGTAGCACAGAAAGATCAGCGTTAGCGACGCCAAAATTCGCTCGATCCGCAGGTACGATTTCGTCGCGAGCAGCCAGTACGCGACGGCCGCGAGCGGGATGACGAAGTAGTAAAACGGCACGCCCGACAGCAGCTTTAGTGCTTGCGCTCCGGCCTGAACGTCGGCAACCAGCGTAAACAGGCTGACGGCGACGATCGCAACGGCTCCGATGATCGCCGGCCCGCGGCCGAAGGTCCGTAATATGGCCTGCTGCAGGCTCATTTGCGACATCGTCGCAACTGAGGCCGCGATCGCCTGGACGAGCGCCAGCATCGGCAGCAGCACAACGACCAGCCAAGCCATTCCGTAGCCCGTCGCGGCGCCGACCGCGGCGATCGAGCCGACCGTCGTGGGATCGTTCGCGGAGGCCCCCGAGACGAGCCCAGGGCCTACGCCGCGAACGAACCGCCGATTCGACATATGCCGGTATCTTAAGCGCTGTTAATCGGCAAGGCAACGCGCACGCGTGCACTTTTAGGATAGTGGCAAGGGGCTTTTTCCGCTACACTTTTGTTCTCACCAAGACAGGGAGCGTAAATTGCAATGCCTGCAAAAAAGCCCAATATCCTGATACTCTGGGGCGACGACATCGGCATCTGGAACATCAGCAAATTTAGCAACGGCATGATGGGATACCGGACCCCCAACATCGACCGCGTCGCCAACGAGGGCGGCCTCTTCACCGATTACTACTCGCAGCAGAGCTGCACGGCAGGCCGGGCCTGCTTCATCGCCGGCCAAAACCCGATCCGCACCGGCCTCACGAAGGTTGGCATGCCCGGCGCCACGGTTGGCCTACAGCCGGAAGACCCGACGATCGCCGAGATGCTCAAGCCACTCGGCTACGCCACGGGCCAGTTCGGCAAGAACCATCTGGGCGATCGCAACGAGTTTCTGCCGACGGTACACGGCTTCGACGAGTTCTTCGGCAACCTGTACCACCTCAATGCCGAGGAAGAACCCGAACTCCCCGACTATCCGAAGGATCCGAAGTTCAAGGCCATGTTCGGGCCGCGGGGCGTGCTGGATTGCAAGGCGACCGACAAAGACGACCCGACCGTCGATCCGCGCTGGGGACGTGTGGGAAAACAGACGGTCGTCGACACCGGACCTCTCACGAAGAAGCGCATGGAAACGATCGACGAGGAGATCACCGCAAGGGCTCTAGCATGGATTGAAAAACAAGCGAAGGCGAACCAACCCTTCTTCTGCTGGTACAACTCGACCGCCATGCATTTCCGGACGCACGTCGCGGCAAAGAATCTCGGCAAGAGTGGCCAGGACCCGTACAGCGATCGCATGGTCGTGCATGACGAGCAGATCGGTATGATGCTCGACAAGCTCGACGAGCTGGGCATCGCCGACAACACGATCGTGATGTACTCGACCGACAACGGTCCACAGAACGACACCTGGCCCGACGGCGCGAACACCCCGTTCCGGATGATGAAGGATACGAACTGGGAGGGCGGCTGGCGCGTACCGAGCTTCATCCGGTGGCCGGGCACCATCAAGCCCGGGTCGGTGTACAATGGGATCGTCTCGCACATCGACATGTTCCCGACGCTGTTGGCGGCCGCGGGCAATCCTGACGTCACCAAGCAACTGCTCGACGGCTGCACCGTCGGCGGCAAGAAGTTCAATGTCCATCTCGATGGTTACAACATGATCCCGTACTTCTCGGGGCAGACCAAGGATAGTCCGAGAAACGCCATCGTATACTTCAGCGACGATGGCGATGTCATCGCAGTGCGGGTCGGCGACTATAAGTTCCAGCTGGCCCTCCAGCGCGCGGTGTCGACGGAGGCGTGGGCCGAGCCCTTTGTGAAGCTGCGACTGCCGCACATCATGAACTTGCGGCGGGATCCCTTCGAGCGCGCCGACTGGAACTCGAATGTTTACTGGGATTGGGCCGTAAACCACGTTCCGCAGATGTACGAGATGCAGGCAGTTATTGCCGGGCAGATCGAGGACTTCGCCAAGTTCCCGCCGCGGCAAAAACCCGCATCGTTCAACTTGGATGCCGTACTGGAGCAGGCGAAAGCAGCACACGGCTAACACATCACGTTCGCGGGTGGGTGACTTTTACCAAAGTCACCCTTACCCGCCGCCAATCGACGATCTCGAGAGTTACCGCCGGCGCTGGGACGACCAGCGCCGGCTGGCAGAGTTGTATCTCTTCTGGCCGGCCGAGCCGTACCGCGAGGATCGCAGCATACTCGTCGCGGGCTGCGGCACTACGCAGGCGGCACATTACGCGGCGCGCTGGCCGAACACGCGCGTGGTCGGAATCGATCTCAGCGAAACGAGCATCGCGTTCGAGCGCGAGCTGAAGCGAAAACACAGGCTCGACAATCTCGAGCTCTACGAGCTCGCGGTCGAGCGAGTCGGTGAGCTCGGCGAGAGCTTCGAGCATGTCGTCTGCACCGGCGTGTTGCACCACTTGCCCGATCCGGACGCAGGCCTGCGCGCGTTACGCGACGCGCTCGCCCCAAAAAGCGCGATGCATCTGATGGTTTACGCGCCCTACGGCCGCGGCGGCGTCTACATGCTACAGGAGTACTGCCGGCGCCTCGGCATAGGCACGACCGACGCCGAGATCGACGACCTTGCGGCAAGCCTGAAGGCGCTGCCCGCCGACCATCCGATCGCACCGCTGTTGCGACACGCCCCGGACTTCGCCACGAAGGCCGGACTCGCCGACGCGCTGCTTCACCCGCTAGACCGCGCGTTTTCGGTGCCGCAGCTGATCGAGTTCCTCGATCGTGCCCACCTTGCGTTCGGGCGCTGGATTCGCCAGGCGCCCTACCTGCCCTGGTGCGGGGCGATCGCGTCGTCGCCCCATCACGCAAAGCTCGTCGCCCTAAAGGTAGAGGAACAATACGCGGCGCTCGAGCTCTTTCGTGGAACGATCCTCCGCCACAGCGTCGTCGCGTACCGGCGAGATGCGCTGCCCCTTGCGGTCGTCGACTTCCGCGGCGACGAATGGCTCGACTACATTCCCATCCGGCTTCCGGACACCGTCGCGGTGCGCGACCGGCTGCCGCCCGGCGCCGCAGCGGTGCTGATCAATCGCAACCACACGTTCACCGACCTCTATCTCCCCATCGACGCGCGGCAAGAACGTCTGCTCGAGGCGATCGACGGCAAGCGCCGCGTTCGCGACATAGGGCGCGCGATGGCCGACCGCGATCTCGCGCGAGCGTTCTTCGAGCAGCTCTGGCGCTGGGATCAGGTCATCTTCTCAACGGCCAGTGTCCGCGATCACGAGTCGGGCAAGTAACGCGGCAAGGCAGCCGTGGAGCGCGAAGGCCGGCCAGAGCAAAACGCCGACCAGCTCTCCGCGCACTCCCAGGTACAGAAAGAAAATCGCCGCGAGCATGTTGTACAATAAGAGTCCCCGCGTGGAGCGCGAGAGCGCCAGTCCGCAAAGGCCGAAGCCGGCGACGCGGCCGACGGCGGCGCCCGGCGCGGAGAGATCGTTGCCGATCAACAGCCAGGCAACGAGCGACGGAGCGACGATGAGCGCGAGCCCGGCGGCCGCCTCAACGGCAGCCGCGAAAACAACCACCTTCATCTGTCGGACGTTTCAGCGTAGCTCAGCGTCGGTCTTCCAGAGTCGCAGCATGACGTAAAATAAGAAGGCCGTGCTGATGCCGAACAGTAGCATGCCGTCCCCCGCCTCCACGGCGCCCATCATCCGCCAATGCTCTTCGGGCACGAGCCCGGAAGCGCCGCGCGTCGTCATCGAGTCGACTGAATAGAGCGCCGCGTCCGCCGAAGACGTGAAGGCGCCGAGCCACACGTACGCGACCGCCCACGTCAGCGATTCGATACCGTGCAATAGCGCGAGCCCGAGGGCCACGGCGACGATCACCGCGATCGTTGCCGGCGTGCTTCCCAGGTACGACGCGCTCGATCGCTGCAGTTTAGCCCTGAATCGCTCGATCGCGTTTACGATCAAACCGACCCCCCCGAGGTGCATCGCGATCGTGATCGCGATGAGCGCTAAGCTCCAGATCCAGCTGGCGCTCCAAGTGTTCCAGACCTGCATAAAATGCCGCTACCGACTCAAACGCTACAGACCGAAGATGAACAGCGTCGGCTTTCCAGTCACTTTCCAGGCAACGAAAGAGGTGTTACCGGCTGCGGCGGCTACATATTGCGTTCCGCCAGCGCGGTATGTAATGATTCCGCCTGCCATTGCGTTCTTGGTGTCGTAGCGGTAGAGCGTCTTCCCGGTCGTCGCGTCGAGCGCCAGCAGATTGCCGTTGAGGTCCCCCGTCAACACGAAACCGCCCGCGGTCGGCGCGAGCGCTGCGATCATCGGCGTTGCCATCTTGAGGTGCCAGCGTACGGCGCCCGTCGCGGGATCGATCGCGGTGGTCCAGCCATGCGCCATCGTCGTCGGATCGGGAACCGGAATGCCGCCCCCAAAGGCGGCCGCACCCTTTAGCACTTTTGCGCTGCCCGTTGCGATATTCGTTATGCTGGCGAGCTTCGTGAGCTTCACCGTCACGCACCAATCCACAGAGTTCACGTAGACCAAATGCGCAGCCGGATACCAAGCCGCGCCGTTCCATTCGCTGCCGCCGGTCAAGCCGGGACAGAAATGCGTTCCCTTCGTTGTAATGGGAGCGTCGGCGTTTGCGATCGTCGTGGTAGAGGTTTTCGATAATAGCTTACCGCTCCCGCGATCGATCAGATGTAGCAGGCCGTCCTTGCTGGTCACGGCGAGAAGCTTCTTGCCGCCGCCCATGTCGAATTCCGCACTGCCGGTTGCATCCCAATCGTGATCGTCATTGGGCTGCGTTTGATACGACCAGCGCAGCTTGCCCGAGCTCGCGTCGAGCGCGACGATGCCCGTTGTAAACAGATTCGCGCCGGGTCGCACGTCGGCATTGTAGTCGGGCCAAGGATTGCCGACCGGGGCGAAGATGGTGCCGCTCTGCGGGTCGAGCGTGAAGTATGTCCAGACGCCGCCGCCACCGTGCCGGCGAGCCGAGGATGTTTTCCAGGTATTTCCGCCGATCTGGTTCTCCTCCGGAATCGTCGAGAAAGACCAGACCTTCGTTCCATCGCTCACGCGATACGCCGAGACCGCGCCCGTCACGCCGACGTCGCCGCCCGCCGTACCCATAAAGACGAGGTCGTGCCAAATCAGCGGCGCGGCCATCGCCGACGCGCCGGCACTTGAATCCATGATCTTGCGATCCCAGAGCAGGTCGCCGGTCTTGATATCGAGGGCGATAAGGTGCCCGTCCGTTGTTCCGCGGATGACGCGCCCGCCGCCGATTGCAACGCCCTTGTTGTTGGCGCCGGCTTCGATGTCCGTCGCGTTGTATTGACGGCTCCAGATCTTCGCGCAGCTCCGTCCGTCGATCGCAAACGTGCCGCTCGTCGTCGTGACATAGAGGATGCCCTTATAGGCGACCGGGCTCGCTTCGAACGACCCTTCGGGCGAGAGCACGACCGAGCAGACGGGCTTGATGCGCGAAACGTTTGCGGCTTTAATATCGGCCAGCGCCGAATAACGCGCCCCGCTATAACCCTTTCCATAAGTGAGCCAATCTGCGGCGTCGGCGTCGGCGTTTTCGAGCTCTTGCTGCGACGGAGTGCTGGTCGAGGGCTGTTTAACAACCATTGGCCCCTCCGTCGCGGCCGCTTCGCCTGCGGCGGGCGCACCGGGCGCGGCAGCCGCAACGATGCGGGTGATATCGTAATGCCCGATGATCGGGGAGGATCCGGCCGGGAAGCCGTTCTTCTGGAGGATGAACGCAACCAACGCGAGGGATTGCGGCTGCGAGAGCGTCCCCGGCGCGTTGAGGGGCATTTCGGTTTGAATCGTCGACCAGAGCGCGCTCAGCGGCTTACCTTTATACCGCAGAAAGAACTGGTTGCCCGCAAGCGCCGGGCCGGCCCCGCCTTGAAGGTTTGCGCCGTGACAGACCGCGCATTTTTGTTTGAAAAGGGACTCGCCTTGCGCGGCCTGATCGGTGGAGTACCAGCCCTGGCTTCCCAGCGAACCGGCGATCGAACCTCTCGCGCTCGTCGCGGCCGTTGCGCTCACCGTTGTGCCGGCCCCTTGTGAGCGCGAGCCGCTGGTGCATCCGGTCGTGCTCGCCGATGCGAAAACCGCGAACACAAAAATGAGGCTACTCCAACCGAGCCTTTCCATATTGGGGGTTCTCCTCTATGTCGCAAGAAAAACTGATTTACCCGCTCATTTCTTTAGACTCTCCGCGTTCTGTTTGGGCATCTCGTGCGGCCGATAACGGTAGCCCGCCCGTCGAAGCCGGCGAAGGCGTGTGAAGACCTGCGGCTTCGGTTCGAAAAAGATGTTGAGCCCGGACCAGAAGCCGCCGTAGGCTCGCATCTGCGCGAAGTATTCCTCAACGTTGACGCGATCCATCAGCCGGCGCCCCACCGCGCTGATCAGCAGCCCTCGGAAACCGGTCGGTGAAAGCGTGGCACCGTAGCGATCCCGCGAGAACGTGCGCACTCGCTCGAGCGGGTTGCGCAGCCATTTGATCGCCGTGATGTAGGTCAGGAGCATCTCGTTCCAGACGGCGGTCTGATTGAGGCGAATGGCGCCGAGCTCGTGAGCGAGAATAAATGAAATGACATCCATCGTCTTTAGATCGCTAATGTCGAAGATGACCTGATGCAAGACGATGTAGTTCTCGCGCCACGATGAGAAGGTTCGCGAGTAGGGCGCGATCGATCCGCTGGTGAGGAAGAGCTCGGGCACCTTCTCCATGCGCAGGCGCCGGCAGTGCTCTCGAAGTACGGCGTACACCTCGGGAAATTGACGGTCCGAAAGCCGGACGGAATTCCCACGAATCGACGCCTCGCGGCGATTCCGCTCGAGCACGAGCAACGGAATTCCTATCAGCGCAGTAATCGCCAAAACTCGGAGAAAACCGATGTATTTCGCCAGTACCGGATGGTTCTTGAGCCATGAAGGCTCGTAGAAGATCAAAGCGATCGCGACGGCCATGAGGAGAAAGTTACACGCAACCGACGCGATGAATACCGGGCGCTCCAGCGGATCCCGAAGCGTCGATTCATCGACGGCGTCGGCGGGTCTGGTCAAGTCTCCATGCGCGGATATTTACTGGCGCGCGACGATCATGCTGAGCACTTCTTCTCGCGAGAGCAGGTGGTCGAGACTTTCACCTGTCGTCTCGATGACGACGACCTGAACCGTGCCGTTGAATTCGCTCTGCTCTGGCGGCATCTCGAGCGTCATCGGCGATCCGTGCTTCACGCCCACGTCGCTGGTCTCGTCCGCGGAGAAGACCATCGGAACCGTTTGCTCGACCCGTCCCTGACCAACGGCCTTTCCGTCGATGAGGAGCGTCACGCCGCCGCCTTTTGCAAGTCCGCCTCCGTCGTAGGCGAACTCCATTCTGACTTGGTGCGGGCCCGCATTCAGCGGTTGCGTCGCCGTGATGACGAAATGGCGGAGTCCGACGAAATTATAATGGTATGTGAGCGTTCCGTCCTTTACGTAGAACATCCAGCCGCCGCCGATTCCTCCCTGAGAAAGGATGACGCCGTTTGCGGGCTTCCCGTCCGGCACGACGATCTGCGCCGTAACGGAATGGCTCTTGTTTTTCACGTTCACGATGCCGTTCTCGTTGAGGCCGCCCATGCCGTTGGCTAGTACTTGAGAGGTCCCACGAATGAGCAGCGGCCGCCCCGCGATATCCGAGTTAAACCGTTCAGCGGTACGATCGTCCAGCGGCAGAACGTTGTTGCGCGTCGCCTCGATCAGCCACAGACGCTGAAGTTCGTGCAGCTTATCGGGCATCTGTTTTGAAAGGTCGTGGGCCTGCGACCAGTCCTTATTCGTGTCGTACAGCTCCCAAACATCGTCGTCAAATGGCGGAGCTGCCTCGGTCAAGAGCCACGGCGTTCTGTGGCGCGTCACCGCGGTCCAACCTTTGTGGTAGATGCCGCGATTGCCGAACATCTCGAAGTATTGGGTTTCGCGGCGCTCGGCCGCCTTGGGATCCTCGAAGCTGTACGCCATGCTGACGCCCTGCATCGGCACCTGCCCGACGCTGTTCACCATGTACGGCTCGGGCAGCTGCGCGATCTCCAGAATTGTCGGTGCGACGTCGATCACGTGATGGAACTGCGGGCGGATCTGCCCCTTGGCTTTGATCCCTTTGGGCCAGTGCACGATCGTGCCGTTGCGCGTGCCGCCCCAATGCGAGGCGACTTGCTTCGTCCACTGGTAGGGAGTATCCATCGCGTGCGCCCAGCCGACCGCGTAGTGGTTGTACGAATCGGGGCCTCCGAGCTTGTCCATGCGCGCGGTGAGAAAATCCACCGTCTCGAGCGCGTTCATGCCGTTGAACGGAATCACTTCGTTGTAGGTGCCCTGAGGCGTCCCCTCCGCCGACGCTCCGTTATCGCCGATGATGTAGTAGATCAGCGTGTTATCGAGCGCCTTGATTTGATCGAGGGCGTCGATCAGCCGGCCGATGTGGTGGTCGGCGAACTCGAAGAAACCCGCGTAAACCTCCATCTCGCGGGCCAGCACGCGCTGGAACTCCGGGGTCTGCGCGTCCCAAGCGGGAATCGCGTCGGGCCGCTTCGTCAGGTCGCAATCCTGCGGAATCACCCCGAGCTTCTTCTGTCGCGCGAACGTCTCTTCGCGCAGCTTGTCCCAGCCTTGGTCGAACTTGCCCTTATATTTATCCGCCCACTCCTTGGGCACGTGATGCGGCGCGTGCGTGGCGCCGGGTGCGAAGTACATGAAGAACGGTTTGTCGCCGGCGAGCAGCCGCTGCTGGCGCACCCACGCGATCGCGCGGTCGGTCATATCCTCCATGAAATGATAGCCCTCTTCGGGCGTCTTGGGAGGCTCCACGAGCTTGGTGCCTTCATGAATCGCGGGATACCACTGGTTGGTTTCTCCCGCGACGAAGCCGTAGAAATACTCGAACCCCGAGCCGGTCGGCCAGCGGTCGAACGGCCCAACCGGGCTGGCTTCCCATACCGGCACCTCGTGGCACTTGCCAAACTGCGCCGTCGAGTATCCATTAAGCCGAAGGATCTCCGGCAGCGGCGCCATCGAGTTCGGCCGCAACGAACTGTAACCGGGCGCCGACGTTGCGATCTCCGTAATGCCGCCCATGCCGACGGTGTGATGGTTTCGTCCAGCCAACAGCGCCGCACGCGTCGGCGAGCACAGCGCCGTCGTGTGGAAGCGCGTGTAGCGTAGGCCATTTTTCGCGAGCCGCTCCGCCGTCGGCGATTGGCACGGGCCCCCGAACGTGCTCGACGCGCCGAAGCCGACGTCGTCGATCAGGACGATCAGGACGTTCGGCGCCGCTTCCGGCGGACGCACCGGCTCGATCGGCGGAAACTTGGAGTCGGGATCCTTGGCATCGTACGCGATAAATCCGGCGTAAGCTTGGTCGGGAATCGGTAAGATCTCGCGCTGAACCTGCTTCGATCTGCCGTTCGAGTTCGTCATTTTGCATCTCCATCTGAACCAGAGCCGCCCGCCGCGAGCTCCGCGCGCAGCCCCTCGCCAAGCCTTTTGCGCTCCTTCTCCTCTTCGGTGAGCGGAGCAGGCTCCCACGGTTCCCATTCCTCCCAGCCCAACGCCTGCGAGGTCAGGCGGAAGCCGAAACCGACCACGAACGCAATTAACGTCGACGTAGCTACGGACCAGCCGAGCGCGACGTTGCAAACGACGTAAGCGATGCCGGTCAAGGCCGCCGCTCCCACGAAGAACTCGCCGCGAACCAGCTGCTTGGGAATTACGTTGCAGGCGACGTCGATGATCCAGCGCCCCGCGGTCGTCGCGATGATGCCGATGAGCACGGCAGCCGCGTACCCGAGATGGACGGAAAGCGCCGCTTGCGCACCGACGATCGCGTACCACGGCAGCGAGAACGCCGTCATGAACTGAAAGAGGCCATCCTTAAATCGCTGTTCGCTGTAATAGTCGATCGCGAGCGCCACGACGGCGGCGATCGTGCACAAGATCAAATACCACGGGTTGATCAGCGGCGACGGGATCCTATTAACGAGGACGTCGCGCACGATGCC
The DNA here is from genome assembly GCA_035544215.1 of Candidatus Binatia bacterium. GTDB lineage: Bacteria > Vulcanimicrobiota > Vulcanimicrobiia > Vulcanimicrobiales > Vulcanimicrobiaceae > Cybelea. The sequence goes on along the minus strand of DATKHY010000003.1, from coordinate 74,033 downwards.
GCCGCCGATGCCGCCCGCGTAGGCCAAGATGATAATTCCGGCGACGGTGAAGTGTTTGTAGTGGTCTGGGCGGCGCGCGAGAAGGGCGCCGTTGAAGGCGTTGGTCGTGGCGGCGATCAGCGAGATGTAGTCGACCAGCGTAAGGGTGCTAAAGCCGAACTTCGAGAGGATCAGCGGCGTCATGAGCCCGATCAGCGTACCACCCCGCCACAGACCGGTCTATCCTGGAATTGCACCCCTCACAAGAAGGGGAGCTCCACCAGCCGGACGGCGCCGTAGACGAGTCCGATGACGCCGACCCCGACCAGGAACGCGTGCCGCGGGTAGACCATCTTCGTGCTGATCCCGCCTAAGAACGACACGCCCGCGAAGATCACCGTCAGAAGCAGAAAATCGTCGGCGTGCTGGTTGGCGGTTTGCGCCTCGGCAAAGCTCGCGCCCGCGGCGTCCTCCAACTGCTTTGCCTCGGCCTTCGTCGCGAGCGAGTACTGAGGCATCACGAATGGGGATGACGGCGCTTTGGGATTGTTGCGGGGTTTCGTGGCGAGCCACGCGGCCATCGCCTTCTTCATCTCGGGGCGCAAGCGCTGGTAGATGAACCGCGCCTTCGGAGCGTTGCCCGCGTCGACCGCATCGACGTACTGCAGGAATAGCGCCACGTCGATGGCGGTCAGCACGTTAGCGCGATCCGCCGCTTCGGCGGACTGAATGCGATCGGCGTTGGCGACGTTATAGTAGCGCGCCTGGTGGCCGCTCCAGCGTCCCGACTGATAACCGCAGATCGCCGACAGGACCGCGGCGATGGAGATCAAGACCACCGACGCAACGTCGACGAAGCGGTCGACGGTCTGCCGACTGATGGTGGCTAATCCTGGACGCAGCGAAAGCCGAGGTGCGACATGCCCGTGTCGGTCATCTGCGGCGAGCGCGCGGCCGGACGGAAGCGAAGACAGTAGCTCGGCGAGCAGAGGAACGAGCCGCCCTTGAGCACCTTGCGCGGGATGCGGACCTGCGGCTGACAGGGGTCGTAGCTGAGAGCGCGAGCGTCACCGGCGCAGCAGGGCGACTCCATAGCCGTGCGATCGCTGACGAACCAGTCGCTGGTCCATTCCCACACGTTGCCCGCCATGTCGTAGAGGCCGTAACCGTTGGGCGCGAAACTGCCGACCGGCAGCGTCCGCGGCCCGTGCCGCGCCGTGCTCTTGTACGGGAACTCGCCCTGCCACGTGTTCGCGGCGGGCTTTCCGCCCGGCTCCATCTCGTCGCCCCAGACGAAGTCTCTGCCGTCGAGCCCGCCCCGCGCCGCGTACTCCCACTCGGCCTCGGTCGGTAGCCGTTTCCCCGCCCAGCGCGCGTACGCTTCGCCGTCTTCGTACGCAACGTGAACGACGGGGCGATCCGGACGCGAGTCGATCGAGCTGCCCGGGCCTTCCGGTTGCTTCCAGCACGCGCCCGGCACCCACGACCACCACTGCGAGAAATCGCGCAGATCGACCGGGCCTGCGGTCATATGGAATACGAGCGCTCCGGGAACCAAATTCTCGGGTGGCGCACCAGGATAGTCGGCCCGATTCAACGGGCGCTGGGCGACCGTGATGTAGCCGGTCGTGCGGACGAACTTAGAAAAGTCGGCGTTGGTCACGGCGTGCGCGTCGATCCAGAAGCCGTCGACGACGACCTCCCGCACGGGCGCCTCCTCCGGATAGAACCGGTCGGAGCCCATGCGGAATGTTCCGCCCTCGATCCGGACCATGCCCTCGCGCGCCGTGTCGATCATCCGTTTAGTATCTTACGGGCAGGAGACCGCCCGCGCAAGTCTGCATTTTTGGGATAGAAGGCTCTAGCGCCGCCGCGGTACACTTGCGCGGCAAGGAGAACATACTATGGCCGGCTCGGAAACCGCGGTCGTGTCCCGCATCACGCATCGCGAGTTCAAACTGTTGTTGAAGGCGGAGCGCTTCCCGACGCGGCAGTCGCTGCTTGCATTCAACAAATTGCTCGAGGAGATCGCGGCGAAGCTGCACGTCCGCTACGAGCCGTTCGATCCGATCGACGCGCAGCTTCGGATCGTTCAGTTCTACGACACGTCGGACCAAACGCTGCGCAAGAATCGCCTGATCTTTCGCATCCGTCAACTGCGCCAGGCGCTCTGGCCCGACGAGAGCTGGGAGGTGACGTTCAAGTCGCGTCACGGCGATCGCAAGAAGGTGGAGGGATTCGACAGCACGTCGACCTTCCCGACGCAAGAGAAGAAAAAATTCAAAGAGGAGATCTTACGGGGCGACGAGCCTGGATCGATCGCGAGCATCTACTCTAACAACTGCATCCTCGAGTCGCCGCAGCTCGACGTCGAGATTCCTCTCCACAAATTGGCGGAGGCTTTCCCGCACCTCAAGACGCTGAACATCAACTTCGATCAGACGATGAAGATCGTCAACGACGCGAAGGTCTTCGAGATCCAGGCCAACCTCGGCAACTTCTTCTTCGGCCATCACACAACGGCCACCGCGACGCTCGCGGTCTGGGCGCGGCCCGTTCCGGATAAGTTCGATCCGCTGATCGCGGAGTTCGGCTGGTCGTATCACCCCGTCGACGACGAAAAAGGCAAGGAGGCCGACAAGGTCGCCGACCAGTTCTTCAAAGACATTCAGTTACCGCTTGCTGAATGGATCACGACGGGAACCACAAAGACGGCGCTGATCTACGGCGACGACGGAAACTAGCGCAAGGCCACACCCTTCGCCCTTCGTGCTTCGACTACGCTCAGCATGACACTGCGGCGCGGCTTCGCTCAGGATGACACATGCTGCTGCCGCTTTTTCGTCCTTCGCCCTTCGACTGCGGCGCTCTGCGCCGCGCTCAGGATGACACAGGGTCAGACGCGCTCCTCGTGTAGAACACGCCGAGCAGCGTTGCCAGTATCATCTGGATGATGAAGTAGGTCAGAACGGCCGCGGCGACGTCGCCTCTTCCGAAGACGCTCGTCGCGAGCAGGGCCGCGAGGCCGATGTTGCGGAGCGCCGTCCCCACGCTCAGCGTGCGGCGGTACGCGCGTTCGCGTCCGCCGAGCACCCAGCCGGTCACCAGAGACAGCAGGACGATGCATGCAGCCGCGAGCATCCCGAGCGATCCGTAGACCGTTCCGATGGCCCGAGCGATCGGCTCGCCGAGCACCACCAGCAATGCGATGACGACGACGAGTACGATGATAAGGAGTGGCCGTAGCAGGCGCGCTGCGACTTGCGGCGCGCGCGCGCTCACGAGCATTCCGATCAGGAGCGGCACGAGCTGAAATAGCACAAGTGAGAGGATGACGCTGTTCGCGGAGATCGCGCTGCCGGGCAGCACGAGACGTGCCGTGATGGGAACCGTGATGACGGACAGCGCCGGCAACAGAAACGCCAGCGCGACGGCGAACCCGAGGCTCCCGCCCTTTCGCCGGCCGCCCGACATCACGACGAACGGAACGCCCGGGCTGATCGCCATCAGCAACACTCCCGTCGCGATCGGCTCGCTCAGATGAAACACGATGCGCACGAACAGCACGCCCAACAGCGGAACGATGATGAAGTTCGCGAGGAACGCTCGGCCCAGCAGCCCGTAGTCTCGCAGGACGGTCTTCAGGTGGGCGATGTTGACCTGCAGCCCGGTGTGCAACATCAGAGACACCAACAGCACGATCGCGACGATTTTTGCCGGGTTCATGAATCCAACATCCTCCATCTGACGTTATGCACGTCCGCCCGCTGCGCGAGCCCGCTCGAGAAGCGCTCGACGACGGAATCGTCCCGACGCGGCAGCCGCAGCTCCACTCGGACCTCTTGCCCTTGGCCCGCCGACTCGGTAGAAATGCTATGAAGAATCAGATTGCTCGCCTTGACGACGTCGATGACTGCGGCGCGAACGTCGTCGATCGCCGCGTCGTCGCATGCGGCGTGGATCCGGTATGTCTTCTCGCCGTGCCGCTCTTGGTAGACGGTGGCTTGCGAGTCAATCTTCTCGACGAGCGGCTGGAGGGCGAGGTTGAACACGAAGATGGCGCCGGCGCCCATGAGCGCGTGAGCGTACTGGCCGACCCCGGCGAGCGCCCCGACGGCGGCGGTCGCCCAGATCGTCGCGGCGGTGTTGAGGCCGCTGATGCTCGCGCCTTGGCGCAGGATGACGCCGCCGGCGAGAAAGCCGACGCCGGTGACGATGTTGGCGAGGATGCGCGTCTCGCTGTCGGAACCGACAACCGGCCCCAACAGCGTAAACAAGGCCGCGCCGATAGCGACGAGCGCGCTCGTGTGCACTCCGGCACCGCGCTGCCGCCACTGCCGCTCGAAACCGATCAGCGAGCCGAGTAGTCCGGCGACGACCACCCGCAGCTCAAACTCGGTTGCGGTCGGCATGTAAAAGCTACCGGAGCGCGATCGCGCCGACCGCCGCTCCCCCGAGGATGAGCAGTGCCGGATTGACGCGCGTGCGCAGCGACGCGTAGAAGACGGCTAGCCCGACGAGCAGCGTGATCCATCCGGTCACGGCGCCTTTGCCGAACGTGATCAGGCCCGCTACTGCCAGGCCGATCGCGACCGGCGCCAGCCCGCGCTGGATCGAGGCGCGCCACGGCCACGCCGCGATCCGGTTCCACACCCGACCGACGACGAACGTCAAAATTCCGGTCGGCACGAAGAACGCGAGCGCAGCGACCAGCGCACCCGGGATCCCGGCGACCCGTTCGCCGATCGTCGCCACCATCATCATGTTCGGCCCGGGCGACAGCTGCCCGACGCTATAAATATGGATCAGCTGCGCATCCGTCAGCCAGCGGTGCACGCCGACCACGAGGACCTTCATCTCCGGAAACGCCGCCATGCCGCCGCCGATCGTCAGCAACGAAAGGTAGCCGAAGACGCGCGCTATTGCAGGGATCTGATCCACGCGTGTGAGTCCTCGTGCGGGCGATCGGTTTTCTTGACCGGGCGATACGCGAAGATTGCGAGCGCGCCGACCGAGAGCAGCACGACCGGCACCGATAGCTTGAAGTGGTTGATGCCCAGTACCGCGGCCAGAATGAAGAACGCGTCGTAAAATCCTTTGACGGTCTTCTTTCCGATCTGAAACCACGTGGCCGCGATCAGCCCGGTGGCCGCGGCCGCCACGCCGTGGAGGGCCGCCGTGACGATCGGCCGATTCCCGTTCATCCCGTACGCGACGCCCGCGGCGGTCATGAGGATCAATGCCGGGAGACACATTCCGATCATCGCCGCGACGGCGCCGAGCGTGCCGCGGAGGCGATCGCCCGCGAGAATCGCCATGTTCGTGGCGTTGAGTCCCGGAAGCGTGTTGCTCAACGACATGAGCTCGAGAAACTCCGTGTCGTCGAACCAGCGCTTCTTCCTAACCAGCGCGCTGCGCAGATAGGCGACCACGCCGCCGCCGAAGCTGGTGGCGCCGATCTGGAGAAAGACGCCGAAGAGTTCGAGCATCGATACGGCCTTGGGTCTCGGGGCCGCTACCGCCTCCGCCATCGCACTATGATAGCAACTCCCTGCCCGACCCTCTATCCCAAAACGGCAGGGCTTGCATTTTTGGGATACTGTCGGGACGGATGCCCGGCGTACACTATGAACACCATGAATACGCTCCTGGGTCGCGTTCCTTTAGCCGCTCTCGCCGTGACGGTCGCCGTCGCCGCGCCATTTGGCCCAGCCGGCGCCACGGGAACCGCTCGCGTCGTGCAGCGCGACGGATCCCAGAAAACCTACACGAACGTTCGGATCAGCATTAAGAACGGGAGCATGGCGATCACGTCGGCCGACGGGCAGGGAACGATCGTTCTGGGCGACGCGGCGTGCACGAAGGTCGGCGAGCTCCTCGAGTGCCTGCCCTACGATGCGACGCTCCTGCAATACGGTCGTAAAACGCATATTTCGCTGCAGTCCGGAACGGTTTGGCTGAATCCGAGCAAGACCCGCCAGCCGCTGAGCCATTCGTCCACGCAGCTTCCGCCCCGCGGCGTACTGCTCGCCGTTCGCACGAAAAAGGGAACGTACGTTACGCTCACCGGCGTCGTCGACGAGGTGCAGAAATGAAAGTTCAACGCACGGCGGTCATCGCGCTGCTCCTTGCCTTCGTTCCGCTGAGCGCTGCAGCCGGCGGCCGCGGCGGCTACTCGCGGCCGGCCGGCGGATTCGACATGCACAGCGAGGGCGCGCCGGCACGCGCGCCGCAAAGCGCCAGCCATTCGAGCACGGGGCCGTACGGGACGAACCGCTCGACGACGGTCAACAACACCGGCAACGGTTACAACCGCACGACGACCGCGTCCAATGGAAACTATAACCGCACGACCTCCGGCGGCGCGAACACGAACGGCAACTACTACCACGGGAGCACGGGCAGCGGCCCCAATGGGTCGTACAGCCACTATGGCAGCGGCAACGCGTACAATCACACGTACAGCGGCTCAACCACCGCAACGAACGCTTGGGGACAGACGTATCACGCGAGCACCTACGCCAACTCCGGCACGGTCTATCACGGCGCCGTCGTGACCAACCCGGTGTATCGCGGCTATCCAGCATGGGGCTGGAACGGCGGCTACGCATGGTACGGCGCGCCCGCCTACTGGGGCGGCGGGTTCTGGGGCGCGTTCGCGGTCGGAGCCACGGCGGCGGCGGTAGCCTCGTATCAGGTCGCGCCGAGCAGTCCCGGCGCGAAACTCCTCGCCAGCTATCACCTCACGCAGACGGCGTGCGGCCCGCCGAATCTCGTCGTCATCTACGGACCGAACAACAGCATGATCTGCGCGTTACCAAACAATCTCGTGTCCGCCGGCAACTATAGCGTCAACTCGCAGACGCTCACCATCGTATCGCAAAACCCGTAACGGCTCGTCGCCTGCGCGCCTAAAATGAACGTTCTCTTGATCGGCCTGCTCGCGTTCGCATGCCTCTTCGGCGGCGCGCTGCTCGGCATGCGCCTTCGCAACGCGTTACCGCATCACCACTTGAGCGGCGAATCGGCGAAGCTGCTCGAACTGGGCCTCGCCATCGTCGGCACGATGGCCGGGCTCGTCTTGGGCCTGCTCGTCGCCTCCGCGACGAGTGCCTATAACGCACAGCGTAGCGAGTTGCTGGACGTCTCGTCCAAGATCATCGTGCTCGACCGAATATTGAAACACTATGGGCCCGAGGCCAACCCTCCGCGCGCCGCACTGCGGGTCGCCGTCGAGCGAACGCTGTATCGCATCTGGCCGCAACAACGCGCGGGCATTCCCGAGTTGGATCCATCGGCAGAGGGCGCGGAGACGATCCTCGACCAAATCGAAGACCTTGCGCCAACGAACGACGCGCAGCGCTCGCTCAAATCGGAAGCCGTCGGGCTGTCGCTGACCCTGGGCCAGATCCGGTGGCTGATGTACGAGCAAACCGGCTCGTCGCTCTCGATGCCGCTGCTCGTACTGCTGATCTTCTGGTTCACGATCACGTTCGTCGGCTTCGGTCTCTTCTCGCCGCCGAATCCCACCGTCGTCGTAGCCCTCGCGCTGTGCAGCCTCGCGGTGTCGGGCGCGATCTTCGTCATGCTCGAGATGTATACGCCGTTCCAGGGACTCGTGCAGATACCGAGCGCCCCGCTGCGCGAGGCGCTCGCGCACCTGCAATGAAAGCGAGGGTTGCGGCGATCGCGTTTGCGGCATTCGTTGCCGGCGGGGGACTGGCGGCCGCGCAAACGCCCGAGAGTGACGAGGAGAGCACCGTTCCCGAGGCGAGCGCGACGCCGTCGCCCGCGCCGAAGGCGCTGACCTATCACGGTTACGTCCGTTCCTTCTACTTCACGCGTCAGAACGCGTCGAATAATTCCGGCGCCCAATTCGATTATGCGCCCGGCGCGAAATACAGCTCGAACGGGGTCAACGAGGCCGCGTGGAACACGGGCATCTCGATCGACGCCGATTACGGCTTTCCGGGCGCCCAGTGGAATATTGGGGCTTCGTATCTCTACGCCAATCCGATGGATGGGCCGTGCGTCGTCGCGGCCAACCATGCCAAGGGCGCCGAATGCGTCACGCAGATTCCGCCCCGGACCAACTCCGACGACACGCTGCCGGGCTTCACGCTGAGCACCTTCTACGAGGCGTACGTCGAGTACAAAGCATACAACTTTGACGGTACGCTCGGCAACCAACTCTTCCGCTCTCCGTGGGCAAATCCGTCGGATTCGCGGCTCAAGCCGGCCGCGTTTTCGGGCGGCGACGTCTCCTACTCGGGCATCGCACACTGGACGTTCGAAGCCGCCGACATGCTCGCGTTCGAAAACCGCACCAGCTCCGACTTCAGCCAACAGACACTGCTCACGAGTTATCCCGCCGGGGCCAAGGGACTACCGAGCAACATCGACATCCCCGGAGGCCAAGGCGTCAAGACGAACGGGTTTGCTTTCGGTAAGGTGGCTTACGCCGATTCGGCCACGGGCTTTTCGGCCGCCGGCTTCTTCTACGGCATCGCGGATCTCGCGAACATCTGGTGGTTCGACGGCGACTATACGTTCACGAAACTGCCTTGGAAGCCGTTCGTCGGGCTGCAAGGCGGCTTCGAGAGCAACACCGGCCGCTCATATCTCGGGAAGATCGCGAGCCAAGACGTCGGCGTGCAGATCGGAGCCGACGTCTCCAAGAATTTTCGCATCACCGCGGGCTACGATTCGATCCCATGGCGCAGCGACACGATCTTCCTGCCCAAGAGCGTAACGTGCAACGGCTCGTATCAGATCGCTACGAAGGCCGCCACGCTCGCGTATTTCCTTCCGATGAATGCCGCGCAGTGCTTCGCCAATCCGAACGGCACGACGCAGATCTACTACGGCGGCTGGGCCAGCCCGTACACGGAAAGCTACTCGACCGACCCGCTCTTCACGTCCAGCGTCACGCAAGGCATGGCCGACCGGCGCGCGCCGGGGTCTTCGTGGAAGGTCGGGCTGACATTCACCTCCGACGACAAGCGCTGGGTCTTCATCGCGACCGACGCCTGGTACGACTACGGCAACGCGTTGGCCCCACAGAGCACGAATATCTGGGTGCTCGATGGGCGCTACCACCTGAGTCCCGTCGGCAAGGAACGATATCGCGGGCTCCTGCTGCGCTACCGCTACGCGCAGCGAACGCAGTCCAACACGCAGACTCTAGGCGGGCTGCCGCTGTTTAAGTACAACCGCGCACAGCTGGAGTACGACTTTTAGTACTAGCGCGAATCGCTCTTGAGCTTCAGCTCCACCAAGTCGTTGCTGTAGACGCTGCGCATCGGCAGATGCGTCCGGACGTCGCTGACGACCACCGGGATCCCCGCCGCCGGGTCATACGCGATCCGCTGCTTCGAGGACGCCGCTAGATAGCGCCCGCCCTGCTGCGTGAGCTTTCCGGTCGCCTCGACCAAAATGGTGCCGCCGGCGTTAGCGATCTTACCTTTTCCCTGCAGCGTGTAGACGCTCTTAAAGGTCGTGAGCTGGCTCATCACACCGGAGGCTCCCGGCAATATCGCCGCCTCGACCTGGTACGTGCGCGACCAGTTGGCGTGTCCGCCGCCGGTAGACAACGGGTGGAAATAGCTTTTGCCGAGCAGCGGGAACAGGGTGAATTGGATCGGCGATATCGCGTACGCGGGCTTCTGGCAGGAGACGCCGCCGTCCGGATACACCTCACAGGTGTTCGTCGCGCGGGGACGCGCGGTGTTCCACCAATAGTCCGTCCCGCTAATCATGACGCCGCCATCCTTGGCGGGCCCCATGATGTCGATGGTGGTCGTCCCGGTGCCGTTTCCGGAGCTCGCAACCTTCGTGTTGAAGCCGAATTCGTAGACAAGGTGGCGCTGGGAGTGCGCCGCGGACGTCTGGGCGCTGAGTGCGATGAGTACGGCGATGAAGAGTGCAGTCGATTTCATGGACTTCAAACCTCCGTCAACAGACTTCGGCGAGCGGGCGGCCGTCAACTGCTCGTATGCCGTCGGCACGGACAACCGCCAATGGCGGCAAACCAGCAGCCGCCTGAAGGCAGCGTTTGTTTTGCGTTGAAGGCCTCGCGACCTTTAAGGAGAGCACAAACCATGGCGTACTTTACCGATGACTCCCTTCTCCCCGAAAACATGGCACCTCTGATGATCACGGCGGCTCCTTACGGGCCAATGTGGCTTCCCGAGGACGGCCCACCGGGATACATCCCCCTTACGTGGGATGAACAAGTTCAAGCTGCCGTTGATTGCTATAATGCAGGTGCAACGTTATTGCACATCCACGTGCGCGATCCCAAGACGGGACATATCTCGAAGAACTTCAAGGAATACGGCGAGCAAATCGGGCGCCTCCGTGAAGCTGTGCCGAAAATGATCCTGCAGGTCGGCGGATCGATCTCGTTCGCGCCAGAGCCGGGCGAAGTCGGGAAGTTCGGGACTTACGAACAGCGCCACAAGCTGACTCAGATCGACCCTAAGCCGGATCAGATCACCGTTTTGTGCGGTAGCGGTCTCTACGATTTAACCGCGCTGCACCCAGTTGACGACTCCTTCGGCGGAACGCACCTGGGCAATGAAGAAGCCATGCATGGGATCGCTAATATGGTGGCCGATGGTACGCCGGACTTCTACATCGAAGAGACAAAACTCTGTGTGGAGCACGGGATCCAGCCGTATTTCGCGCTTGGCCACGTCCACAACCTCGAACTAGTGGAGCGCATGATTCGGCGAGGCTACTACATGGGCCCGATGAATGGATTTTTCAGCACCGGCGGCGGCGGCTTTCTCGGCGCCAATCCGTTTGACCTGATGGAGCTCGTACGCCGGACGCCGCACGGTTCGGTGTTCACCTATCAAACAACGTTTCGCTTAACACACCCAATCTCGATGATGATGATCGCCCTCGGCCAACACACGCGCGCCGGCATTGAGGACAATCTTTATGACACCAAAAAAGGCGTGCGGATGACGACCGTTCAGATGGTCGAGAGGCACGTTCGCATGGCTCGTGAGATTGGGCGTGATATAGCCACTCCAGAGCAGGCACGGCAGATGCTAAAGCTGGGTGTTACGTATAAGACCACCGAGGAAACATTAGCTAAACTCGGCCTGCCGCCGAATCGCGAACCTGGCCACCAGGGCTTTCTGGTACTCAAGACAGACGGCACCTTTAAGGAGCCATCGCCAGCAGTTTCGGACGCACACTTACTGGCGTACTAAATGGGCGACGACGAATCGATTCGTGTCGTTGGAATCTGCGGCAGTCTTAGACCTAACGGCTGGACGTTGGCCGCGTTGAAGATTGCACTCGCCGGTGCGAAGGAAAGGGGCGCGACCGCTGAACTGCTGGACTTGCGCGATTATAACCTTCCATTTTGCGCCGGCGGGGACCCTGACGCGATCCAAGGTAACGCCGGCGTTCAACGGCTTCGACAAAAGGTCTCGGAGGCGAGCGGCATCATCCTGGCAACTCCGAACTATCATGGCTCCCTGAGCGGCGTCCTAAAGAACGCGCTCGACTTGATGAGCATGCGCGAGTTCGAGGGTAAGGTTGTCGGCCTTATTGGCGTCTCGGGTGGACGGATGGGCGGAACTTTCACCCTGAACACCTTACGCGCGATCGGCCGAACGCTGCATGCTTGGGTCATTCCTTCCGAAGCATGGATCTACAACGCCGATTCCGCCTTCACCGAGGACGGGCATATCAAAGATCCTAATTCTGAACAACGAGTAAGAGACGTAGGGCGCAAGATTGCGCGGTTGACGCGCATGCTCGCCTCGAAGGAAGCGCGCGAGCTGCTTCACTTGTGGGAAGATGACGAGGCCGTCACGCCGAGCTTAGACAATAGCAATGAGGGAGGCGACAATGACAATCGATAAAGCTGGACCGTGGGATGCGGAAGCATTCGACACGCTGGAACGATGGGATGCCCAGTGGTGCGACGCTGGCGCGACGCGCTATGAGCTGCTAATGGTGCTCAAGATGGCTTCGCTCCTGTCGATCCACGTCTGTAGCCTCGGCGCCCCAATTCTTTTAGAAGAGGCGTCCAATGCCGGGGTAGCCACCGAGGGAAAAATGCAGAAACGCCGGTTTGCGATCGGATGCGCGCCATCGGGCAATGGAACGTCGCGTGGGATGGGTTTTACCAGATCGACCCCGCGTGGACTGAAGCATTCATTGCTTGTGGCGCTCCCGTATATTCCGGCGGCCTCGATCCGAAGCTCGCAGAGTTCCTGAGCATCGCTTTCGATGTATCATACACCCACATGTATGCACCCGGTGTGCGTCGCCACATCAAAGCCGCGTCTTGGAGGATCGGCGGCTTGCGCCCGCGGCCGAACTGGCGTGCGATGTACTCGATGAGCGAGGCGTAGACGTAGTGGTAGGTGGTGTTCGGCGGAACGAGTTTGCGCGCGAGCGCTTCCTCTAGGAGTTGTCTGGCGCCGGCCTTGCCGTCGCCGAGGATTCCGATGGCTGCGGTGAAGATGTGGCCGCGCGGCTCGGGCGTCGTTCGCATCTGGACGGCGCCGCTATTGCGACTGCCGAGACGTTGCGCCGCGATTGGCGCGAGCTCGCGTGCGAAGACGTCGCCGCGGTCGCGGAGGCACTGCGGGATTTCGGAGGCGGTGACGGCTCCGGCGCTTCCGAACGAGCCGAGCTCGCTCCACCGAATCGGCGTGCAGACGGCGAGGCCCTGCGCGCGCAGTGCGGCGCGGCGGCGAGAGGGATCTGCAGCGCGATGCCGCCGCCGCCGTCCAGCAGCGGAATCGCTTCCAGTTTGTGCGGATCGAAGAGCAGCGCGCGCAACGCGAGCGCAGCGAGCTTGACGCGCACTTGTGCTCCGACGAAGCCGGAAACGTTTTTATCCCCGACGGCAGCGAGTTAAAGATTTTTGAGTACGCGCACGGCGGCACGACGCCGTCGCTACCTTTAACGACCCCGAGTTTCCGCGGGCATGTTCCGTCGACAAGGTTACGGGAAATCTTGCCGTTGCTGACTTGGGTGATGTCGCGATATATCAAAATGCCTCGACCAACCCAACGCGGCACAAGAACGCTAAGTTCGCAAATTACTATTTCTGCGGCTACGACGAACGGGCGCCCCTACCTATTTCTTCGAAGCGGGTGCGGATGCGTTGCTCGTTATGCAGCCGGCAATCGTACCAAAGCTTGCTGCAGAAAGGCCACCTGATCCGAAACCGACTGCTCAAACCACTCTCCCAGATAAATATCGAAATGGCCGATCGGGTAGTGCTTGAGTGTGGCGCGCTTGCCGGCCCGACGGGCCGCCGCCTCGGAGGCCGCGGGGACAACGAGCGAGTCGTAGTCGCAGATAGCGATCAGGATCGGGCACGGCAATCGGTCCGTCTTGAGACCCGGACGATAGAATGCCAACGTAAGGATGAAGCGAGCGCACAGCTCATTTCGCCAGCCGGGAGCCTCGATGGCCTTCATGCCAGGCAACGTGTCTGGCGTCATCAGCAACGCCACCTTACCCGGCGCGGCGCCGGCCGGAATCAGCCTGGGCGCCAATCCAAACATGCCGCGGACCGCATCCACCAACCCGAGCCCTATGAGTTTCATGACCATCCCGAGCCCGGCATACTTTAGCAGACTGACGGTATTGGCTCGATTGTCCATCGCGGGACACTGGGAGATTACGGCCGCCACGCGCCCGTCGGCTACCGCCACTTCTACCACATGGCCGCCCGACAGTGAACTGCCCCAGACGGCCACGCGATCGGGATCCACGCCGGGCACTTGACGGATGAAATCCAGGGCAGCCACGTAATCTTGCAACTGCCGGCGCACGGAAAGGAGCTGCCGCGGCTCTCCGTCGCTGTCACCAAAATAGCGATAGTCAAACACGAGCACGTGCATCCCCGCCGCAGTGAAGTGCGGAATATACTGCTTGAGCTGTGAACGAACGCCCGATGTCCCATGCGCCATGACCAGTGCGGGATATCCCCGGTCGTTCCGCAACACCTCGGACTCCGGCGGGCAGAGCCAAGCACGGCAAATAACGCCTCGGCTCGCAAACTCGACCTCGTTCAGTGCTTTCATCCGCCAGGTTAGCTGCTTTCGGTCATCAGGAACCGTATCGCGCTCACTTTACGGGTTGCATTGGCGGTAGCTTCCAGCTACCACTCAGAATCGCTTCTTTGGGATTGTACGCGCGAAGGACCGCAAAAAAGCCGCCTTTCGGAGCGGGCAACCAATTCGGCTCGCGCCCCGGTCCGGGCGACGACTGCTGCACAAAAATCGTGAGCCCGCCATCGAGGTCGCGCTTAAGCTGCGGCAACATCGGCGAATTGATGAGATAGCGATTGATTGGATTTGCGACGAGCAACTGCTGTGGCAGGTTGTACATCGTGATCGACCAGAACGCGTTGACCGGCGGGAGCCCACCCGGTGCGAAGTGGACAGTGTATTTGTGAGCACCACTCAGCGGTTTTCCGTTTGCATCGTTGGAGTAGTTAAGGTAGACTGCCTCCGCCGCTGTGTTTCCGAGGATGCCGAGTTGCGCTCCGAGCGATCGGTTCAGGTAGTTGTTGTGCATCGCTTCGCGGGTGCCAAACAGGTCGCGTGAGCTCTTTGTCGCGGCTCTCGCCACGTCGATCTCTTGCTGCCCCGCGGCCATCCCGGCAACTAGGTCTTCTTGCGTCACACCACTCGGTGGCCGAAAGTTTCCGGGTTGTATGCCGATGCTTTCGAAGCCTTTGCGCAATGCGACTTCGCTCGGATCCACCGGGCAGAACTGGAGAACGAACGACAACACGTCGAAAAACTTCGGCGACGTGCGCTCGGGGGGCATGAGTTTCGATACAATCCACGCTTTGACGTTGAATTCCGATGATGTGGGCGCCGCTGCGCTGAGGGGTAGCATCCAGTGCACAGCCGGCGCTGCGGGCGGCGCCCGCGCTCCGGAGAATGCCGATAAAGAGGCGATCTTGTAGCCCGCCTGGATCTGGTGGACTCTTGCTAAGTCGGATGCGCCAAAGAGTTGCGTCCGAATTCCGGCCATGATGAAGTCGGTCTCGCCTCGCACCACTTTGTCTATTCCCCTCGGCACCGCTCCCTTCCAACCCGGGCCGGCAATCAGGAAACGCCCCCCGGCGTTGCCCGTTGTGCGCGTGCCGAGGTACGCGAAGTTGAACGTGTACTGGTCGACGAGCTGCACAGAGTAGTAACGATTTTTTTCGATCGCCGGGAGCGTTAGAACGTAAGGCTCGGCGCGCAAATCGAACATAACAAACGAGTACGGGGTGTCGGCGTTTGGCGACTGTATCGTGGCGTCCGCCGGCGTGGAGACATTCGGTGTATTATAAACGGTGTTTATGGGAGCCTTAAACGCCGGGCTGCGTGGAAAGAAAAAGTAGGCAGCTTCGATCCGGTAAAGGTCCACAATCGGAAACCCGTAGACGTACGCCTCCTTCGCTACGTCGACCATCTGCGAAGCAGCTGCCGAGGTTGCTTTCGTCGGTTGCGCTGACTTCTGCGACGAGCAGCTCCAGAGAATTGCTAAAGACAATGCCGCGACAATCGTACGTTTCACTAAGGCATCCTCCAATGCTCGCATGTTTCGGAAAGAACTTCTGCCACCTCTATGCGGGGCGCAAGTCCACTACGCTTGAGACGAATAACTCACCCCGTGCGCGTTTAGGATCGCCTCTCTATGGAGATTAAGCGCACGGAAACACGCATACAGGTACAGGGCTGCTACGGCAAAGTCGCGCAGCTCATGCCCTAGCTTGCGAGCGGCGGTTGTAGCCACTGAGACCTTGCTAGCCATGGCTCACTTCAAACACGGACCATTCTGTTCACAACTAACTGAAGCCGGATCGCGCATATCTTGCACTCACTACACCTCAAGCCCGCTGACTAAAGATCCTTTTAAGGGAGGCCACGGCTGGCGATAACGACGAAAACCGGCCGATCTGATCAAAACAATTGTTCGGTGCTTTTTTGGGATAGCCCAAGCCATCCGCGATAAACTAGACTGAGCGTGTGCGGCGTCTTCGGGCGAAGCGGCGCACGTTCTTGCGGCTTGCTTGCTCCGCTCTTAGAGGTGCTGGCCGTATCGAAATCACTACATACGAGATTTTCGCGTCGAAGATGACGCCGGAGGGACTAACATGAGTGTAGGCAACCGCAAGATCATCGATTTTCGCAATCGGCCGCCGCTCCAGCCCTATAAGGGGCTGTTCGACCTGAAGAACAACATGCTTATGAAGAGCCACTTGAAAGTTAAGAATCGCCCGGCAAACACAGCCTCTTCCTCCATGTCGATGGTTGGGAAGCCCGGAGCGATGGAGCAATGGTGGAAAGAGATCGACGAGGCTGGGATCGATGCGGTTGTGGTCAACGGGCGTTATGCCGGCGGCATGCCGGACTTCACGATGGATAACGACACGCTAGCCGGCCTGCAGAAACAGTATCCAGGGAGACTCTTTGGTCTTTCACAGATTAACCTCGACCAGAATCCCGACGAGACGGCAAGGGTAGTCGAAAAGGCAATCAAGCAGCAGGGCATGGCCGGTGCCAACCTTGAGCCGGGTTATCAGACGGTTGGCCTGGGGAAGATGGGAACATTCACCGACGACCCCTCATTCTGGCCGATCCTCGAGGTGCTTTCCGACGCCGGCGCGTTTCTGCTCATCCAAACGGGACTCTTTGTCGGAACGGATATCTCTTTCAACAATCCGGAAGCCCTAGACCGCATGTTGTTTTCCTTCCCGAAACTAAACGTGGTCCTCGCCCACGGCGGATATCCGTATATTCAGGAAGTGTTAGGTTTGGCTGCCAAGTGGCCGCAGCTCCACCTCTCAGCTGACGTCTATATGTTTTGGCCGAACGGCTTTCTCTACGCCATGAACTTAGAGCGGATTCCCGAGCAGCTCGTCTTCGGGAGCGCTTTCCCGTTCTGCGATATGAAGACGTATGTTGAGGAGACCTTCAAACTTCAAAAAGAGCACGACGTGAGCGATGCGACGATGGAGAAGTATCTCTACTCCAATGCGGCCCGGCTGCTCAAAGTCAATGAAGCGGGAGCACGGAAGCCCGACGGATCAGTCGCGGCTTCAGTGCCCGCTTAATCGCTGAGTCACACAAGGAGTTTCAAAATGACAATCGCAGCAGACGTGGCCGCGCCACAAATTCCCGTCGGGCTTCAGGGTAAGCTGACCAAAGAAAACTTCGGACCTTCCATACCTTCGTACGCGCCGCTTTACCCCAATTTCGGCCCAGAGGGATGGTGGTGGACCAACATCGATGCGGTCCTGATCGACTATATGACCGACGCAAAGGCGGCGGCTGAATTTCTGCCTGCTCCCTGCAATCTCGTTGGAATCCCGATGGCGCCAGGCCAATCGGCAGTGAAGATGCTCTTCGCGAACTATCGCGGCGGAACGCTTCCTCCGTACCTCGAGGTCATCCAAAATATCCCTTGCCTCTATAAGGGTGAGCTGTACCTTTACGTGTGTCAGATTTGGGTGGACACCGACTCGGCCATGACGTCGGGCCGTGAACTGGGCGGATTTCCCAAGAAGATGGCCGACATGGGTGTCAACTGGCACGGAGAACTTGGCACCGGTTACCTCGAACGCTCTCAGGAGCGGCCAATTGGAAGTGGGAAGCGTATCGCCTCGTACACCTTCAAGAAGACCGGCAAAATGCTCTCGTTGCCGCTGCCCGCGAACCGGAAGCCAACCTTTCCATTCCCGTACAACCTGACGCTCCCACTCCCCGAGCCTGCGAACCAACCGCAGGGGCTACCGTTTAAAACCCTCTCAACGCGATTCATCGCAGATATCGGTGGCGAGAAAAACCCGTGGGCGCTGTCGCAGTTGAACGGGCTGGTCTGGACCCTGGCGAAGGGCGAGCTGTGGGCCGGGGAGGCCAGCCTGGCATTCCACCCGTCTGAAGATGATCCGCTCTACAAGCTCCCGGTGAACCAGATCCTCGACGCTATGGTGTTCTACGGCGACATGAACGCCAAGTCGAGCCTTTGCGAGAATTGGTAACACGGCGCTCCCTGGCGGACTAGTATCTGCGGCACTGGATGTGTCGCTCATCATCATGGAAAATGGCGGCTCAACCGTCCGAGCGGAGCGCGCCTTCAACGGCATCCTCAGGGGAGCGAACGCCGAGGGCGTTGCTACATTTTGGCGCTACGATTTCGTGGCCGTCACTCGAGTGACGGACGGCGAACCGGAGACGTTCATCCGTCCCATCCGGCCACCGGGTGCGAACCTCTTACGCGTTGCGGAAGCGTCAACGCTCGCTGAGCGCATCGCAAGGGGCGACGTCGATCAAGCGACCATCGCTACTGAAGTGCAGCGCATCAGGAATATTCCGTCGCCCTACAATGCATGGCTGGTTGTTTTCGCGGCGGCCTGTGCCGCAGGGTTCTTCACGCATTTTATCGGGGGTAACTGGGGCGGCTTCGGAATAGCATTTGTAGCGGGTGCAATCGGGCAAACCGTTCGCGCCGCTCTTCAGGCTAGGAAGTTCGGAGCGGCAGCCACGACCATGGCGTGTGCGATTTTGTCGGCGCTGATCGCCGCGTTTGGTCTACGCGCAGGCATCAGTCAGGTTGCGCCCGCGACATTGATTGGATCAGTCGGATATATGATTCCGGGCCTGCCGCTCGTAAACGGGTTTATCGACGTTGCATCTCACCGAAATATGTCGGTCGGGATTCAACGCATACTCAATGCAGCGTTTCTCTTTCTCATCCTCGCGATCGGTATTGCGGTTGGGCAAGCGGTCGTTGAAGTGAAGTGAGCTGAGAGCATGGCTATCATGCCGATGGTAATCAATGGTGTTTGGGCCGGTCTCTTTGCCGCAGCGCTGGCTGTTGTTCTAACAGCTCCGCCTCAGGCCATCATTCCGAGCCTTCTCTGCGGCTTTGCGGCTCGACTCATTCGTAATGTTCTAATTGGCTGGGGCTTGAGTTCGAGTGCTGCGGTTGTCCTTGCTGCAGCGGCGTGCGTGTTGCTGGCAATCGGACTAACCGGCCGACGTCGCGGCGCTTCCGTGATTGCAATCGTGACCGGCGTTCTTCCTCTTGGCGCCGCCGTAGCACTTTTCAATTCCATCAAGGGGATACTCGATATTTCGAGCCTCAAGGAACAGGCGCTCATTACAGCATCAGCGCAGTTGTCGGCCAACCTTAGTGCCGTATTCACGACGACGTTCGCGATGGCGCTTGGGATTGGTCTGGGGTTTTTAATCGCCCGGGCCTTCAAATGGCACCTCGTTAGTGCCGGCACTCCAGAAAGCGGATTGCCGACCCCGCGGGCTCAGTGACCTACTGCGCCTCGATTGGCCCGGGCGCCTAGATGACCGAGCTGATTTTCTCTTCGAACCCGTGGTTGCTGCCGGCGCTGATGTTGGTTGTGCTGGGGCTTTCGATTGAGGTGCCCTATCGCTTTGGGCGATCGCTGGCACGCTACATGCCGAAAGCCGATCCATTTAGTGTCGTCCAAACCGGGCTGCTCACGTTAGCGGCCTTCGTGTTGGCTCTATCTTTTAATCAGGCATCGGCGCGTTTCGACACGCGGCGGCAACTTGTGATCCGAGAAGCCAACGCTATTGGAACGACGTGGCTTCGCTCCAATCAGCTTGAGGCCACCCGGTCCACGCGATTTCGCCGGATATTGACCGACTACACCGCTGCGAGGCTGAAGGCATATGAAACGCCCCGCGATCCGGAACTGTATCGAAAAACAATCGATCAAGGCAACAAAGATCAGGGCGAGCTCTGGTCGATTGTGTCCTCCGCGTTGCGTGCACACCAAACGAATCTGGGCATTTCGCTGTTGATGCAGAGTCTGAATGATACGATTGACCTCTCGTTGGAGCAGCTCCAGGCGCTGACGAGCCATGTGCCAACGGCTGTGGTCGTGCTCACGCTGGCCCTAGTGACCCTTGGAACCTTGTCGCTCGGTTTGCACTTTGCGATGTCTCAGTCGCGGCCCGCCGTCTTGAGTGCGATCTATGTAATTGCCTATGTCCTTGTCATCAGTTTGATGGTCGACTACGATCGCCCAAATACCGGGTTCGTAAGGGTGAGCCTGACTCCACTAAAATTGCAACTCGAATCGATGCAGCGCTCGCGCTGACAACTGTCAACCACGGCCCTATGGATCGACTACGATCGGCCGATTACCGGGTACGTCGCGGTCAGTTTTGACGCCGCGATCCAATCCGCAACTATTGAAGCAGGCGCGATCCAAGCCGCGACGCGTTAACCGCCGCGCGCTCAGTAGCGAGGCTGCTGCGAGACCTAGCCGCCGCGCTGCGAACATGCGCCGCCGTAATGCGCGCTAGGTTGCAAGCAACTCTAAGCCGCTAACCGCAACGGTCTCGCGGTCGCGGAGCCGTGCAGAGGGGCAGGGGCGATGCGGGGCTATTTCGCGACGGGGCTCACTGTTAGACCGTGGACGCGCATTTCTCTGTTAAAGCCTCTAATGACGAGTCCGCCGCACACCGTCGACCAGCCGATCCTGGCACGTGTACGGCGCATCGGAAGCGTCCCGGGAGAGCCGTTCGATATCGATCGTGATCTTTCCAGCGTAAGCCCGCGTCGCGTGTCCGACGCAAGGGACGCGGCGCTCTTCGCCCTTGTCATCGTCGCGCCTTCGAGCGCAGCAGACTCCATAGACCTTGCGCTGAGACCGTTAGCGACAAAAGAGAAACAACCGCAAGCGCGAGAAGCGTCCAGACGTAGAAAAAGGCTCCGCTCCTTTTGCCGATCTCGATGCCTTGGAGGCCTCCGGTGCCGGTTACGTGGACCAAGAAAATGGTCAGTCCGAGTAGCGATCCGAGCAGCATGATAATATGCCCCGACCGACGTTCGGGCAGCATCAGCGTTCCGTACAGCCAAACAGCAAGAATGGCTACCATCAGGAGGTTTAATGCCACGCCTTTGTCCGACCCGTATACGATGTCATCCACCAGGTGGAATGATGCGAGAAGGATCGAGAGGAGCGACGTTACCGGCAATACGACGTTTCGCTTCACGTAGAAGGCCTTTTCGAGCTGTCACCGGATGTTCCGGCCCCTTTGCCAGGCGTTGAGCAAGCCTCAGCCGCCGATTCGGCGCCTCATGACACGGGCGTCGGGGGCCGAATAGCGAGATCGTATCCGCAGGGCCAAAAGGAGGCAAATCTCCCGTTGATTTTCTCCGCGCCGCTTGGGCCGGACGTTCTCAGTCGGTATAGGCGCTCCGCGCGCCGCTCCATCCAGGGTTCCCATAAACGAGTTGCGCTGTCGCGGCCCATGTGCGCAGTCTCGCGTTCTGGTAAATAGTTGGGCAGCGGTATCGTCCGCGATCGTCGTGGACGTAACGGGCAGGCCAAGCCGCTGCAGACGATCGAGAGCGTTGCGCGTCGTTCGGGGCTTACTCGCCTTGGTTTTCGCCAACGGCATCGCGTACTACGTGCTTAAAGCGGTTTATGAATACGGTCACGGAGGCACGGCCCCAATGCCGGTCGAAAACCCAAAGCACACCGGTGTTGCTGCAAGAAGCCGAGCACGACGCCTGATATCTACTTCAAGGGGAGCAAGCGAATGATCATCCATGGTTTTCTTAAGTGCGCCGGCGCTGTCGTTGCACTCGTAATTCTTTCGGCGTGCGGGAGCTCGACGGTCACGCCGTCAGCCGCTCCGTTGACTGCGACCTACGTAGGTAGGACGCTGTTCGTGAATGGGAGGCCCGTGGCGGCGGAGAGGCTGAATCCACTGCCGCGTTACGCAGAGCTCGTACCGGATAGATCGGAGTTAACGAAGTACGAGTACATCATCAACTACTACGGCTCGTACGCCAGCATTTTCAACTATCCAAAAAGCACCGCGATGATTGGTCAGATTAATGGCGCCGGCGGCCAAGGGTGCACCAACGTTTTGTACGGCTATGGGAAGAACATTATCTGGAACCCCGGGCGTACGAACGACCTGATTAGCGAATACAAGGTTCCAAACAAGCTGATCAAGACGCTGTCTCTTAACTACACGTTCACATCCAGCTGCGCGATGAATGCTAGCGGCGATCTCGCAGTCGGAATCCTTTTGGGTAATTCTTACGGTCCCGGCGGTCAGGTTGTGATCTTCAAGAACGCGACCGGCTCGGGTAAGGTATACAATACACCGCTGTCCAAAGAATACTTCAACGGCTACGATCCCAGCGGCAATCTCTTCGCCGACGGTTTCGGCTCGAGCTCTAACTTCGCACTCGTCGAGCTTCCGAAGGGCAGCAGCAAATTCGTTACGATCAAAACGAGTAACTCTCCGCAATTTCCTGGCTCGGTGCAGTGGGACGGTACCTACCTCACTGTGTTCGATCAGTACGCGAGTGCGACATATCGCTACACGGTTAGCGGAACGACGGCGACGTTGAAGAACACCGTACAGCTCTCCGGGGCTAGCGACTGCGCGCAGACGTGGATCGTTAAGGGCCTGCTGTATTGCGGCGACGCGGGAAATGGCGACGGCGAGGTTTTCAGATACCCCGCCGGCGGTTCACCGATTGCTACATTTACGGGCAGCTTCGATCTCCCGCTCGGCGTGACGGCAGCGAAGACATAGCGGCTCTCCTAGGCCTCGAACGCGAAGATCCGCCTCCAGTCATTCTTCATGCTTGCGACAACCCAGCCTTTTGCCTTGGCCGTGTCCGCCAGTGCTTGCGTGAAAGCTCCGAATTTCGTGTCGGATTGCGGGCTTTCCGGTCCATAATCGTACTCACGTGCCGCATCGTCGTGTAGGACGAGGGCCGTCAGTCGCGCTCCCCCGCCGGACTGCGTATATTCGAGCATCTGCTGGTCCCCCGTACTATTGCCGAACGCGGCAAGCGGCGGACGCCCGAGGAACAGATAGATGTCTTGTGGCTTACCCGACAGATCGTTGTAAAGCAACAATTTCGGCGGGCGCATGAGGACGGCATTGCCATTGGCATCGTATTCGAACTGTGTTTCCAGGGACGATCCGATGACGCGCTCCGGCATCATGCCGTACACGCGCTCGGCATAGGCTCGCACGAAGGCTTGGCCACCACCCGTCACGATGTAGTTCTTGAAGCCGTTGGCCTGCAGGTACCGCATGACTTCGAGCATGGGTTGATAGACGAGGTCGGTGTAGGGGCGGCCCCAGCGGGGATGCTTGGCCTTCCCCATCCAGTCGACGACGATCCCTCGAAAGGCGTCCGTACTCATTCCTGCGTGCGAAGCCGCCACGAGGGTTTCTAAATCGCTCATCGTGAATTTCGCAAACGCCGCCATATCGCCGGCAAGCGTGGATTTGAACGGCTCGGTGGTTTTCCATTCGGGATGCTGCGGCGCTAGGTCGGCGAGCCGAGCCAGAGTAAACGCAAGTTGCGTGTACATCGGGTGCTCGACCCACGTCGTGCCATCCTGATCGAACGTCGCGATACGGTCCTTTTCGGGAACGAACTCTGCGCCCGCCGGGTCAGTCGTCTTCCGAATGAAGTCCAGGATGGCTGCTTTGGCCGGACCATCGTTCCACGACGGCAGCGGGTCGGTCATGGTTTGAACTCCAGGGTCTTGAGGTTCTTGCGGGCGGTGCCGAAGTCGCCGAGTTGATAAACCGAAGCGCCTACGGCGGTGAACGTGAACGCCTCGAAGGGTGCGGCGAGCATCTCCTCCAGGTAGCTTTTCAGCCCGACGCCGATGGTGACGTGCGGCATAAAGTTTTTCCCGGAATGGTCTGGGACGAACCTTCCGACGTACTCAATCATCGTTGGTACCTCGTGTAGCGCAGGCTCGGCTGGCAGCTTGAAGAACGCGTCTGCCGTCGCGGTAGCGATCGAGAAGGGAGTCACCGCGTCGATAAGCCTCTGTTGAAACCTCAACAGGTCGTCCGTTACCTCGACGACGATACCCGCGAGTCCAATCGGACCCGCGGGAATATAGTAGTACTTGCTCGCTGCGAGCGTCCACGCGCTCGGGTTTTCCGAAGCGACGGCATGTGCGATCGCTGTATACACCTTTTCGAGGTCGGTCTCGCGGACGAAGCGTTGCAAGATTGATATGTGCGCGTGATGCGTCTTGTCGAGAGAGTAACCCTGGGGGAAGTTTTCGAGAAGTTTGGCGTTGTCGGCTAGGGAGCGCTTAACCATGGGTTCGCCGGGCTCGATTGCGATGTCGATCGCGACCATCGTATCGTTCATGGTGCAAAGCTCCAGGCCTCGAGCTTCTTGCGCGCGGTACCGAAGTTTCCGAGCTGGTACACGGATATGGCTACCGGTGAGAACGTAAACGAGGAAAATGGTTCCGCTTCTAGCTGCTTAACGAATGCCACGGAAGCAACGCCGCAGGTGACGTGCGCGATGTAGTTCTTCCCAGTCGATTTTGGAACGAACGCCGTGACATACGCAATCGTGGAGGCGTTGATGTCCGGCTCGGCAGGGGTCGTCGCGAACGCGGCCGCCGTTCCAATCTGAACTGTATAGGGCGCAATCGCATCGATGAGTCTCTGCTGCGCCTCTAGGACGCTTCGCGGAGGTTTGGCGAGGATGACCGTGACAGCTAGCCCGCTCCAGACCGCGTGGTCAATTTTGAACGCTTCGAAGTTCCAGGCGCCCACATTGTATTCCGTTCTGATCTTCCGGACCGCTGCGTAGATCTTCGGCAGGTCCGCTGTGCGGACGTATCGTTGCAGCATCGTTATGTGCGGATGATGCGTCGCATCTAGCGCGTATCCTTTGGGAAATGACTGACGTAGGCGAGCGTTCAAGGCATTCGCATGCTCCATCATCGTTGCATCCGGTTCCAGCGCAATATCGATGGCCGTAACGGAGGGCAGATCGGGCGCTTGAGACCTGCCGATTCCAGGCGCCAGACAGAGCATGCAAGCGACCAAAGTCGCGACGTTTCTCATCCTTGGTACCTCCAGTCCTCAGAACGTTCGGCGCCGACGCTCGGTTCCTAGGCCGCCCGGACGCGCGAGCACGCTGCGAGCGACAAGGCCGTGGCTTTGCGAAAGGGAGAGTAGCCCGCTGCGTGAGATAACGTTACGGTGGACTCACTTAGGACCGTGGCCGCGTGGCCGTTTGTCCAGGGTTTTCTCTTAGTAACGCTGGCCCTGTTCCCGATCGTCAATCCGCCGGGCATGGCACCCATTTTCTTGAACTATACGGAGTCCCTTGACGACGCCGTTGCGAGAAGCCTCGCGCGGCGCGTCGCGATCAACGCCTTCATTCTCACGGCTGCGTCCTTGATCGTCGGTCCGCTGGCGCTGAAGTTCTTCGGTTTAAGCCTCTCGGCGGTGCGTGTCGCCGGAGGCCTCGTCCTCGCCAGTGCGGGTTGGCGCCTGCTCAGCCAGGGGCAGGAAGACTCGAAACATCGCGCGCCGGCCGCTACTCAAGATGAAGTGCTCGGCGGCGCGTTCTACCCGCTAACGTTGCCGTTAACGATCGGCCCGGGATCCATCGCGATCATGGTGACCGTCGGCAGCAGTTTGCTCGCCGCTCCGGGAGGCTCAGTCCTACTCGATGGCCTCGGCGCCTTGGTGGGCCTCGCGTGCATCTCCACAGTGATCTATCTCTGCTACAGCCAAGGGGAACACGTCTTACGAAAGCTGGGGCCAACTGGCGTCAACGTATTGCTGCGGCTTTCGGCGTTCATCTTGCTCTGCATCGGCGTGCAAATCGCCCTTGAGGGTTACACCGCGTTTCTTTCGCAGCGTCCCTAAGCGGTCACAGGATGAGCCAAAGACCAACGGCCGAAAATGCGATGCCGGCCGCGACGCCCGCGTAACGCGAAGCGCGAAGTCCAAGAGCCGAACCAATGCGATTCCCTATCGCGATCCCGACTGCGGTAACGAATAACGTTTGCACTGCTATCGCGATCAACACCGTGGCAATCGGCAACCCTGACGCTCCGAGCGGAAACCCGATTGCAAGCTCGTCCGTCGAAATGGCGAGACCGGCTACGAACAAGCTTCGGAAGGAACCGAATGAAAGGCCTTCCGCCCCCGCCTCGCCCAAAGTCGCCTCGTGGATTGCGCGGAGCCCGACGCCGATCAGTATGATTCCGCCAATCACTACTGCGGCAGTCTCAAATCGAAGACCAACGATTCGCGCTAAGACTATCCCGAAAATCGGCATGATAGCCTCGAAGGTAGCGAAGGTAAAGGCCGGTCGCCACGGACTAAGACCGCGAAGGCCGAGAGCGATCGCGATCGCTAATGTATCGAGAGCCAGCGGAAGAACGAAGGCAACGATCTTCAATGTCACCAGGACATGTCATCCTTCCGGCTACGGGAAGTGCCTCTTGTTGACTCTATCCGGTCTCTTCGTCCTCGGCGCTGAGATCCTCCACGGCCTGGCGCAGCACCTCGATTTTCTCGTGTAGCAACGAATGGTGGTGGGTCGCTGCGATACGAATCGAATAGGCGATGGACATCGTGGCCAGCAGTACCCAAACCTGAAAGAGATTTTGGAACGCATTGCCATACAATGCGCCGGGGTCCCAAGCGCAACCCCAGAAGCGTCCTTTGCCGTCACAGAGCAGGAGCGGCTGGCCGGTCGATGACCACACCGAGAGTAGAATCCAGATCGTTAGCCCCAGGACGAAGAGTCCGCCAACGACGGGCACCGAGAACGTCCGTTCAAACCACGAAAAGGCCTTTATGAACGCGCGACTTATCATTCAAGACGGCCTTCGCGAGTCGGCTCAAATCACTTGCCACTCCACTGAAACGCAGGTCAATAATAAAGAGTACCCGACCATTGATCCGAGTAAGCACCGCGGCGTTTACCGACGGCGCTTATCCAAACGATGGATGCGCGGTAATGGTTATTAAGTATCCGTTTCGTTCAGGCTTGGTCGCATAATCCTTTGCGCCATACGCATCGATGCAAATTTCGTTGCCCTCTGGTGATGCGAAGCAGCGCTCGAATTGCGGCCGTCCATTACTATTCCAACCGGATTCTCTTTTGAGCCGGCGTAAGACTCGCATCCATGGATCGTTGGAGGTCGAATCTTCAGATAGAAAAGGAGAGCTAAAAGAGTAGTAGCCGGCTCTCATCTCCGGAAGCCGCGTCCCTAGATCAAGCCAGTAGGGCCCGATCGTTAGCGAGGCAGTTGGAGCCGGTGAAAACCTCACATTATTGTACCGCGCGGGTCCGTTACCGTCCGTGATCTCCTTCTTGGTGTCGTGCCTGAGGAGATACACTGCCCAAGCATCGCCTGACCCTAGCTGCAGCGAAGCGGAAGATGGCGCGGTCGAAGATAATCCCAGCAACGTTGCCACCGAAACGGCCGCGTCTCCGCGAATTACGATCTGCTTTTCCAAAGCGTTGGGAAAGCGGGCTCCCGATACGGACACGGGAAGTAAGACGCTCAAACTGGCGGCGGCGACAGCGGCCGTGATTAGCCGAGCGGGACGATGCGCAGTTTTCACCGCCTACACAGTAGCTCCGATGGAAGCCCATTTCCTTCGTCGAGCTACGCCGTGACTCGGGAGGTTCGGCGTCGTCCTTCATGAATTTGAGCGCAGAGGCTTAGCTTGTTGAAGACCACCGTCGCTCGAACATTTCTTACCTCGCTGCTGGTCGCAGTCGCGTATGTTATTGCGGCCAAGCTCGGCTTTACTTTGGCGTTCGCGACGAAACAAGTCACGGCCGTCTGGCCGCCGACGGGCATCGCGCTCGCCGCCCTCCTGCTCTTGGGATATCGCGTTTGGCCCGGCATCTGGCTCGGCGCGTTCGTTAGCAACGCCCTCAGCTCCGAGCCGATTTGGACTGCAGCGGCTATCGCGACGGGAAATACGCTCGCCCCTGTGTTCGGCAACTTCCTCCTGCGGCGGTTCGATTTCCACGAGGCGCTCGAGCGCACTCGAGACGTTCTTCTTCTTGCCATATTCGGGTCGGCGATTGCGATGACGGTATCGGCGACGAACGGCGTCATAGCTCTGGCTCTTGCCGGGATCGTTCCGTGGCGTGCTATCCCGTCGGTCTGGTGGGTGTGGTGGGCCGGCGATGCGATGGGGGTACTTTTCGTCGCGCCGCTGTTGCTCACGTGGATTACGAGCATACGGCGAAAGGAGCGCGCGCAAGGTGGAGGGCTTCTTGAACTCGGCGCCCTTGCGGTAACGCTATTTGCCGCAAGCTCGGTGTCGTTCCTGAGCAACGTCCCGCTGCGCTTCTCCGTCTATCCGTTCGTCATTTGGACGGCCCTGCGTTTCCGCCAGCGCGAAACCGCGACAGTCATCGCCCTGATCTCCGGGGTTGCCATTTGGGCAACGTCGCACGGGCTGGGGCCCTGGGGGGCGGGGTCGCTCGACTCAAGACTGGTGCAACTCGACAGCTGGATGTCCATTCTCGCGATAACGGGTCTCGTGCTCAGCGCAATCGCGGCCGAAAGGCGGGGCGCGCGCCGCGAGCTTCAGGCACTATTAAACGAGACGAAGCGATCGGCAGAGACCCTTCAGGCCGCCTTTCTTCCCGCCCATCTTCCGCAGCGTTTGGGCCTGCGCTGCGATGCGCTCTACATAGCGGCGGAGCGGGAAACGCTCATCGGCGGCGACTGGTACGATGCCTTCGATCTGCCGGACGGGCGCATTGCCTTTTCGATCGGCGACGTGACCGGCCACGGACTCGACGCGGCGGTCACCGCCGCGCGACTTCGTCAGAGCATTTTTGCCGCTACGTTCGAGGCTGCAGATCCCGCGGCGGTCCTGGTCAAAGCCGACCGCATCCACGGATTCGAAGGGAGCGCTCCGGCGACGGCGCTCGTTGCCGTCTTGAGCCGAGATCTTTCGACGCTCACCTACGCCAGCGCCGGCCACCCGCCGCCGATCCTCGCCGGCCCGAACATCCTCGCGCACTCGCTGGCGTACGGCGGCGTCCCGCTCGGCATCGGCATGCCGATCGCGTTAGGCGCGCACACGGTGGCCCTCGAGCCGGGCGCCGCGATCCTCTTTTACACGGACGGCCTCATCGAGTTCGAGCGCGACATCGACCGGGCCGAGCGAGCCGCGATACGAGCCGTTACGCAGCTTGTCGAGAACCCCAACATCGAGCGACCGGCAGCGTTTATCCAGCGCGGCGTCATGGGTTCCGCGAGCCCCGCCGACGATACTGTGCTCCTCGTCGCTCAACTCGGTGTGGCGCTGCGCCAAACCTGGAGTTACGATTCGAGAAGCTCGCAACAAGCCCACTCGCTGCGTCGTGAGGTCGCGGAGTTCATGCGTCCGTTGGCGTTGAGCGACGATGAGCTGTTTGGCGCCGAGCTGATAATCGGCGAAGCGCTCGCAAACACGGTCGAGCACGCGCCCGGCCTAGTGAGCGTGGCCATCGATTGGACGAACACACATCCGGTCGTCACGATTTCCGACGCCGGCCCGGGGCTGACGCGTCTGATGCCGACTTTGCCCACCGACACTTTGGACGAAGACGGCCGCGGCCTCTTCTTGATAGCGTCCTTGGCGCGCAACGTGAGCATCGAAGCCCAACCCGGTTCGGGAACGAAGATGCGGATCGTTCTGCCGACCCGCCGCGCGAGCGCCGCTTCGAAGAGTTAGCGGGGGCGCCCAACTGTGCGACAAACTGTGTGAGTCGCCGCCGCCTCGTAGATTCCCACGGACGCCGTGTTCTGCTAACATCGGCTCTGGGCCGTTCCCACATTTTACCTGCCAAGGCCCTCGGAGGGTCCCAATGCGTAGACGCACGGGACAAAAAGGTCAGATCCTGCCGCTCCTCGCCGTTTCTTTGGCGGTGCTTATGGGTTTTGCGGGCATCGGCGTCGACGTCGGATATTTGGAATATCGACAACAGACGCAGCAGAACGCAACCGACGCGGCCGCGGCAGGCGGCGCCGAAGCGCTCCTGCGCACAGGTTGTCCGAATAGCACGGCTGCCGACGCGGCTGCTTACTTCAACGCCACAAACAACGGCTACACGAACGGCGGCAACATCAGCGTGACGCCGAACAATCCGCCTCTTAGCGGCCCCTTCGCCAGCAATCCCTGCGCCGTGTCCGTAACGATCTCGACGCAGCACGTGGCGACGTTTTTCTCAAAACTCTTCGGTTACGCGGGGGGCATGGCAGAATCCACGCACGCCGTTGCTGAGGTCGCATCAAGCGCCACCGCGTGCGTCTATCTGCTGAGTATGAGTACGGTGTCGGATATAAGTAATGCCAAGATCAACGCGCCGGGATGTGGCATCGTCATCAACGACACGGCAAACATGAGCAACTCGACGATCGACGCGTTCTCGATCGCGTATTCGGGCCTGGCTCCAAACATCAGCGGTGCCAGCTTCCCGGAGGCGCCACCCGGACCAGCTCTGCCGTCGTCGGACCCGTGCCCCCGAATTACCGGCTGTGCATACTTGACGAACAATCCGCCTTCGACTTCAGGGTGCTCGGCTGGCGGAACTTTTAAGAACACGACGATCTCGCCGGGCTGCTACAACAGCCTGACGCTCTCGGGGAGCGTCACGATGTCCCCGGGGCCGTACACCATCAACGGGCAGTTCCACGTCAACAACGCGACGGTCACGGGCAGTGGCGTTACGATCTACATGACGCAGAACGTTCAGGACACGAATTTCAGTAGTGCGAACCTCACGCTGTCGGCTCCGACAACGGGGAACACCGCCGGGGTGCTCTTCTATCGAGTTCCCACGCAAAGTTCGGCTCTCGACTTGAGTACCTGCACGTGCAACTTTAGCGGCCTTCTGTATTTCCCCACGACGCAAGTAAACTACAGCAATGCCGGCGGCGGATACACGGTTTTGGTTTTTGGTAGCGCCAACTTCAGCACGAGTCAAACCCTCGATCTCGGCTCGGCACCAGTCGGGAAATCGCTGGTCAGCCAGGCGGTCGTAGCAGAGTAGTCAGCCTCTCGCCTGGCGCTTGCGGGAGAGTGCCGCGATGGCGACCGCAACGGCCGCTGCGAGCGCGACGACGTTCGAGATCAGGGTGAAGCGGTCGTTGAGCGCCATCGAAGGCATCGTCATGCCGCCGCCGGTCGCGCCGACGACGCGCTCCATCACCGCTCCCGCGACCAGCGCGCCCAGCCCGAAGAGCGCAACGAACGCCCACGCGAGTCGCGCCGGAAACGACTTCCGATAGATCGCGATCAGCGGCAGAATCAGTAGGTCGCCGTAGATGAAGGTCGTGTTCGCGCCGAGCGGTATGCCCGCGTTCGCGAGATACCGCGCGATCGGCACATTTCCCATCGAGCACACGAACGTCGCCACCGCGATCAGCAGGCCGACGATCAGCAGCAGCACGTAGCCGATCAGCGGGACCGAGCCGACGGCGTGCAGCGCCGCCGCAAGCCAGCCCGGCGGTATCAGCGCCGCCGCGAAGCCGGCGATCAGGTAGCCGACGATCAGCTCGGTGCGCAGCATGCGCACGTCGGCGAGCGCCGTCGACGCGACGTGCGCCCACGCGCCCCTCGACTTCGCGCCTACGGCGCTGCCCGCAGGATGACAAGACGGGTCGGTCTTATCGGCGGGGCTCGTATATGCGCGCTGCATTTGCACCAGGCCGGTCGTGCGAAAGAGCAACGTGAGTCCGAGCGTTACGACGGCGATGATGATGACGCCGCCGAAGAACTCCGCGAAGGCGAACCGCCAACCCAGCAGCGACCAAAAGAGAATGACGATGGCGATGTTCATGTTGGTGGACGAGATCAGAAACGCGAAGACCGCGCGGGCGTCGGCGCCGTTGCGATAGAATCCACGCGCCGCCGCGGCTGCGCCGTAGGAGCAGGCCGACGAGGTGATGCCGAAGCCCGTTCCGTACAACAGCCCGCGCAGGCCGGGACCGAGATAGCGGTGCATCGTCGCGGGAGTGAGCATGACCTGGACGATCGCCGAAACGAGGAAGCCAAAGATCAACCCGAACAGGCTGTCCCAGAAGAATCCCGCCGCCGCAGCGATGCCGGCGGCGAGCGCATGCGCCAACGTAACCAGCGTCAGCCCCCGACCGTAACCGGCGCGTGGCCGAAGAGCGGCGGGATAAAATGTCCGGCAAGATACGAGATCGCGAACACGGCGCATCCATACAGCACCACTTCGAGTCCCTTGCCGATCGGATTTCGCTCGCTCAGCGTTCCCGCGTAATAGCCGACGGCGAACAGGCCGACGAGCGCGAACAGCAGCGACGTGAGGGTCGAATTGAACATCGAGAGCGGCAGCATGAAGGCGAGAATCGGTATTAGCGAACCAACTCCAAACGAGAACCCCATCGAAAGCGGTGCGCGCAGGCCGGCATCTTCGGCCTCGCGCGGATCGATCCCGAACTCGTCGCGCACCATCTCGTAGAGGTAGATCTCCGGCATCTGCGTGAGCCGCTTGACGATCATCTCGGCTTCCTGCGCGCTGAAGCCCTTGAGCTTGTAATAGGCGACCAGCTCGCTGAACTCGCCCTGCGGATCGGCGGCCATCTCGCGCTTCTCCATCTCGATCGTGGCCTGGACGACCTCGCGTTCGGACTTGCGTCCGAGATACTCGCCGACGCCCATCGCAAGCGCGCCCGCGAGCAACGCCAAGAAACCGCTGATGAACACGGCGGAACGGTCTCCCTCGGCCACCCCCACGCCCGTGATGATTCCGAGCGTCGTCAAGATGCCGTCCTGAGCGCCAAAGACGATCTGACGAACACCCCGGCGCCTCTCCAACGTCCGGCGCTGCTGCGTGTCGGGAATGCGCGGCCGCGCCATCACTTCAGCTGCGTCAGCACGTACAATGCGACGTCGTGCAGGTCGCGCGTACTCAGCCGCCATCGCGGCATGACGGGATCGAGTGGTTTTCCGTCGTTGTCGACCCCAGTCGAGATCGCGCGCTCAAGCAGCGCAAGCGTGTACGGGTGACGTTGCTCCGTGACGAGCGCGCGGTACCGCAAATCGGCGCTGACCGCGCCATCCGGAAAGTGCACGCCGCCGGCGCCGTTTGCACCGTGGCACGCGGCGCAGTAGGGGCGCAGCGGCGGAGCCGCCGCAGTGATCTGCACGCCATCCAGGTCTTTGCCGGTTTGGAAGATCGCGCGGCCGTTGTCGAGTGCCGATCGGCCGGCGCACCCGCAAAAGACGATCGCGGCGACCGCAAAAGCGGGGATGGTACGTTTGTACCAGTTACTCACACAGTTTGTCATACCCTTGCCACCGTGTCTTGCGATTCGTTTTATCTAACGCTATCATTGCCCTTCACACTCTGGACAAAAGGGAGAACACGAAGTGCTTACATCTCGGTTCGTTTCCATGCGTCCTCTGTTGGGTACTCTCAGCATCATCGCGGCAGCCGGCATGCTTGCAGCATGCGGCGGTTCGCAGTCCTCACTCAATCCACAGGGACCGGCCCAAATGAACTCCGCGGCCACGCTCCATAACTCGGCGATCGAACCCGACGTCTGCTTGAATAGCGGCGGCGTGCGCGTCGCCCCGTGCAGGATTCGATTCAGCGCCGCGAACCCGGGCCCCGACACCGTCTACGTGCGCACGCCGCAGGGCGCCAAGGGTCTCTTACGCGAGAGCGATCATTGCGGCGGCGCTTCCGGCATCGCGACGATCACGCAGGGATCCGGCGACGCCTGGATCGTGACCGCCGGCCCGACGGCGGGCCATTGCAAGGCGCGTTTCAACTATTTCAACAACAATCAGAAAGCGGGCTGGGCGACGCTCCGCATCAATAACACGCTGTAAACCCATTCGGCAGGCGCCCGGAACGGGCGCCGCCAACCAGGAGGCATGGTGAGGCGACTCGCCGGCCTCCTGGTTTTCATCGCCCTGGCCGCGGTGGCGCCGCGCGCATCGGCCACGAACTGGCCGGTCTTCGGGTTCGACCCGTCGCGCAGCGGATTCAACTCCGCGGAACGCACCATCACCACCGGAAACGTGCACCGTCTGCACGAGCGCTGGCAGATTTCGCTCGGCGCCGTGGCGGACTCCACGCCGATCCTGCTCCAGCGCGTTCGGATCGGGCGCGCATACCATCCGATGCTCTTTCAAACGACCAAGGACGGCGTGACGCACGGCATCGAGGCCGTGTCGGGGCGGGTCATCTGGCACTTTGCGACGCGCGGCACGCAAATCACCGATTCCACGCCGGCGGGCGATCCGTCGGGCAAATCGATCTACGTACCCGGCATCGACGGCAAGGTCCACAAGCTATCGGCAGCCACGGGACGCGAGGAGCACGCACCGGGATTCCCGGCGCGCATCACGCGCATGCCGAACTCGGAGAAGGACGCCTCGCCACTTAACGTCGCCAACGGCTATCTCTATGCGGTGACGTCCGGGTATATCGGCGACGCTCCGCCGTACGACGGACACGTCGTCAGCGTTCGTCTCAGCGACGGCGCGACGGCGGTGTTCAACTCGCTGTGCAGCCTCAGGCGGCGGTTGCCCGGACCGGGCACGTGCTCGTCGCAGCGCTCGGGAATTTGGGCGCGCGGCGGCGCCGTCGTCGACCCCGATCCTTCCATGAACGGACGGATCTACGCTGCTACCGGTAACGGCGATTTCAGCGCCAACACGGGCGGCCACAACTACGGCGACTCCGTGATCTCGCTCGCTGAGGATCTTTCGTCGCTGCTCGGCAGCTATACACCCGTCAACTACGACCAGCTCGAGCAAGGCGACGTCGATCTGGGCAGCACGTCGCCGGTGATGTTGCCCGAGCAGGCGTCCAGCCAGACGCCGTGGATGCTCGTTCAGGGCGGAAAGGACGCGGTGCTCAAGCTCGTAAACCGCGCCGCGCTTCCCGGCGTCGGGAACGAGCTCCAGCTGATCGATCTGCCCGGCGGGCTCTTCTCCACTCCCGCCGTCTGGACCGATGCCTCGAGCAACGCGTGGATCTTCCTCGGATTCTCCAGCGTCGTCGAGGGCTACCGTCTGCAGACGAACGGCCAGGGCGTCAGCGGCCTCAAGCTCATGTGGCAGTCCAGCTCCGGTTCGACCGGCGGCGAAGGCACCTCGCCCGCCGTCGCCGACGGCATCGTCTTCGTCGCGTTCGACAACGCGATCGTCGCGCTCAACGCGCTCACCGGCAACGAGTTATGGAGCAGCGCGATGCACGGCGCCGGCCGCACGATCGGTCCGGTGCACTGGGAGAGCCCGATCGTCGTCAACGGCTGGGTCTACTGCTCCGACGAAAACGGCCAACTAACCGCATACGCGCTGCGCTAACCCCCGTTTGCAAAAATCGCGACGCGTCGAAGACGCAATGTGGCAGTTTTTGTCGCACTTCCGCATCGAATTCCTCAGCTGTGCCGGAAACCAGGGGTAACGAAGCGCTACTATTATGAAAATTCAGCAGACCACGTTGCTTGTCGTGGCGGGACTCATCGGGCTGGCGTTTCTTCTTGCGCGACCGCCGAGCGCGATGATGGGGAAGCCTGACTTCGATGCGTTCTACTGTGCCGGAAAGGTGCTTGCTAATGGCGGCGATCCATATCGTTACGGCTCGATGCACCGGTGCGAAACGACGAATTTGCGTACCATAACGCCACACGCGATAGTGCCTGCGCCGCTGCCACCCTACGGCATTGCCGAGTTCGTGCCGCTCTCAATGATGCCGTACGCACAGGCCAGCGTGGTGTGGTTTCTACTATTAATCGGGAGTGCTTTCGTCATCATTTGGGCGATCGTCGAGCTGACCGGCTTGCCGCTGCTGCTTATTGCTCCGTGCGTTCTGCTTAGTATCCTGTTTCAACCTTTGACCGTGAGCGGACTGCCGCCGATTCCGATCGCTCTTCTAACGGCCGCTGCGCTTGCCGTCGATCGAGGGCGTCATGCAACGGCTGCCGTTCTGCTCGGGATCGCCTGCATACAACCGCACGTCGCGGCCGGACCGGTGCTCGCCACCTTTTTAGTGGTTCCGAGAATGCAGCTTCATCTAGCAATCGTCGGTGCGGCTTTGCTCGCGATCTCGCTAATCGCAGGCGGCATTGTTCTGAACTACGAGTATCTCAATGCAGTGCTCCCCGCCCACGCGTTGTCCGAGATCGGAGCCTACGGACAGTACAGCCTCAGTGCATTGCTACACCTATTTGGCGCGTCGGATCGTAGTGCACTATTAATCGGAACACTCCAATACATCGCTTTCCTCATTGCCGGGATCGGGCTAGCCTACGGGCTACATGCCAAAGTCCCGGGTAGTGTAGTGTTAGCGCCTCTGGCTTGCGGCGTGACCGGGGGAACGTTCATCCACTTGCCTGAGGTATCCGGCGCGTTGCCATTTGCGTTCGTCCTGCTGGCCGCGCAGGAGTCGATTTGTGCATGGCTTGGAGTTGTGTTGCTTGCCATTCCGTGGCAAATCGTGCTCGAAGACAAGCTTGCGGTGATGGCCGGCGTCGTAGCATTTGTTCTCATTTATTATGGGCGCCACGGCAAGCCGGTTTTAGCAGGGGCGGTCAGTCTTGGGTTGACCGTGGCACTCTGGTATGCACAGGGTCTCGTTCCTAATCAGGGACTGATTCGGGCTCTCCCGTCCGTTCCGGATTCGGCTCTCGCCGAGGCCGGCTGGGCGCGATTCTCGGAGCAGCTGCCTCCGACAGCCTTCTATTGGCCGTCTCACGTCCTGACATTTCTCGGCCTGGCGTTCGTATATTGGACCGCTCTCATTATCGTAAGATCGCAGATGCGCTACGCGGGTTGATATCGACGTAGAGAACCGTCGCCATTGCGCCCGCCGCAAGCCTCTCATATATCCCGCATGCCAGCTAATTACCGCCGCGCTGCCGTTGGCGGGGAACAGATCGAAATGCAATTCTGTCTCGTCCTTGAAAACGCGATCGGTCCACATGGCTTCAGATCCGATGCACCGCTGCAAACGGTTGCAGCGCAAGGTCGAGTGCGCGCCGTTGCGGCTCATCCAGCGGCAGGAGCGGCGGCAGCGGGCGTTCCCATGACGGATCCCGGCGCAGGCGCGCCGTAGCATAGCGCACCGCCGGGATAAACGGAACGCCGTCCAGGGCCGCGCGCGCTCGCGCGAGTGTCGCGCCGTCGCCCGCGTCGCCGCTCTCGAAGACGTCGCGCGCCAGCGCGGGCCAGAGCGCCACGCTCCCGGAGATGCATCCCGACGCGCCGCGCGCCTTGGCCGCAAGCAGATCGCTTTCCGAGCCGGGCAAGACCACGAGCTCGGGATGGTTCGATAGGATCTCGCCCTGCAGCCGCGCGTCGTTCGAGCTGTCCTTCATGCCGGCGATCACGTTCGGAAACTCCCGCAACAGCCGGTCGACCAGCTCGGGATGGAACGTGATCCCGCTCATCTTCGGAAAATTGTAGAGCAGAACGCTTCCGCGCGGAGGGTTCGTGCGCGCGAAGAGCGTTTCGAAGAATCGCAGGATTCCGTCGTCGGAGGCGTCGCGGAAAAAGAACGGCGGCATCACGAGCGCTGCAGAGAAGCCGCACGCAAACGCGCGCCCCGTAAGGCGCGCCGCGTCGGCGGTCGACGCGGCTCCCGTGCCCACCATCATGCGCTCCATCGGCATGCCGCCCGAAGCCACCGCCTCCATGAACTCGATCCGCTGATCGGCGCTGAAAGACATCGCCTCGCCGGTCGTGCCGAGGAGATTGATGCCGTCGCAGCCCCGCCGTAGCAGATCGCGGTAATAGGGCAGCGCCCTGGCGGCGTCAGGCGCGAGATCGGCATCGACCGGCGTGAGTACGGCGGACCAGATTCCCGCGATCATCGTCCTTCGACTCCGCTCGCTGCGCTCGCTCCGCTCAGGATGACACGGGGTGCTGCCACTTTTTCGTCCTTCGACAAGCTCAGCGGGACACATGGAATAAGTTGCGCAGGAAGAATGCTAGATTCGCGGGCCGTTCGGCCAAGCGGCGCATCAGATACGGAAACCAATACGCTCCATATGGGATGGACAGGCGAACCCGATAGCCGCGATCCACGAGGCTCCGCGCGAGCGGCGTCGCGATGCCGTAGAGCAGCTGAAACTCGAAGCGCCCGCGCTGGGGCAGCGGCTGCCGCCGGGCGAACGCAATCGCGTGTTCGACGATTGTGGGATCGTGCGTCGCGATCGCCGTGTAGCCGCCGTGTGTGAGCGCCAGCTCCATGAGCTCGATGTAGTTGCGGTCGACGTCGGCTTTCTTCGGATACGCGACGGACGGCGGCTCGAGGTACGCCCCCTTGACGATGCGCACGTTCGGCTCAAGCGGCAGCGCCGCGAGCAGGTCGTCGCGGCTGCGGTAGAGATACGACTGCAGCACGAAGCCGACGTTGTCGTAGCGCTCGCGCAGGCGGCGGTAGATGGCGAGCGTGGGATCGACGTAGCGCGACTGCTCCATGTCCATCCGGACCGTGTTGTGACTCTCGCCTGCCGTCGCGGCGACGCGCGCCGCGTTCTCGAAGGCGAGCTCCGGGTCGATCTCGAGGCCCACGTGCGTGAGCTTGAACGCGACGTTCGCGTCGCTGCCTTCGGCGGCAAACGCGCACAGCAGGTCGCAGTACTCGCTCGTGACCGCCAGCGTCTCGTCGCGATCGCGCACGCTCTCGCCGAGGATCGTCGCCGCCACCGCGAAGCCGCGCGCGTTGGCGTCCCGCGCCACGGGCAGGAACTCCGCCGCGCTCTCGCCGGCTACGAAGCGCCCGGCGCCCAGGCGCATGCCGTAGCGCGTGACGGCGCGACGCACGAACGCGTTGCCGGCGGCGGCGAGAATCGCCGCGCGCAACGACCGATCGAGAGCCGAGGTCATCGGTCTATTGTAGGAGCCCGCCACATGGAACTACAAGGGCGCGATGGATGAAGGCCGGGTGGGTGCTCTTCGTGGCGATTCTCGGCTCGGCGATGCCGTTCATCGACAGCACGGCGGTCAACGTCTCTTTGCCGGTCATCCAGCGCGAGCTGCATGCGACCACCGGACAGACCCAGTGGGTCATCGAAGGCTACGCGCTCTTTCTCTCCGCGCTGATCCTGCTCGGCGGAGCGCTGGGCGATCTGTACGGCCGGCGGTTGGTCTTCGGCGCCGGTATCGTCCTGTTCGCCGTCGCATCGATCGGCTGCGCGCTGGCGCCCACCGTCGAATGGCTCATCGCGGCGCGCTGCGTACAGGGCATCGGCGGCGCACTCTCGACGCCGGGTAGCCTGTCGCTGATCAGCGCCGCCTACTCGGGCGGCGCGCGAGGACGCGCCATCGGGCTCTGGTCGGGCTTCTCCGCGCTCACCTCGGCCGCCGGACCGATCATCGGCGGATGGCTGACGCAGAGCTTTTCGTGGCGCTACGTCTTCTTGATCAACTTGCCGATCGCCGCACTCGTCCTGCCGATTCTCTTCTTCTACGTCGCCGAGAGCCGCGACGAGACCGCCGACCGCCACATCGACGTCGGCGGCGCGACGCTCGCGACGCTCGGATTGGGGCTTCTGGTTTACGGGCTGATCGATATGAACGCCGCGCACGTGTCGGCTGCGGCCGTCGGGACGGCCGTTCTGGGCCTCGCGCTGCTCGCCGTCTTCGTCATGTACGAGATGCGCGTCAAGGACCCGATGATGCGCTGCGATCTCTTCGCCGTGCGCAACTTCAGCGTCTCGAATATCTACACGTTCTTCCTCTACACGGCAATCGGAGGCAGCCTCTACTTCGTCCCGTTCGTTCTGATCAACGTCCACCACTATTCGCCCACCGCGGCGGGGGCCGCGCTGCTGCCCTTCATCGTCATCATGGTGGCGGCGTCGCGCTGGTCGGGCGGCCTCGTCGGGCGCGTCGGCCCGCGCGGGCCGCTGGTACTCGGAGGAATACTCGCGGGACTCGGATTCGTCGCGTTCGCGCTGCCGGGCACCGACGGATCGTACTGGACGACGTTCTTCCCGGCGGCGACGATCCTCGGGTTGGGGGGCGCGCTGTTCGTCGCCCCGCTGACCACGACCGTGATGAATTCGGTCCCGGTCGAACATTCCGGCGTCGCTTCGGGCATCAACAACGCGGTGGCACGCACCGCCGGCCTGATCGGCGTCGCGGTGCTCGGCGTCGTCGTCACGGCGGCGCCCGCCTACTTGTATGGCTTTCGCGCGGCGATGCTCGTCTCGGCCCTACTCTCCTTTGCGGCGGCTGCCGTTGCCGCACAGGGATTCGCAGCCCAATCGACGATTCACAAGGCGACATAGAGGTACTTACGATGAAATGGTTTTTCGAGCCCGGACATAGCGCCGCCGAGTTTCGCGCACGGCATATGATGATCACTTGGGTGCGCGGCGCGTTCAAGAACATCGAGGGTAAGCTCGACTTCGACCCCGCCGATCCGCGTCGGCTTTCCGTCGAGACGACGATCGACGCGTCGAGTTGCTGGACCGGAGTCGAGATGCGCGACAATCACCTCCGCAGCCCCGACTTCCTCAGCTGCGAGCAGTATCCCAAGATGCACTTCAAGAGCACCGCGGTCGAGGAGATTGGCCCAGTCGACTATCTCGTCACCGGCGATCTCACGATTCGGGACGTCACCCGGCCCGTTACGCTACAGACGCGCTACCTCGGATCGTGGCAGACGCCGTGGTGGGAAGGCGGCGTCGACAAGGGCCCGAAGACGCGCGCGGGCTTCACCGCCCGGACGCGCATCAACCGTTACGACTTCGGCGTCAGCTGGAACGACTCGATGCCCGACGGCGGCATCGTGGTCAGCCGCGACATCGACATTATTCTCGACGT
Source organism: Candidatus Binatia bacterium (assembly GCA_035544215.1). Taxonomy (GTDB): domain Bacteria; phylum Vulcanimicrobiota; class Vulcanimicrobiia; order Vulcanimicrobiales; family Vulcanimicrobiaceae; genus Cybelea. Next base: position 33,420 of record DATKHY010000003.1, on the reverse strand, counting down.
CGAGGCGGTCCAAGAAGCCTAGGCTAGCCCGGATACACGGGGGCTCCGCCGGGACCCCGGGGACCGTACGTTTTGGTGCGCCGCGTTCGCTAGGATGGGCTCCTCAACACCGCAACAGCTACGAGGAGACCTTTCTCATGAACGTATCCACCATTCTCCGGGGCGGCCCCATGGCGGTCGCCCTGACGGCCAGCCTGGCCGGCTGCGCCGGAGGCCAGACCGGGAGCGCGCTCCCGCCCCAAGCGACGGCGCCGATGCCTCCATCCGCTATGGGCGATGCGGCGCAGCCGGACCGCGCCGCCACCATGTTCACGGCTAACCGCGACAACCCGGCCGTGCTCGCGTTCCGCGCGACGGCGTCGGGCAACGTCGCACCAGTCGTCCGGATCACCGGGTCGAACACGACGCTCAATAGCCCGGACTCCATCGCGCTGGACGCCTCGGGCAACGTCTACGTGGCCAATGACGGCGCCAACCAGGTCGCCGTGTTCGCGAAGGGCGCGAACGGCAACGTCAAGCCCGAGAGAATCATCGGCGGCTCGAAGTCGCAACTCGGCCCGACCGAGGGGCTCTTGGTCGACGGCTACGGCAAGCTCTGGGCCAGCGATTACGGCAACAACGCGATCACCGCGTATCCCAAGGGCGCTTCCGGCAACGTCAAGCCCGCGACCGTGATCAGCGGCGGCAACACGCAGCTGAGCACCCCTACGGGAATGGTCTGGGGAACCTACGGCAGCAGTTACGTAGTTTACGTGGCCAACACGGGTGGCGCGTCGGTCGTCGGATTCAACCCCGCAGCGAAAGGCAACGTCGCGCCCGTCGTCTCGATCGCCGGCAGCAACACCGGCCTCTCCAGGCCCTTCGCACTCGCGGTCGACTCGACGGGCCGGCTGCTCGTCGCGGATGAAAGCGCCGGCATCCTGGTCTTCTCACCGGGTGCGAACGGTAACGTCGCGCCGGTCGCGCACATCACCGGTCTGACGTATCCGGCCGGCGTCGTGACGGATGGGCAGGATAACATCTATGTCGCGAACTTTTCGGGCGAGTCGATCGAAGAGTTCCTACCGAACGCGAACGGCAACGCGACGCCGCTGCGGACGATCCGCGGCCGCAAGACGACCCTTAAGGGTCCCAACTACCTCGTCTTGCGGTGAGGAACCTCAGTCGTCGCGCTCGAAACGCCGGACCGAATCCAGCGAATCGAGCGCGGCGGCTAGGCTCCTCACGGGACGGCAGCGCTGCACCTGGCCAACGTGCCACGCAGTACTCGATGGATCAGCAAGGTCCCGGTCCCTCGGGTAAGACGGTAACGCAACACGGAGTCTGCACCAAGCACTAGCGAACGAGTAGGGCGTGAAGATTCCGCTTTACCAACTGGACGCGTTCACCCGCGAGCCGTTCGCGGGAAATCCTGCCGCCGTCTGTCCGCTCGAGCAGTGGCTCGGCGACGACATGCTGCAGGCGATCGCGGCCGAGAACAACCTCGCCGAGACCGCGTTCTTCGTGCGCGAAAACGGCGCGTACCGGCTGCGCTGGTTCACGCCGGTCGCCGAGGTGCCGCTGTGCGGCCACGCGACGCTCGCGACCGGCCACGTGATCCTCCGGATGCTCGAGCCAGGGCGCGAGCGCGTTCGCTTCGAGACGCTGTCGGGCCCCGTCGAGGTGTCGCGCGACGGCGAGCGCTTGAGCATGGATTTCCCGGCGCTGCCGCTGCAACGCGAGCTCGATCCGGATGTGGTGACCGGCGCGATCGGCGTGCGGCCGGACGAGCTGTGGGAGGCGGACCGCGGGATGGCCGTGCTCAGTGATCCCGTGCAAGTGCGCGAGCTGCGCCCCGACATCGGGCGCGTCGCCGACCTCCCGTTCAAAAGTCTGATCGTGACGGCGCGGGGTTTTGACGGCGACTGCGACTTCGTGTCGCGCTTCTTTGCGCCGAAGCTCGGGATCGCCGAAGATCCGGTGACGGGATCCGCGCACTGCGTGCTGACGCCCTACTGGTCGGGCGCTCTCGGAAAGCCGTCGCTCTTCGCGCGCCAACTCTCTGCGCGCGGCGGCGAGCTCTGGGTCGAAGATCGCGGCGCTCGCGTGCGACTTTCCGGCGACTGCGTGCTCGTGATCGAGGGCTCACTCGCGATTCCCTAGACGCTCTGCGCAGGGTCGAGGTCAACCGAGAACCGGCTAACGCAGCACATTCAGTGATGGTCTACCCACGATTGCGGAGCTGTGGTGGCGAGGCGGCGGCTCATCGAAGCTCAACGACGGGAAACGTTTTTGATACAACGCGACCGTCGTGGTCCCAGACCACCGTAACCGGCCGACGCGCCCGAAGTAATCGATCCCAGTACTTGTAGTTGACCGACGCCGCACGATGCCCATTGACGCTCACAATTACCTCCGCTGCACGCATGCCAGCGCGCGCAGGCGCCAGACCCGGCAAGACTTCTCTAACGCGGCGGGTCGGTTGGCGGAATGAGATGTAGAAACCGCACGTAAGCTCGCCGGGCACGACGAACTGAGATCCCGAGAAACGCGGCTGGAAGGCGACGCGATGATGGATGCGATCGAACTCCATGACGAACTGGTCGATTACGCTAATCCCAATATCTGGCACGGGCAGTGCCTCGTTAATCGCGACGGCAGGTCTTTCGGACTCCACTCGCCCGAGCACCAGCGAGCCATCAATGGAGGTTATCAGCGTCTTTGTGGCTCCCGTCTCGCCGTTGAATACCGTCGCAGCTGGAATGGGTGAGTGATCGAAGAGTAGCCCCTTCAGGTCCGCCGAGGTTCCCTCCCAGGCGTACGCGTCGTCCCCAGTGTCGATCAGCGTCGGGAGCCTACGCCTGTCCGCGAAGAGATCTATGAGCGGTAGATGTTTTTTTAGGGTGTAGGGCACCCAAAATCCGCGTGGTAACGCTATCGGCCGTCTGCTCACGAGCAACGTTTTGTTCGCAACGTCGAACGTAAGATAGTTTTGGCCGAACGAATTGAAGCCGAGAATCCCATCCAAGTCGTCACCATCCTCGATGACAGCGTAGTAATCGCGCATTGAAACGTGCCCGACTCGGATTTCGTTAGCACGGGCGATCGCGTGGTGGCCCGGTACGTGACTAATGGTTGCGACTGAAGCGGCTTTTGCTACTTTTGTACTGATTGTGGTTACGTTAGACCCAGTATCGAAAAGGAAAGTAAACGGCCCTCGACCATTCACGTAGACTTGGACATAAGGTGACCGGTAATGGCCGAACCAGTCCGTACCGGAAAGGCGAATCCTACTGGTGTCCGTCGCGAGGAGCACCCTTCGCGCGCCCATCAAGTATTCGCTGTGTATATTCTCCGGGATTTGGGCCGCGAGGCAACTTGGGGGAACGAAGGCAGCAAGCAGAAACACTAGAGGTCCCACTGTCATTACGCGTAGGGCCCAGTCCATTGATTCTCTGATAAACAGCGATCGGCTGGGCATCGCGCGCTGACCGCCTTTTCTTCGACGCGAGTGCCGAGCGATCAGCGCGTCGAGCCTCAAATGTCGGGTGCTTGGTAGGACGAGCAAGAGAAGACTATAGACGAAGAGCAATCCCTCGTAAAACGAACGAAATGATGAAGTCGTGCATCGGCCCGCTAATGAGCGTAGCGGCATACCGAGCGGCTTGAAAGAACTCACCCGCAGGCTCTGCCCAAGCTGGCTCGAACCTTGACGTTCCGTACACCAGCCACAGCGCGCCACGTATATTCTTGCGAATGCGAGCCACATTACTAGTAACCGGCGAACGGGTCATCCTGAACCGCGTCGCAAAAGTTCTTGAAGTGAAATCCGGTGACCGTACGATGCCCGACGTCCGTGACGAAGCAGTTGCCGATGGCTTGCGGCTCGCGTTTCGCCAGCACGGCGACGGCATCGAGAAAGACCGATACAAAACCGGTACGCGACGGGGTGGTCAGCGCACCGATCATGTCTTCGCGCTTCATTAGCTTGAGATAAGCGCCGAAATCCGCGGCGACCCCAGCGTTGGCCAGGACCATCTTCGGCGCTTTCGAGTGAGCGATGTCGCTTTGGTCGTGCCACGCGATCGCGTCCCACACGAGCTCCGCTCGCGACCCGCCGATCCCGTGCCGCTCTATTGACATGCGTGCCAGGTTCGAGCCGTGGATTTCAAAGCGCTGCCCGCGCTCATGTGCCCCAGTGCTCGACCGGAATCGTGCAGTTTCGCAGCGATGTAAACCGCTTCGACGTCGCCCTCTACTGAGGGCGGGATCTCACCGACGAGGCTTGTCGCCGTCGTGGCGCTGCACACATCGAGGAACTCCAAAGGTCGCATCGTAAGCTGTCACCTCGGTTGAAGTATCGCTGGCTTGAGCTCTGGCGTTCTAAGCCGAGTGGCCTCGTCCTTCCAAATTACATCAATGAATACGGGCGCTGTCGGTTATAAAACTCATATCAAAATAAATCCTACGAAAACATGATTTGCCTCGGTGCCGTAAAGCAAAGCCTTGCTGGGTCTGGTCAATCCTCGGAGTCGGCGTGGCGATTGTCAGTACCTCGGTGATGGTGCGCGTGGCCCATCGAATTTCGGTCCGTTACCTCCTCTACCGCTGCTGCTAGAATCGAATGAAGAAAGGTCCTCCGGCTGGGCGAAATCTCGGCCAAGGGCTGCTTATACTGGCTTGACTACAGGTCAGCGAAGTTCTACAGTGTCACAAGCTCGGCTGTCAGAGCGCGCGGTGGATCGCCTATCCTACAAGTGAGGAGTCCAGTTCGATAGCTCGGCGCGTGAACTGTTTCTCGCCGGTGATATTCGCCGCAACTCGGAGACACGCGGCCATCGTCCCCCAACTTCCATACCGCTCTGACAAGTCAACGGCTTCATGAATGAGATGATTTGCTTGCGGGAGCTCGCCTCGTCGCGAGTGAATATCGGCAAGGAGGCGTAGTGTCGACGCGCGCATCCTTGAGTTTTCAAACCCGAGCGCAGCGGCATCCGCCGCCTGCGCCCTTCTAAGAGCCTGTTCAGTTTCCCCGCGAAGCAACGATGCCGAAGCCCGCAGATATTGGATTGACGCCGACATTTCACTATGCAACTCTACAACTCGTCCGGCGCGTGCAAGGAGCGACTCCGCCTCCATAGCCGCCGCGGCAGTTTGTTGCGAGAGTAGGCTGAGCTCCGCTGCATTCATGCAGGTCATCGCAACGAGAGCCGGCGTACCGATAGATTCTGCAACGGCGATGCACTCCCAAGCTCGAGTGCATGCGATGCTTGCATCCATGCTCAGGGCCTCATGTTGCGTGAGAAACAGCGAGGCTATTAGGGCTCGAGACCGAAGTCCGGCTGCACTTGCCAACTCGCGGGCTCGGCGAAGGACGCCCGTACCTGCCGAGTGCGTTGCCTTGCATGCACCGAGCGTAATACCTAGGAAGATTAGCGCGTCGCTTTGCATCACCATGTCAGACTGCGCGTCAGGGAGTCGCTCGACCGCAAGCGTCAGCGTAGCTTTGGCTGCAGCTGGGCCTTTCTTTAGGTATAGGAGAATGCCGCGCTCGATAAGCAGGCGCAGGCGATCCTTCTGCGTCTGAAGAATTGCGGTCCCCGTTACGCAGCGTAGCGCGCCATCCGCGCGTTCGAGTCTCTCAAGACCTCTTTGCGTCGCACTCACCTGACGCGCTAGTGAGGCTTCGATTATATCGAGACGAGCGCGAGCCGTCGCCATAAGACTCTCTTCGCGCTCGTCGCACGTTCTCGAAAACCTCCGCGCTTCGCTCAGGGCCAATCGCGCCCCGACCGGGTTGGCATAATCGCTGAGGATTCGGACGCGCGTGCAGTGAGCCTCGAACCGCACTGACCATTGCGGAGCGCAGCGTATGATCTCGTCGAGCTGGGCCAGTGCGCTACGCAAATCACCGCTCTCAGCCTGAACGTATGCATAAGTGATGCGCGCTTCGGCATCGATCGACGCAACCGTGGTTCGTGCCGAAGCAAATGCTCGGGCCTCAGCGCTCAATCGACAACTGACACGTCGGCACATCGCAGCCTTATCGCGTGTGAACTGCCGTCGAGAGAGTCCGAGATCTGATGCGATTTTAGCCCAGGGCTCGCGACCAATGACAGCGCGGACGAAGACGGTATATTCTCGGTTCGCGTTGAGTCGTGGTTTGCCAGCCGCTGGCTCGTGGCGGCAGGTCTCGGCTAAGCGAGTGACCGCGCCTATGACGGCACCGGTATGCTCGGCTTGGTCCACGAGGTGCTTTGCCAGGGGATTCCGACGAAGTTCGGCTACGTCATGCAAATGCCTGAAGATATGACGACTGGCCCTCTCGAACGACGCGGCTGGATCCACGATGCGCGCCACGTTCAGGGCTTTTCTCCATTCGCCTAACCATCCTGCGCGACACTGCTCGCCACGGATTTGCTGAGCCGCGGCGTCGGTGCTCAGGGTCCATTAAGCCGGAATCCGGGGCAGCGCTGGTATCGCCGAGCAGCCGAGCTTTGTCGCATCACCTCGCTGCGCTGCCCGTCGAGCTCTCCCAAGCTTCCCTAACGCAGTGTCCTCATTACGGAGCGCGGGGTGTAACCGCGATGTAGAGAAGGCCATTGCCAAATCGCTTGCTGCCTCCCCAGAATTGCCCGACCTGCTTTCCTGACGAATAGTTATAAACAAGCACGGCGGATGCCATACTACCTTTCAAAACAGTGTTTACGTAGAGCTGCGTGCCTGACGAGCTCAAGGCGAATCCCTCAACCGCAGGCGTGCCTGGCGACTGGAACGACCTTGAAGGCTTAGTTGAGCCCGGTGGGTACACGAACACCGCGGCTTGACTTTGATAATAACCCGAGACGAGCAGATTGCCGTTAGGGTCAAGCCCGATATCGAACCCGAATTGGAGCGCAATACCGAGAGTATGAGGCGTGTGCGAACCAGGGGCGAACTCATCGATAAGCGAGCCTGACCCGGCGTAGTACAGAACATATAGATTTCCAGCCGAGTCGACCGCACACGCCTCGGGCTCATCGGCCATCGGATATGTATAGACCGTTGACGTAGGGTGCGTGCTGCCGTTTGCGTATGCGTACACTGAGTGAACTTCGCTGAACCCTTCGGCAGTGGCGACGTAGACGGTGCTGTCGGGAGCGACGCAGACTCCGTATATGAAATTGAAATCCGAGCTAGGAATGTGGAGGGTCTTTGTCTTCTTAATCGCGCCGGGTGCATAGACCTCGACTACCGGCACCACACGGGAGCCCTGAGTTGTAACGTAAACGTTACCAGCCGGATCAGCCGCGAGTTGACGTGCGCCGTATATGTTCCGGCGGATCACTCCGGCCAGGTGGAGCGGATGTGGCTCGCTGTAAAAGGTTGCCGGGGTGTGCTGACCGTTCTGAGTATAATCGACGTAGATAAGCCCATGAGTCAGCGCTAGCGCGGCATTGTTTTCGGGCGTTAATCCGCGCCCCGAGACTGAGACTGGGGACCCGGAGACCGCCGGTTCCCCTAAGTTATTCGCTCCGCAGGCCACGAGGAGTAAGAATGTAGCTATGCTGCAACTAGCTGTCAGTGAAAGGCGCACATTGACCTCGTTTCATAATGTTAATGAGATAAGCGCTCGCTGCAACCGGCGGCGACATTGCGCTGGTTCCAGCTCTGTTCGGCATCGGCGAACTCTCGATACCGACCAAACTGCTACGCACAACGGATTGTTGTGCTTCCGGTCGCTGTCCTGCGGCCATCAAATTGTTTGGCCAAAAGTGCGTGAACCGTGGCCAAAAGAGCGCAAGCGGAAGCGGTTAACGTTGCCCACGCCCGTCGTTATATATATACGTGGGCTCGTACCGCGGTCTCCACATTCGACCGCACCGTGGCCGCGTTGCCGACGATCGACATATCGCCCGCTTTGTCCCATCACGGACGATAGGCACGGGCGCCCCTCAGCGTCCTACCTTTACCTTGCGAATACTATGCACGTCAGGTTTGGCAGATTAATGGACGGTAACTCCTGCGGGAACGTCCAACATCGTGCCCGATCCGCTGATTGTGCGGAGCGGGACAACGAGCCTAAGGCGAGACTATTTGGCGCTGTGAGCGTTGTGGCCGAGCCGCTTATCGTGCGAATTGCGGCGACATTTCCATTCGCGGCCTTTGCGTAGACGGTCACACTAGGCCTTGAATGCTTCAGCTTGGCGTTCGATACGTAAATGTCGCCTTTACTGTCTAGGGCGAGCCCGGTGCAAGACCTCAGGTTGGTCTTTGTGCCGCTGATCGTCGGTTCCGGTTCGACGTTACCTCTCGACCCGGCGGCATACATCTAATTGCTGTCGCTAAGGTAGTTGGCTACGTAGATCACTCCAGTGGCACTCACCGCTAGAGAGCTTGAAAACTTTAAACCGGTGTTACCGCCGCTGATGTATTGGACGCGTTTCGGGTGACCACTCGCACCCGGAGCATAGACACTTATGCTATTACTAGCAGCCGCCGAAACGAAGATGTTCCCAATAGCATCGAACGCGACGTCGCTCGGATTCTGCATTTTCCCACCTTTAGGCGGACTAGTGATCGTACGCATCGGCGCGATGTTGCCATAGGAATGTGCGGCATAGACCGTGACGTCGTTAACGGTGAAGTTTGTAGCATAGACGTTTGCCGTCGCGTCTAGGCCTACGCCCGATGGGGCATTCAACACCGTGCGTTTGCCGCTGATGGTATGGATTGGAGCGACGCCCCGTTAGCCTTCTCGCGATAGATCGTAATGCTGCCATTCCCCTGCGTTGATTCATGATTCACAACGTAGATGCACGGTTTTGTTGCGCATGAATATCTGTTGGGCTCGCGCTGTTCCGCGAGCGGCACCATCGCACCCGCCTGGACCCTGCTTCCGAGCGGGCTAGGCAATTGCTGCCGCCCGCCGCGGCGATGGTAAATGCGGCGACCGTGCACAATGTGAGGCGTCCGAAACGCATAGTCCTCATGATCCCCTCGTAAAGCTTTCACTCAACTAAGTGACGCGTCTCCTGGATTCTGAAAACCATGCTATTTAATACCGGCCTGGATGTTCTAGTCACGTTCAGAGAATTCAAGTTTATTCAAACGTGGTTTTGCTGACGGTAAAGGAGTCCACATCCGGGTAGTTGCCCGCTTGATTATTATTGATATTAGAATGTTTGACCGTTGTATCTGCCTTCAGACTTTTCTCACGGGCGTGCGCTAACGTTCGTCGAGTAGATTGGAGTTCTGAAATGACTGTTAACCGTAGTTCCGCCTTCGCGCCGATCGTTGCGGTGTTTCTTCTCGTTCTCGCCGGATGCGGCTCCGGTACAATGAGCCCCGGCAGTCCCAACGATCAGGACCACGCCGTCGGAAGCCGTACAGGGAATGCGATGTGTCAGCCGGACTTCACGTTCGCGCTCAGTCCGTCAAGTGCGACGATCACCAGTGGTCACAGCGTAAGAGTCAGCGTCGAGATGTCCAGCCTCTGCGGCTTAGCCGGGACCATTAATGTGGGAATTCGGAGTATTTCCCCCCCGCCGAGCGGGAGTAACGGCTTTACCATTAACCAACCGCGCTATGACATTCCGCTGGATGCAAACGGCACCGCGGTAGCCTACATTACCCTCGGAGCAACGCCAAATACATTGAAGACGACGTACACACTCACGATTCAAGGCAAAGATATCTCGGGTGGCTGCTGCTACGGATTAAAGCACTCGGCGGCGTTTGAACTGACCGTCAAATAGCCTCTGGCCCTCTTCTTCGTTTAACTCGCCCGGCGTCGTTGTGAGTGTGATGCGAATGCGTGCCGGATTTGGTGGCTCGAGCGGGGCTCGACTCACTACTCGGAGGTTCCGGGCAGTCCCGCTGGCTACTTAAAGGCTTATCCTGTAAATGCCTTTAGGGCACACTGGTCCCCGGCCGCTCCCGACCGTTTTTAAGCACTCCGGTAGAAAAATGCTACAAAAGACAGCCTCGCCGCGCCTCGTCTGGATCGGCTGCCTTAAGCTTTTCATCAACAGAGGTGTCGCCGTAGAGGCGCACGATCCGATCCAGATCAACGAGATTAAAGCCTTCCCTGAATTCACGCGTCATGTTTCTCAAGAAATGAGGCCCACACTGAACACGTTGAGCAGCGCCCGTCCCAGTTACGGAGTTGTTTGGGTTGGGAGATTAGCGTCGTTCGTTATGGGTAGGAGCGTACGCAGGACCCGGACGCGTTGCTAAACATCGGCTGAGAAGTATAGCTCTTCGCGCCAAACGGGTCGTTGAGAACGTTCTGCCACGCGCACACGTCACCGATCTCCCCGTAGAACTTGTTGTACCAACCGATGGGCGGATTCGGATCGGTCACGGACTCGCCGGTCTCGTGCCCTTCGACGATGGTTACGCCTTCGTCGGCGCTTATCTCGTCGGGGGGCGGGCTGGTAAAATTCGCCCCGCAGCTCGCTCCAGCATCCGGAATGTATGGTAGGCCAGTGTACGAAATGACTTTTCTTTCAGAAATCGTCGAGCTGTGATACGCGCACCACGACGTCCCAAAGCCTGACGAATTCTGCAAGTGGGGTGTCGCGATTACGTACGAACCGTTAGGATCGTATCCCATATGCGCGACGCTTTTGATTGCTTCGGCGGCGATCTGTGCATGTGTCGGATGTACAGTCGAGCAGCATTTTGACTTTGCTTGGGTCGCCGGCCAACTTGTACCCTCAGATGATGAGGTACATTTTCGGCGCGACAAGTACCGGGCCGCGGCGGTACACCATCTGAATGTCTGGCTGAGCTTGGGGATAGGTCATGTAACGCGTGCCGATGTAATGGGGCATATGTTATGTTACGCCGTTCTTGTAAACCCACCCTTGGTTGACTAGTGCCTGCTCCCGCGCGTTTATTAGTGTACCTGGACTCGGTGTTGCGTTGTAATTCGACGAACATCCCGCTACCGCGAGCGTCGAAACGAACGCCACACTGCCAACGATCTGCAAAAAGCCAATGCATCGTACTATTAACTTTTTTGTGATGATTTAGGTAGCAAGACCACTTTTGGTAAACGTAGTGAGAGCGGAATCACTTTTCAGTTCCTTTCAACTGTCCACTACGTTCTTAAAAGGCGCCGAGGCCGTTGGGGGTACCCCACCCTGTAGGGCCGGAGAATGTCCCGAATTGACCGGTTCCTGCGGTGCAGAGGTAGTTGCCACCGCATAAGCCGTTGTTGCCGAAGCTGATTGTGTGGAGGTCGTGTGCGCGTTTGGTTCCGCGCATAGTCCAAAACCTCTTAGCGGTGGTTTGAGTTCTGGCGTTACCGGCAAGTCCGTATACACCAGCCAGCAGTGGCGAAGCGGCACTCGTGCCGCCGACAGTGATCCAGCCTCGATACCCAAAGGTGTCGTACACTGCTAGGTCCCAGGCTACGGCTGCGACATCGTTGTTGGTTCTATTTGAGCATCCAGGATCGTGCTGCCACAATGGCTTGGCGATGGCAGATGCACAACCTGAACCTGTCCCGCTCCAGACTCTCTCGCTGTATTTCTTGCCGAATCGCGAGAGCACCGTTCCGCCGACTGAGATAACGTTTGGGAGCGCCATAGGCAAGCCCTCCTGGTTAAATCCATTGTCGCCGGCGGCGGCAAGATAGACCACGCCCGGGGTATCGAACTTGGATCGCTTAAGGCAGTTGAGCGAGAGGTAGCATATCCAGCTGTTGCTGACGATATGTGCGCCGAGAGTTACTGCTTCGACTTCGGCCGCCTCGAGGTCAGTAGTGGTGCTGCTATTTGCCTCGACGAGATAGATGGTGCACTTTGGACAGCTCGCCGAAACCATGTCGACGTCGAGATCGATTTCAACGCCCCAACCAACGTCGACATTGGGATAGTGCTTCCGCTGTCCCTTTTGATTGTATTTATAGAGCTTCGCCGCTGGCAGGCCGAAGTTCGAACGGTATGTAGCGAGGTCCGAGGCAACGACGGGGTTGTCGTAGGCATCGACGATAGCCACGATTTGCCCAAAACCTCGGCCCGACGACGGTAGGTCATAAGCCGTTTGAAGATCTGACGGCCCCCAACCCATCCAATCGGGGCCGATGGCGCTAGTCTGAATAAGGACCTCGCATTGCGCCGTGCCATCATGTGTCTCTGCGCAAGCCCGCTTCGCGAGGTGTCTTGCCTGCCATTCTGGGGCGGAGCGCAGCTGCGCCGTTGATCGATAGCTTGTTCTCGGCATGTTGGAAGTGCCAGCGACGCTACATGCTGAAACGAATAGCGCCGCAGCGAGAGGGGCCGTAACTTTCGCGAGGTTGTTCACAAATGCTCCATGTTACCGTCGTCCATCAATGCGGAAAAGCCTGTTGATGCAGATGTTCGGAGGATGAGACTACTTTTGACTGATGGCGGCGCCAATCGGCTCATAGTCGTAGATGTCGTTATAGTGCGTCGCCCGTCCGCCGGCCGGGAACGCCCAAAGGTCCGTGCCGCTAGGGTGGCCACAAATACCATTATCGACAGATGATCCAGCAATAGAGTGGCCGTCTAGGGTACCTTGAATCATGTCACAAATCGGATTGCCTGCCGAGTCCAAGAGCGTCGTTCTACCGATAATCGTAGCCGTCGAACCGACGATTTTCGCTCGGTATACGCAGCTGGGTAGCCTGTTGTCGCAGGTCTGATCTCCGATTACTAGGTAGTGGCCCGCGGCATCCCATTCAACCATGCCGGTGCTGTAAAGAGTGGCGCCTTCGATATTGAGAGCTTTTAGTTGATCTGTCGCACTGCTTCCAGCTGGAAGTTCGGCAAGCGCGAAGACGTTCGACGCATTTTTGCCATCGACAAAGAGGTTACCGTGGGTGTCGTAGCCGACGAAACCGTACGCAATAAGGCACGACAAACAATAATACTCCGTTGGGACGCCCGAGGCACGTCGGTACACGAGTATGCTTCCTCCTATGGGCGGTGGCTGATTGTTGCCGACATTCGACACGGCGAGATTTCCAGTCGTCGGGTCCACTGCGCACCCAATCGGAGTTCCGATCGTGTCTTGCAAAATACTTACTATCGTGCCATCATGTGCAAGCTTCCACATTTGCTCGAACCCCGACATGGCGACCCAAACGTTGCCCTTATGGTCGGAGCACACACCATTTATCGCTTGGAAACCTGTTAGGATTCCTTTAAGCTCGAGACTAGGCATTTTGTAAATCCACACAACGCCAAGCGCATCGGAAACGAAGAGGAGTTTGTGCACGCTTTCGATGTCCGGAGAAATCCATGACCTGAGGTGATCTGGCCGTTGCGCGCCGGTCAGCGCCTCCTTAAAAATGCCTGGACGCAGGGCAGCGATGCCGGCGTCCGCCGACTGTGCAGGAATCAATCCATTGTGGCCGAGCACTGCTGACTGTGACCCACCAGCGACGCAACCCGTGAATGCCCCCGCGACTGCTAATACGCCTAAGGTGAAAGGGCCGAACCTGGAGATACGCATCAGAAAATCGTTACCTTTCGTTTGGCGTTCAGGCTTCGACTACGAAGAGCAATCTGTTCCGAGCGTTACCTTCGGAAAGAGGCAACGACCGAGTAAGGCGAGGCCACGTCAGTGAGGGTTCGCGGGACTTGTGGCGACGTCGAATACTCCAGTGCCGACTGTAATTGTATCGACGATCGCGCCGGCGGGGTACGTCACACCAGCAATGGTGTTGTTAAGGCCTTCCGCAACCCAAAGTTCAGTGTTGCCGTGATTGAGCGCGATACCGGCCGCTCCCTGGAAGCCCGTGATCTGCTGCGATGGTTTCGTGCTCCCCGGAGGGAACACATCCACGGCTGGAACCAATCCATCAACCAGCAAGAGATTTTTCTTGCTGTCGATCGCGATGCCGCCGGCTGTTCCGACGGTAATCCCGAGATTCGTAGCCTTCTTCGAACGGAGCTGTACCCTTTCGACTTTGCCATTTCCGCCCGCCGGGAGATCGAAACCGATATATAGGACCGTTTTCAGAGAGTTAAGCGCCATGCTTATGGGATACGCACCACCTGTGAACGCGTAAAGTGAGCCGGATGGGGTTGTCTGGTTTGGTGGATACACGAGGATTGACCCGTTGTAGCCGTTGTGGCGGTCTGCAACATACACGGTTCCGTCCGAGCCCACGACCACCGCGCCAGGGTTGCCCGCCCGAGTTAGCGTCTCAAACGGCGCGGTCTTGCCCGGACCGTACACGGTGACAGTCCCGTTTCCATAGTTGCAAACGTAAAGGTTCCGCATACCGTCAACAAAGAGACCCGTATACGGCTGGTTGAGGCCGCCGATTTGACCAATAGGCTGTTGATTCTGACCTTTCTGCCGGTAGATTTCGACCGCGTTATTGTCCAACACAGCAGCGTAGAGCAATGCGCGAGCAGCGTGGGGGGTAACCCGCACTCGCCCACCGGACACAAGTTCGCTGATGACGCGAACAGGAGGCGAGGCGGCAATCCCCGCAGGGACGGAATATGGCTGCGAGACGCCTGAGCACGCAACGAGGAGCACCGTTGCGCCAACAATGCTTGCGAGCTTGAAGGATGATGCTGAGAAACGCATATCGTGATCTCCCGCTCGGTCGGTTACGACCTGCAATTAGATCCTTCTACGCTAACATGTCTTAAGCGGGAAGAGCACTATAGCATTTGCTTAGTGGCTTAATGAGGCCGGAGGCCCTGCATGAGCATGCGGGCCGGGATTGCGCCTCGCCAAAACGCTGGCGACGAGTTGTGCCCTCGACGAGACCCCATGGTTTCGATAAATAATTGCTAAGTGCGCACCAACCGTTCCGGTTGCAATGCCGAGTGCCTCGGCGATTCTCTTATTGGTCTCGCCACGGATAACGAGCTCGACGATCTGAGCCTGACGCACTGTGAAGAGCTCGTCATTTGAGCGCAGTCCGGTTAAGCGAGCGATGTCGTACACTGAACCACAACTCTGATAGAGCGCTACAGCGCGTTTGCGGTCCTGGGCCAGCTCATAAGCCATGGCTTCAAAAAGCCTCAGCCCGCTGTTATGAAACTCCTGCGCGGCGCGTTTCCCATCATGACGCGCACGAGGATCCTTCGATCGCTGACGTGCGTGGCCAACGCACAAATGGACGTAACCTCTCGCCCCCGGTACGTGCATCGAGGTTGTCAAAAGCTGTTGCGCCCGGTTAGCTTCTCTTGCCGCCCCCCAAAGGGAAGTCATGGCCAGAAAGGGGCGCGCCTCCCACGGTTGGTGAACGTGGTCTAGGATCTTCGAGACCAGTTCGCGCGCCTCGGCAATCCGATTTCGCGAACGCAAAGCGATGCCATATGAAAATCCAATGTCGCAGAGCACCGCGCTCGATGGATAGCGAAGTCCCATATCAATATAGCGTTGATCTAGGAAACGATCGACAAGGTTGGCGTCGTCTTGAAGCACCCCAAGCAGGAGTGCGTTCGTCGCCACGCTAATTTGCATCAAGTGTGAGTATGCGGGCAGTTCGACGCAGCGCTCTAGCAACATCCGAGCTTCGCCGAGGCAACCGCTGAACACTAAAAGCCTTACGAGACGCGTTCCGGCCAGATGCTGCATCCAGGTACTGTTTTCGGACTTGCCGATGGCGTATGCGTGTCGAAAGAGCGCTGAGGATCGTGCTATGTCGCCTCCTAAAGCGTGGTATTTTGCGGCCATGACCGCCGTATCGAACTTATCCTCGGCGTCACCCAGGCGACCTACCAGCTCCAGCGCTCGATCGAAGGCTCGCATTCCCTTTGACCACCGACCTTCTTGGACATCACGAATAGCTTCAAATTTCATTTCAGCCATGCGATGATAAGCGGAGGCTTGCGGCCGTCGCACATGTTGCATATGAGTGCACCACTTATCGTATTCTCGGGCAAGCAGTGGTCGGTAAGCTTGTGAGAGTGAGGCTCCCGCCAGGACGACCCTAGCGGCGACTTCGGGGAGGGTATTTTTTGTCCGCAGCAGCATGGCGTCAAGCTCGCGTAGGGCCCTTTGGGGTTCGCCGATTCGTTCGAGACATATCGATCGGCGGTCTACGAAGTTAGCGGCCATCTCAACGGACCCAAGTGCGTCGTAGAGGGCCGCCGCTTCAGCGAATGCGTCGGCAGCTTCTTCCAAAGCTCCAATCGCAAACAGGCAGTTTGCATGGCGCGCCGCCAACACCGCGAGCCGCGCATCATGCGACGGCGCGTTGGACCGCGCGCGCAGATAGGCCGATGCTGCCGATTCGAAATCGTGGAGTTCTTCGGCCGCCGTGCCGGAACGAAGAAAGAGGATTGACGCACGTCCAGGCCAGCCAGCGCGCTCGCAGTGAGCGGCGAGCTCAGCGAGGTGATCCCGGCAGCGACGTGACCCGGCGATCGCGCGAGCCGCCCGACGATGCAACCGCGTCGCATTGGCCGGCAGCAGCGCATTATAGACGATCTCTCGGATCAGCGCATGACGGAAGCGATACGTTGAGCTGGAGGGCCCGGGCTGAACGAAGCGGTTGTCGCTCGCCTCTTGTAAAGCGTCGAGTAGCGCATCATTCGGAGTGTCGCAGAGCGCCGCAACATCTTCGAAAGAAAAATGGACTCCGATCACGGAAGCAGCGTACAGAGCCCGGCGCGCATTGGTGCTAAGCGTTGCCAGCGCAGTGCGCGTCGCGGTCTGAACTCGCAAGGGCAGCGACCCGACTCCGCCCTCGCGCAACACTGGGATCAACTCCTCGACGTACAGCGGGTTTCCTTCTGAAAGCCTAACTAGTTCATAGAAAATGCGCTCGGTAAAGCGGTACGCGGGGACCATTGCCGCAATTTCGCCCACTGAAAGAGGCGGTAGCTGAAGCGCATGCTTTTCGCGTTGTAGTAGGGTTTCGATGAATCCAGCACGAGCCGAGTCGGCGACTGAGAATTCGCGGAAAGTCACGAGTATTAGGATGCGTGGTTTGGATTCTAGGACGTTCATTACATCAATGACGTAATTCACGAACGCCCTCACATCAGGGGCGGCCCAATGGGCATCTTCAATTACAAGCGCGCAGACTTTTGCAGCGCAAACCTTACGCAGCTCGTCGAGGATGCAACGGAACAACTCTCCCATGGTTGCCGGTGGCTGTGCGTGGTCGGCAAGGTGCGAGATTGACCGCAGTTGGTCCAGAAGCCGACTAATCGCCGCGAGGGGCTCCATCTCAGTTTCCCTGCAGTGGATCCGAAAGATGGGGATGCCCTCTGCTCGTTCGAATTCTGCGAGGAGTCGGGTCTTTCCAATTCCAGCCGGGCCGAAAATCGAGACCACGCCTGGAACTCCCCGAGCTGCGTTGCACACGCACTCGTGAAGCTCCGCGAGCTCCCGCCGACGCCCCACGAACTGCCACAGCCCACCCTGAAGCGGTGACGACAGAGCCACAGGGGACATAACTTCAAGCATGAAAGAGGCGTGCATCATCCTCTTCCCCGATTAGCAGTGCAAGCTGCACGTGGCCGACGCTTCGGAAGGGACCCCGTCGGCCAGAGTTCACGACCTTCATCTGCGCATTGATTCTAGCACACGCGCCGAGCGTCGGATCGATGCGAGTTACAGCGTCAACTGGATTACGGAGGGGCAAGCGCACGCCCGACACGTGACGCTGCTCGCCTAAATGTGGCAACGTCACAGGGCGCTCAGTCATCGACCGTGGCAAGAGAGCGGAACTGACAGTCGGTAGGCAATCGATCACGTAGAAGGCTAAATTCCCCGTCGTCTCATGTTGTGATTTGATGATTATTGATCCCGCTGGAATGCCTCTGGAAAAACCGAAGCCTCGGCTACTCAGGGAAGTACCACGTCGCATGACACGCTGGAGGCGCCTACTTCCGGCTCTCGCAAATCCTCTCGGTGCACAGCCTTACCGAAGTTCGCGCCCGTTGGGCCTATGACGCGCAGGCGTGCAACCTAACGCTTGATATTGAAAAGGCGAGTCGATGTTTGGAGAAGCGGAGGCCGCCCCGAAAGCCGCGTCAGCCTGCCGGAGGCGAAAGGTTTTGGTGGCCTGTCGCATCGTATGCCAACTCGCTCGTGGTTTGCACTTCCGTCAAGGCGCGCGTCCAACCGCTCCGTAGCCGGCGCGGTGTGCGACCGATAAACTCAGGGGGTACTTCTCGTAATCCACAGATCGGCAAAGTACGACGAACGACTCGAAACCGCGCCAAAAACTCGGGAATCACGACCGACGTAGAGCGATCACCGCCAGCAAGCATTCCCACAAGCGTGGCGCTGCCTGCGCGAACTGCGCAAGCGCGATTTCACTATCGATGACGCCCGCGGAAATCAAGGTGCTAAGCTTATTAAGGAATCTTCCAACCAGAAACTCTGGGTGCGAAGTTGGCGCAATACGTCCGGAACGGATCTGTTCACGATATCCCGGATCCAGCATATGCCCGGCTAAATCCTCGTACACGTAGAGGCGCGAAGTAGAGATCGCGTCGCTCTCGTATTGTCCGAGCATATGCTGCACGGCATCGTACTGGCGCGACACGAAGGGCACACTCTACGTCACGAATTTGGTACCGCGTCCAGCGCCTACGGCGACGTCAAGGAGTACAGGGCCGGTCAGGGTCAGCCATACCAGACGATCACCAAAATGAACGCCCCGGCCGACGTAATCGTCAACAAGACAGGTTACGTCTACGTCTCCGAAAGCAGTACACCCGCGGTCGTGGTCTTTAAGCCCGGATCCACCGAGCCCTGGCACGAGTTCCGACTGGGGATGAACAGCCCGGCAGGCATCGCCTACTACGTCGGGGGCGCCTCCGCGTTGAGGCGTCGTGCGACTGCCGTGAAGTTTTATTGCAGGTTTGCTTCGAGTTCGTCAAGCTGGTGCTTCATGCGTGCAAATGCCGCGTCGTACGGAACACGGGTCGCGAGGTCGACGCCGGCCGCTTTCAAAAGATCGTACGAATAGTCACTGTCGAACCGACCCCGCACTTGGTCGAAGCCGCGGATGGCCAGCGCGTCATTAGCTCGAGCGCGCTCTACGAGGAGGCTCGCCGAAGCCATCGACGCGGGAAAGTGCTGTGAAATGTAGCCGTAAAACAAATACGGCTCCGAAATCCAGCCAAGGTCGAAAACGGGATCGATGGCGAGATCGCTGCCGTAATAGGAGCGCAGCAGCCGTCCGTAGAGGCCGGAGATGTCGGAGCTGCTTGGAGTGGAACCCACCTCAATCTCGGCTTCGACGCCCGCGACAAACTCCGTAAGACGCACGTCGTCGAAGCAATCCGAGACCATGTGCTCGAGATCAGCCAGCAAATAGTCGATGCGATCGGCCTTGCTGACCGCGTGTTCGACGAGATAGTCGTCATGCAGCAACTGGCCGGCCATGAGGACGCCGTTTCCATAGATGCCTGGATCTTCGCGCTGATCGCCGGGACGGTCCCGGGGAATGTTTGTCTTGACCATCAGTGAGAAGATGAGGCCCGAAAGGCGCCACGAGTCGAGAAGGCTTCCTTGGTACCGAATGAAGCCGAATGTCGGCTTTCCGGCAATAAAATTTCCCCAATTCCCATAGGTATCGCGTTTCTGCGGCCACGGCGGTGCATGCAGCCACGGTCTGGCAAGTTCGCGATCCATGCGCGCTTGATAGCTCGGCCCCAGAGGTGCAGCCGCGGCTCGGGTGATGGCGAGAGTCTCTGGCACGGTGAACACGTGCGCGGTGGTTGGGGGTGTCCCGTACAGGTCGTAGAAGGACGGATGCGCTATTGCCAGCGCGCGCATTCGAAGTGCGACGTACCGATGCAGCAAACCGACGTGGCTGTGGGCCGAGTCAATCATGGCTTTGGTCGCGGCCGGCGGCATGCCCTCGTCGAACTGCGCCGCTTCCAAACCCGTGTCGAACTTCCGGAAGCGCGCCAGAGCGAGATCCGCGGCGACTCGCTGGGTCAGCACAACCCCAAACGTATCTGCGAAGGTTTGCAGCTCTCCGAAGTATTCGTTCGCGGCCGCTCGCCGCGTACCGGCCTTTGGAGATGCACGCAGCAAATTGTATTCGCCGCGGTCTAGACGCACCGACGTTCTCACGTCGAGTTGAAACCTAGGCCACGCGATGCTCCGCTCGAACATCGACAGCCAGACCTTGCCGCTAGACGCCTGCCAGTTTACGAGTCCGGCTTCTGCCGACGCGGACGCGGGGGACGGTGCGTGTGGGGACTCAACGAAGATGGTGTGAAGCCTAACCTGGTACTTGTCCAGCCGGGGATCGACGCGTAGAAATGCCGCAATTTGCTCTGGCCCCAGCTTGCGCACGTCGTCGTCGACGAAGGAGAGCGTCGCCAAGACGTTGGCTTCGAGCGCGGCTGCACCCGCATATCGCGCTTGAAGTTCCGCAGAATCAACGTCGAGTAATGATTCGAGGAGCGCGTAATTTGCGAGATTCGCGACGTCTTGACGAAGCTTCGTTGTTTGGCTCATCACATCGGTGAAGGTTGCCTCGTCGTGCATCATACCGCGGAGCTGGCCGATGACCGCCAGGCGCCGCACGATGTCTTGCCGCTCGGCTTCCCAGGCCACATCTGATGCGAATAGAGGCGTAAGATTCCAGACGTAGGCGCCGGCACGCACAGCGTCATTCGGTTGCGCGTCTGGTACCGATGCGCCAATCAAGGTGAACGAAAGAGCAGCGAATACCATCGCGACCATCCCGGGCGATCCCTTCGTCAATTTGTCTAGGCGATCTCGACGACGTTTGTCCCGTCCAGGTTGCAGCGGAATAGGTTGCTCTGCGGGTACGTTCCGCTAATGATGGCGGCCTGACGTCCATCCCGGTCCCAGCGTACGAAGAAGCCGGGTTTAACCGGAAGTTTGCTCACTGCACCTGTCTCGAGGCTCACCGCATCGATGCTGTCGGCCGGGCTGTCCGCACTTGCACTTGAGCTGAAGGTTAGGACGTCGCTCGTTCTCCAAGAGGGAAAGATGCAGAAGGGCTGCGGTCCCGATATGACGCGCTCGCTGCTACCATCACTACTGATGACGTAAATCGCTTCACGTCGTCGGCGGTTCGATTGAAACGCGATGAGCTGGCCATCCGGCGAGTAGGTGGGGTTCTCGTTGTTCCAAGCGCTATTTGTGATCTGCACCGGCGTCTTACCGGGGGCGACCTCAAAGATCTGCCACGTTCCCGTGCGCTTCGAATTGAAGGCGATCGGCCCGGCGGGCGACCATGACGGAAAAGTATTGGGCGCTCCACCAAACGTCAGCCGGCGAATATCGTTACCGTCGGGCTGCATGAGGTAAAGCTCGTTCGCGCCGTCTCGGTTCGAGCGGAATGCAATGCGGGTGCCGTCGGGCGACCAGGCGCCGAACACGTTGACCGATGCACCGGCCGTGATCTGCCGTAAAGCCGAGCCATCGCTACGGATGAGAAATAGATGCATTGGCCCTCGTACGTCGCCCTTCGAGAATAAGAGCTGTGTGCCGTCGGGCGACCAAGCCGCGTCCTGAATAAACGCGCCCTCGCCGTGCGCCCATTTCGGCCACGCCGCTACTGCTATGCTCGCAGAGACCACGACAAACCGTCTCCGCGAAAGTACGGCACTCATGACATCGTCCCGTTCGCCAGCGTAGTTTAGCCGCTCCTTTATTGTAATCGTGTCTCACGCGCCAAACGAATCGCTCAGTATTTGATAAAAGTTGATAGCGCGTTTCCGAATCCGAAAAGGACGCGCAAACTTCCTTAGCAAACGTTAGTCAAATCGCCTTAGCGACCTTACGTACTATGATTCAGTAAAATGTCGCGCATCTTTGCGACCCTTGGGAACGTTCTGTTCTCGTGTCTTTTCGCGGTCGCGAGCCCACCGTCGGGGCTTGATGGTTCGTGGGCGGGGGTCGTACAAGATGGCACGCAGACGTTGTATTTGGTCGTCACGCTTTGGCACGACGGCAAAGGCGTTCAGCAGGCGACGATCGCCTTCCCAAAAGAGGGGGAAACTGCGTTTCCTGCCTCAGGATCGACAGCGAACGGAACGACGACGATCACGGCTCTCAAGGACGGCGCTACGCTATTCATGGCGGGCGCACTTTCGGGCGAACGATTCCAAGGCAGCTACCGCTTCGGGATAAGCCAGGGTGTATTCGACCTTTGGCCGCTACGAAAGATGGGCCGAAGCGATCTGCTTCCGTTCACCGGTGATTTCTCCGATGGGCACGGCCACGACGTCGTCATCGGTGAGTCGCTCGGGGCCCTCTACTTCTTCGATCGCTTGACTGGAAGAACAGGCCGGCTTTATCCGCTTTCAAACGGGTCGTTCTTTGGGGGTCCATCCCTGCTTATTTACGCTCCGGTGGCCGTGACCGCCCAGTTTAGCTTCGGGGCGAACGATCTCACATTTGCCGTCGACGGCGCGACCGCGATGCTTCACCGAGTAACCGTCGCCAATTTAGCAGACGTAACTTTCGATGCCCTCGGCGCGCGCATATCCGGAACGCTGCGACGACCGCCGGGGGTGGGCCGGTTTCCCGCTGTTCTCCTTCTGTCGGGTTCGAACGGGCAGCCGCGAAGCGGCTTTTACGCGCTCGAAGATTTCGTCGCCGATCAGTTTGCCCGCTTGGGCTTTGTCGTGTTGAGTTTCGACAAGCGGGGCGTCGGCGATTCCAGCGGTGCGGCAGGGGACAACGGCGTTGAGCAGGTGGCCGCGGCGGCGTTTCGGTTTCTTAAACAGCAACCCGGCATCGATCCCGCGCGGACCGGAATCTGGGGGATGAGCCAAGGTGGGATCATCGCGCCAAAAGTCGCGACTCTAGAGAACGGCGTCGGATTCATTGTGAATGAGTCGGGCAGCATCGTCGACGCGAACACCGAAGAGATAGAGCGAACTGCAAGGATGATGCGCGTCGATGGTTTCAACGAACGTGACATCGCCGATGCGGTTGCTTTTCAGCGCCTCAAGTTTCACTACGCGCGGACGGGCCAAGATTGGGACGCGTATGCGGCGGCCTACACGAAATATGCAAACCGTCCGTGGTTTCCGGACCCCTACGTCGGTCCGCCAGCGTCGAAAAGCTCCAGTGCATGGAAGTTTTGGCGCGAGTCGGGTGCCGTTCAACCTACCGAATTCTGGCGGCGTTTTACGGGGCCGGTTCTGCTTTTGTTCGCGCAGCACGATACCATCGGCGATCCCGATGAGAACATCGCCTTATTCGCGAAGACGATGGCCGAGGCGGGGAACGAAAACTACACGATCGGCGTCATTCCCGGCGCCGATCACAGCATGTACGAGGCGAGGACGGGCAGTTGGCGCGAGGATCGCCTGCTAACGAACCTGAGCTTTCCTGCCTTGAATCTTTTGAATACTTGGGTCCAGAACCAGCGGCTCATTGAGATGATTCCCGAGAACGCAAGACTCGGACCTCGCACTGGATCGTAGCCCGCGATACGATCACGGACTAGGCGACGTGTTCAAGGACTGGATCGTGAGTGTCGCAGGGTCGAGCTCGTAGTTACCGGGGGAAACGAGATCGTTCGGATACGCACAAATTACGCTGTTATTCGGTCCCCAGATAACGACGAGGTTTGGAGGGCCGCAACAGCCGCAAAGCTTCGACGATCTCTTGGCGGTAGCGTCGGATGGCGCGGGCGGACTTTGGGCCGCGGCCGGGCGTTAAAAGCGTACGTGCTCGGTTCGCTGGCAGAGCGGTGCGTGACGCAATGAATGTCTGGAACTCATTCGCCAACTGCGCGTCCGAGCACGGCGAGATGCATCCGGCGTCGAAGCGTAAAGCGCAACTTCAGGGAAGAGGGGGTAGCCTTCCAGCGTGACGCGCTCGGCCTAGTTGTTCTGGCCCTCTCGGGTGAGCCGCAGCAATTCGGCCGTCAGGTAGTCTACAGCCTCGGGGGGTGGCGACTTCGCATTTTCCGAGCGGCAGATTTCGAGGACGGTATCTCGCGATTCAGCCTCGCCAACGACGGCTTTGCGCCTAGCGAACCTCGCCGCCGTGGTCTTAATTCGTTTCCAGACGCGTTCCATATCGTTCACGGCAGCCTCCTCGTATAAAACGAACCGGCCGCCCTATCAAACGGGGGCGGTCAACGGAAGGCCTTGATCGTAACAGCGAATCTAACCGCGGTCTACGACGTTTCTCTTCCGCCTATTCAGCCTCTTCGACGACGAGCGGCCGGTCACGGGGTCTATGCACAGGCTGTCCACAAGGCTCGGGGCCACGCATTCCTGGAGCACAGATAGAGCTTTGTCGCGCACAAATCCGTGTCGTCGAAGAATCGCGAACGGAAATAAGCGCTGTCACTTTGGCGCGGGCGAACCGTCGGACCAGTGGGACACCGGAATAGCGATCGTCAACGGCTCGTACGGGCGATAGTACGTGTAATCCGAGGGCCCATCGATTGGCGACCCCTTGAAGCCCGCGCCCCACGTGGCCATTTGGTCGTACGCGGTGAACGGCATAACGTGCGGACGCCACGGTCCGTCGGCGCCGAGCAGGTAGCCTTGTTTCGATAGCATGAACGCAAACGATGCGGGAGCGGGATCGGTGAATTGGTGGTCGGCGTAGGCGGCTTTCGACTTCGCAGCGATCTCCTCGCGGGTGTCACCGGCGATTGCCCACTTCGTACGTGCGATGTATTGCGGGAGTACACTTCGCACGGCCGGCGGGTTGAGGCACGCCGGCCCGAGACCCCGCCAGTTCCAGAACTCGGGATCATTGAGACCGGCCGACCACGAGCGTCCGACAAAGCAGACCCAGCCATTGGTGCCCTTGGCCCCAACGACGTAGCCTTGCTTCGTCAGGACGAGCACTTCGGCATGAGCGGAGATCGACGACGGCCCTGCCGTGCGAGCCAAGGCGATTTCGGCGGCAGCGCTGGGCATCAGGTATTTCGCGATCGGCGCCATCGTCGGGTAGGGGTTTGTCTGGGGCGCCTGGCCGTAGGCAGCGGCATAAGAAGCAAGCAGCGCAAGAAGCGCGAGAAACGCGACGTTTTTCACGTAGGGCCTCCCTAAAAGCAGCTCTTCGTTATCAAAAGCACAGGATCAGAACCCATCGTACATAACGCGCCTCGCTCCGAAATGTGATGGGGCCCGTCGATGTCGCGGAAATGGCACTCGCCGCGCAGAAGAGCAGTGGGCGGTGTATCGTGAGGTGCGCAACTTGGAGGGTTGATCACGGCGGCCGTACTCGCGGCCTGCAGCGGGACGACACCCCCGGTCGGACTGCCCGCCGGAGTGGCGCCGGCCGCGCCACTGCGCCAAACGGTAGGCGGCGCCCGGTCGATGCCGCTGCTCTACGTGGCCGAGAACACGCTGGGGAAAATCGACGTATACGACGCGAGGAAATATGAGGTCGGGCCGGTTGCGGAGATTACAGACGGCGTTAGCTCTCCGGTGGGCCTCTGCATCGGCGCCAACGGCGTTCTCTACGTGCTGAATAACGGGTCCGATTCGATCTCGGAGAACGAGCCCGGCCAGACCGCGCCGTTCCAGACGATCACCGACGGTCTCTCCTTTCCCGAATTCTGCGCGATCGATCGCCGCGGCAACCTCTGGGTGACCAACCTCGGCTACAACAGCGTGACTGAGTATAAGAAGGGCGCGACATCGCCGAGCCGGACCATCACGAGCGGTGTGTCCCTCCCGACGGGCACCGCGTCCAGCGCCTACGGCGACGTCGAGGAGTACAGGGCCGGTCAGGGTCAGCCATACCAGACGATCAGCAAAATGAACTCCCCGGCCGACGTACCGGATCCACTGAGCCCTGGCACCAGTTCCGACTGGGGATGAACAGCCCGGCAGGCATCGCCTATTACGTGGGAGCGCTTCCGCGTTGAGGCGTTGTGCATGCACTATCTACCGATAAAAGTGCAACGAGGCGGGTGCAGTCGCACCCGCCTCAGAGTTTCCATCCTGGACCGGAGTCTTTAGAAGGCTCCGATGCCGTTCGGGCTTCCCCAGCCGGCCGGCCCAGAGTAGTAGCGCTTGTACCTGCCGTCCCCGCACAGGTAGCTGCCGCAGTTGCCGCCGCCTGAGACGCGGTGCAGATCCTTCTTGTGTTGTGTTTTCGTCAGCGTCCAGAACTTCTTGGCCGCGTCCTGCGAGCTCGCGTTGCCCGCGAGACCGTAGATGCCGGCGTTCAGCGGCGACGCCGCGCTCGTGCCGCAGACGCCGACCCAGCCGCCGCTGAGAGTGTCGTACTCGGCAACGCCCGGCGAGCAGCCGGCCTCGGAGGAGACGTCGGAGTCGGTACGGTACGAGCAGTCCGGATCGTGCTGCCACGACGGCTTGGTCTCGCCGGTGGCGCAACCGCCGCCGCCGTCGAACCAGATAGATTCAGTATAGGTCGATCCGCTCTTCGCGAGCTGTGTGCCGCCGACCGAAACGACCGTCCCGAGCGCTTCCGGCGCGCCGTTCTGCCCGTAGCCGGCGTCACCCGACGCGGCGAGGTACTCCACGCCCGGCTGGTCGAAGGCCGAATGGTCGACGCAGTTGATCGAGCCGTAGCAGATCCAGCTGTTGCTGATGATGTGCGCGCCCAGCGTCACGGCCTCTTTTTCGGCCGTATCGAGATCGCTCGTGCTCGCGCTGTTCGCCTCGACGAGATAGATCGTGCAGAGCGGGCATGCCGCCGAGACCATGTCGATGTCGAGATCGATCTCGAGATGCCAGCCGGTGTACGACGGATAGTTGCTCTGCTGCCCGTTCTGATTGTACTTGAAGAAGCTGGCCGTTCCGAGGCCAAACTGCGTTCGATACTTCGAGAGGTCGGAAGCGGCGTCGGGATGATCGCCGGCGTCGACGATCGCCACGATCTGGCCGGATCCTTTCGTGATCGGCAGTTTGTAGCGGGTCTCGAGATCCTTCGGCGTGAAGCCGCAGCTGCTCGACGGGCTGCAGTTAGGTTGAGGTCCGTTCTTGATCAGCGCGAGGCAGGTCGGCTGTCCGATGACCTGCGGGCAGGCTGCGCGCGCTTCGTTCTTGACCATCCAGGCAGGCACGAATCCGCGTGCCTGCGTGATCATGGGTTGACCCGGCGCTCCGGAGGCGCCTGGAATGTTCGAGCCGCCAGAGCTACAGGCGGCTATTCCGAGCGCCGCGACAAGCGGCGCCACAAGTTTAATGGTTCCGTTCACGAGTGCTCCTCATTCCTTATCGCTGTTTGGGCGGCAGAGCTTCCTTTTGGCGGCGGCGAGACCTTCTGCACCGCTCGCACTTCGACGCAACAACGAGCGCTCGGTCGGCCATTTTGCCTGGGACGCTAAGAGGTCCGCGAGATCTTCTCGAGCGCCTCGGCGGCGTAGCGCCTCCGCCGCGGCCCACCCTCGGATGCGTGCAGGAACTCGATTTCGACCTGTGAGTCAGGATGCACCGCAGTAACGATCGCTTCCTCGTCCTCACCCTTCACGACAACATGATCACCAAGCCGAATCATCTTGCAACTCCATAACATCTCCCATTCCGATTTCGCGGCGCCGGAAAGTAGTTCTAGGCTGGCGCATTCCATGCGCAAGAGCAACCGCTGATGCGGTTCGACTTTTAGGTGTGCAGACCCGTCCTGCCAGAATGATTCGTGATCCACTCGACATGCGGCAACGCGCAAAGGGGCACCAAGTCAGCGAAGCCGTGCGCGTACGAATCGTTGAAGTTACTTTCGAGCGAGGCTTATCGCCGCGCCGAACGGGCCGCCTAAGCCGCTCTTGAGACTCTTCCTGGGCTTACCGATGCGCGGGGCCACAGAGCCGCATGCAAACTCGCCGTCGCTGACCTCGCCGCAATGTGCGACCGTGTCGGTTTCGCGCCAGCCAACGTCGTGTCCCACCGCTAGTTGCGGATCGGGGCGTGGCTGACAACCGCGGAAAACGGATAGAAAACGCCCTTGGTGATCGTCTTGGTCGGCGCTCCGCCGCCGGGATAGGGGTAGACTACGACGGCCGAGCTCGAGTTGCTAAAGAACTGATTGGGCGTAACGACGCTCGAGCGCGCAATCCCAAACTGACCAACGTTGCCCGCACCGGTCAAGGGCGTCGTGCCTTCGAGCGTCGCCGTGCTGCCGCTGAACGTGAACTGATAGATCGCCTCACCCGCATTATCGCCAACGGCGACGTACTGGCCGTCCCATAGGATGCCGCCCGGAAACCTGATGGTCTGAGGAAGCAGGACGGGGTTAATCTGGCCGCCCCCTTTGCGGAGCACGCCGAACTCAAAGTTGAAGCCGCCGTAATTGAGGCCGTCGACGTACAGGTTCCCCTTCGGATCGTAGGCCAGATAGTAATAGTAGTAGAGGCCGTAGCCGATGTACGATTTTGGAAATCCCTTGGCCTTGTGATAGATGACGACGTTACCCTCGCGATCAGAGTTGTCCGAATAGTTCGCGACCGCGAGGTTGCCCGTCGTCGGGTCGACGGCACAGCCGTAGGGTTGATACGACGGATCTTTCAGGGTTCGGATCGGCTTTGCGCCGCCGTGCGCGTATTCGTAGATCTTCCCGAACGAGCTATCGGTAATGTAGACGTCGCCACTCTTGTCGACACACTCCCCGTACGGTTTGTAAAAATTGATGAGCGACCCGACCAGCTTGCCCTTCGGAAACGAATACACGGTAATGGTGTACACGTTGGAGACGTAGACGAGGTCCTCGCTCCTAGCTTGAGACAGCACCCACGATCGCGCATGACCGGAGTCTCGCGCGACCGGAGCGTTTTGTTGCACGAACGGTGTGGTCGACGTCTGCGGTGAGCTGCAACCGGCGAACGCGGCGACCGCGACAATACCGAGCATGGGGTGCCGACGCATATTCGAAGTCTCCTTGTTTAGTAAGTGAACTCCTGAAGCTGATTGAGATTCGGCCCATTGACGTATCCCGTCCGATTTGAGGGATTGACGGCAAGGTGCGGTACGACGACCGAAAACCGATTGAGAAACTCGAATCCGTTGATGAATTCAACGAGCTTGCCGTGCTCGTCGTACACGATGACCGTGCTTCCATTCGGCGCGAAGGTCGAGTTCAACTGTGCGACTAGAAACAGATGATGAATCGGATCGGCCGCCACGGCGGCGCCATTGGTTAGGGGCCCCTTGCTGTAGAAAATGGGGATCATCACGGCTTTGCCTTTACCAGTCGCCAGATTATAAAACTCGACGTCCATGTCACCCGTGGTCGTCGTGCACATCGTATCCGTCGTGGGGTCGATCGCCATGCCGTGGGGCCAGCCGTAGCCGACGCCATAAAAGCTGCGAAGGTGCTTTCCGGTCGCCGCATCCATGATGTAAATGGTAGCCGACTCGTGCGGATTGTAGCGTGGCCGGCCGAGATAGCCGACCACCGCTTCATCCGTCGTGGCGTCGACCGCCGCATAGTTCGGGAAGCCGGTTTGGAAAAGAAACGTCCTCGGGAAGTCCACCCGCTTTCCCCAGGCGTTGCGGACGGTGTCGTACGTATACAAGCCGACTGCATCCTCGCCTTTTTTGTTCGGGTACAGGGCCATCATGACTTGACTCGATGAGGCCTGATTATTCGTGAAAAAGTTCGGAACGTCCCCGAGAATCTGGCGCGGCTTCGAGCGCCCGGTGATCTTTTCGCCCGTCACGGGGTTGATCAGGTCGAAGTAATCGTTGCGTTCGAACTGTGGGATCTGGCGTGCTACGTCGACGATCCCGACGTCGCTCCCGGCGATTGCATCCACCACGGGCTCGACGTTCGCGTTGGGACGTTGTACCTTTTGGACGACCTTGGTGATCTTGCCGGTCGATTCATCAAACGTCTCGATCGCATTGATCACTTGGCTCCCGAGTACCGTTTCCGAGAGCACCCCGTCGTTTCCATTTTGGTCGATGTCCCAGCCGAAGATCTGGCCACCAAACTGTGACGTCACGACCGGACCCAGACCGGCGGTGTGCCGTTGCCCGCCGATGCGCGGTTGTGTCGAGAACACTTGGGAGCCGGCTACGGGTGAGTTGCCGGGCCCGGCGCACGCGGCGAACGATGTGGCGAAAACAGCAATGATTGCGGTTTGCAGGGCGCGGCTAAAGCGGCGATGCTTCATGTGAAAACCTGCTCCTTGGCCTAGTAGCAATAAGTGCGATGGCCCCGAAATAAATGTCTAGGATAAATCTGAAGAAACTCTGAAACGCTCATTGCGGTGATTGCTCGTAGTCCATGCGACTACATTCGTTTCAAGTCCATCGACCAGACGGACCTTCAACGAGGCGCCAAATGGCCGAAGTCTGTCCAAAAGGCAGCGATTTGGCAAAATCGAACAATGAGAGCATCCTTGCTAGGAGAGGCTTTCCTTGACTACCCGCGCTTTACCGAACCGTTCCTTCGACGCTGCCTGCCGACACTTTTTTAGGCATCTTCGAGAGCCTGCCGAGTTACGCAGAAACCCGTTGGTGAGCGCGTACTTCTCGCAAGAGTTAAAAGGGGTAGCCCGAATTCGCGCGGACGCTGCGCTAGCCAGCGCGATTCGCGATGCCGTCTGCAGACATGCGGAGCTCTGCCTTCAGAGCGATCGCCTCGAAGATGAGGAACGTGCTTGGCAACGGTACGAGGTAATCCACGCTGACGTCGACGGGATACCGCGGGGCCTTCTCGCGGCGAAACTGGGACTCTCCGCACGTCAGTATACCCGGATTCAACACGGCATACGGCGGCGTATCGCAGTATTGCTATCATCTGAAATACAGCACGAAGTGCGTGCGAGAACGACTCCGGATCGCGCGTGCTCGCCACTGCGTGAGGTAGTGGCACTGGCGAGTAAGGGATCGACTGCCGGCGCGCTCGCGCGGCTGTCCGCGATAACGGCGAGCGGCGACGATTCTCTCACCGCTTCGGCGCTCTGTCTTCTGGCATTGATACGACAGCGGTACATGGGCGACTTTGCTGGCGCAAACGATGCGCTAGCGGCATCGCGATCGATTCTCGAGAAGGTTGACGCTACCGAGCCCTCTCGGCCGCTCATCAACACCGAGATCGAGCTTGCTCTCATAGAAATGGACATCCATCTTGGGCGGTTCGACCGGGCGACTGAAGGCTCCACTGCGATTGCCCATACCCTTGCGCAGAGCAACGATGCCGCGCGTTGGCTGAGGTTGCGCGCCCTTTCTATCGCAGCTTATGGCCATCTCGTAATGGGAAAGCACAACGAGTCCCTGTCGTGTTTGAGGAGCTTGCTTCCGGATCTCCGGGCAGCGAAGTTTGCCGCGGCTCCGGAGCATGTCGAACTCACGTTGGAGGCAGCTATCGTTCTCTTCGAACTTGGCCGGTTTTCGGACTCGTCTCGAATGCTCGCCGACGCCTGGCTAGTGGCCCGACAAAGTAAACTCGACCTCGACATGGTGCGACTCGATCTCTCGCACGCGACGCTTGCGCTCGAGTGCGGCGCCGTTTCAATGGCCATAGAGCGCCTTTCCGATATCTGCGAGCAAAGCCGACGGCTTGGCTCTCCGAGCCTCTGCGCACGCGCCCATACGTATCTAGCTCGGGCTCAAATGAGAGCGTCGCACCCGCAGCCCATGGCTATCCTGGATAACGCTCGGCGCGCCATCGGCTTGAGCCGAGCCCAGACCTCGGACTGGATAGGCGCCAAAGTCGCGGAGTCGTTCGCAAAACTCATGCTGCGCAAGGTCGCAGAGGCGGAGCGCGCAGCACGTGCCGCCGACGATGCCGCAGTGGCGACAGGGAACCGTGTATTTCGGGCAAGCACGCTTCGTGAGCTCGCGCGGGTGGCTCACGTTCAAGGCCGTCGGCGCGATGCGAAACGGGCGATTATGGCCGCCATAGAAGCTGGGTATGCCGTGGGCAAACCGCAACAGACGGCGCAGGCGCTCGACCTAGCAGCGCAAATTCTCCGGCAGCCGAATTACCGGAACGAAGCGACAGCGATCCGCGCGGCGGTAGCGCTGTCGGAACCTCAGAGTTTGACGATCGTTTGACGATATGGTGTCGTTAAGTCGGGACGACCCTTCGGACCCGAGGCTTCGATCCAATGCTTGACTTCGGACACGGAATGTAGCGCCTAGCGGCCAAGATCCGACGGTCTCATGGTTCTTGGCCCCTACAACCTCGGGGCTTTGCTGACGGTGATGCCCAGTGGCTCCAGCGCGTGGCTAGCGATCGCCCCGATAGGATTTCCGCCAACGGGATAACGCCAGAGCCCGACGCTTTCGTGACCCCAAGGTAACTTTGGGCTAACGACGCTGCTGCCTTGTATCCAGAACTGCACGAAACCGCTGCCCGGATTTCGGTCGGTTTTTCCACTGGAAAGCTCAATTGTGTTGACGACTGTTGCGGTTGTCCCGGAGACCTGAACTTGGTAGATCGTGGTTGGCCCATGCGTATCTTGGTGGGGCTGTCCAACGGCCAAATACTTGCCATCCCATTGGATCGGCCCGTTACCGAGGATGTTACTTGCGTATATGTTCGTGAATGTGCCGCTGCCCTTGGGGAGTTCGGTGAGGGGAGCGCCATTTGTAAAGAGGTTACCCTGTGCGTCGTATGTACACCAGGTGAAACGAGCGTCGGACGGGTCGGGGTAAACAGTTGGAGATCCTATAGCCTTCGTGTATACGGCAATATTAGCCTCACATTGTCCTGGGCAAGAACCACCTGCGACAGCAAGGTCCCCGGATTTGGGATCAAGAGCGCAACCGTTGGGAGAGTTGCCAGAATCGCTGAGCGTGGCAATGGGGTTAGTTCCACCGTGCGCGTACTCGATAATATTTTGCGCATGAGAATCTACTATGAAAACGTTGCCCAGTTTGTCCGAGCACAAGCCGGCGGGAGCGTGGGGATAATCGAACCCACTAAGTTCACCTACAAACGCACCTTTGGGATACGAAAGGACGAACACTCCGCCGTTCTGACTGGAAACGTAGAGCAGATCCCCACTCTTCGCTTCCGGCCGCATCCACGATGAGTAATGCACGGCGTGCGTTTTGATCTCTGCGTTTCGCGGTATCGCGTTCGCTGCGCCGACTGGCGGCTGCGAACTGCCGCAGCCTGCCAGCAACGCAGAAGCTGCGTACATGCTAAACGCGTAGCGGCTGAGATTTGGAATCTTCATGGTCTCCCTTTTCTTAATGATGGAACGTTCGGCGGGGTCCTAACGTCTCCCGGGAGGTGACAGACTTCCCTCGCCGCGGCGGCACCGATCGCGAAAGAGCACTTATGGCCGACGGCCAAGATCCAAGGTGTTCATCGGGGTTTGTGAGGCTTTGCACCTGGACGCCGGAAAACAAAGAGGGTGCCCGTCACTAGTGCGACCACCCCGTTTGGATACTCGCGTATCGAGTTGTTGAGTGTAACTGCTACTTCTTCGAGGACGGGCTGTAAGCGGCACCCTCGATGTCTTGCGATGCTCCGCCCAAGCCGTTGTTGAAGCTATAGTAGTACGTCAGCGTGGTCGGAGTGTAGCGGTAGATGTCGAGCTGGCCCTTCAGATAGGCCCCGACCACGAGACGCTGGCTCTGCTTGCCGAGATGCCCGAAGATGGCCGTA